>JAHZIE010000017.1:42028-43992 GCA_019419895.1 Clostridiales bacterium | reverse complement strand
TTATACGGTTGGGCAGCGCAAGGGTTTGGGAGTCGCCTTTGGAAAGCCGATGTATGTTACCCGGCTATGTCCCGAAAACAATACTGTCGTGCTGGGTGAGGAAGGAAGCCAATACCGTCAGGAACTTTTTGCAGGTGATCTTAACTGGATATTATTTGACCAGCCCCCGGGGGAATTTGAGGCTACGGCAAAGGTGAGGTACCAGGCAAAACCTGCGAAAGCGAGAGTTGTCTCCATGCCAGATGGGAGAGTACATGTGATTTTTGATACGCCCCAGCGTTCCGTAACGCCTGGACAGGCGGTTGTCTTTTATGACGGCGATATTGTTATCGGCGGAGGAACCATTCTGCGGTGATGGGAGGATGCCGCCGCGAAGGGGTGGACTTCTTTATTATATTTCAATATCGAAAGGCGGCAGTTTCTTTAAGAAACTGCCGCCTTTCGCGGTTTTACCTCCTCATTTAAATTTGAGAAGGGAAAACCTTCTCCATGAACGTCGGATTTGTTGTCATGCCAAGGAAGTAAAGCGGGAAAAATCCTTAATTGCTGCTTTTGTTTTGACGAAGCCGCTTGGAATTACAGAGGAAAGGCTGACCCGGACAGGCGGAGAAAAACTCAGATGGTCTGATTTCAGTGCACGCCTGTGTCAGTACTGAGAAGGTTTGGATAAAGACTGTTTGGAGGAGGACGGTAGTCCAGTCCGTAATGTTCAGAGATATTCCGCAAAATCCCGTAATAGGATTTTTGGGTAAAAGGAAAAATTATAACAATTCCCTGCTTTTTGACAAAAATATTCTGATGCCTGGATTATCATAATTTGTGAAATTCGAAAAGGAGAAAAAAGAGAACAATATGCAGGGGAATTCTTCATTCTTATTGTGTTATGCGATTGATATTAGAATAATTATACAAAAAATAAAATGAATTTTCTCCATAGTTATTGTTGTTTTAACAAAAAATGCTTGAAAACAAAATAGTAATTTGATAAAATAAAGCTAATAAAAGGAGGGAAAAGCGTGGAGTATCAAAAATTAGAACAGCAAAAGATGGATCAGGCGTTTTTCCTCTTTCATAAAGGAAGAAATTTTCAGGCATATTCTTTCCTAGGGGCTCATAAAATAGAATCTGGCAGTGCGGACAGCCTTTGGAAGTTTCGTGTGTGGGCTCCTCACGCCAAAGCGGTGTCGGTTGTCGGGAGCTTTAACCGCTGGCAGAAGGGGGACTGTCCGATGCGAAAAGTCTCCAGCGGTGGAATCTGGGAGGGACAGACTAGGGCGAAGGTTGGTGATATCTATGCTTTTTTTATTACCGCTCAGGACGGCAGGAGCTTTTTGAAGGAGGATCCTTATGGAAGAGCGTTTTTTCCCCGTCATAATGGAATCGCGGTGCTGACGGAAGAAACTGAATATCGTTGGGGGGATAACGGCTGGAGAGAGAGGCAGGAAAAAAAACGTTTAACTAGCTCTCCCGTACATATTTACGAGGTGCACGTCCCTTCCTGGCGCAGAGATGGGGAGAGGATCCCGGATTTTGCCTGGCTGAGAAAAAAACTGTTGCCCTATGTAAAGAGAATTGGCTATACCCATATTGAGTTTCTTCCTTTGACAGAGTATCCTTACAGCAGGTCGTGGGGATACCAGACAACGGGATATTTCGCATTGTCCGCAAGGTTTGGACGGGCTGTTGAGTTGATGAAGTTTGTCGATGCCTGCCATGAGGAAGGAATCGGGGTCATCCTGGACTGGACGCCCGCTCATTTTCCAAAAGACAGCTGGGCGTTGGGAGAATATGACGGCGCCCCCTGCTACGAACCGGAGGAGCCGGAAAACGCTTCCCGCAAAGAATGGGGAACCTGGCGCTTTGATTATGCGAAGGGAGAGGTATCGAGCTTTCTTCTGTCAAGCGCGGCTTATTTGCTCAGGCAGTTCCATTGTGATGGAATGCGGGTGGCCGCGTTGGCCTCC
>JAHZIE010000017.1:28816-42018 GCA_019419895.1 Clostridiales bacterium | reverse complement strand
AGCGGCTCTTTTTTTGCGGAGGCTCGCGCAAATGGTTCGGTCGGTATTCCCTTGGTCGATCCTGATTGCGGAGGATTCCTCCATGAAGAAAAGGATAACCGGAAATCCGCGGGAAAGCGGATGGGGATTTTCCTGTAAGTGGAATATGGGCTGGATGAACGATACCCTGCGTTATTGGTCCCTTTCTGAAGAAGGAAAGAAAAACGGACACGATATCCTTCCATGGACCATATCCTATGCCTTTCAGGAAAATTTTCTTCTCCCTCTTTCTCATGACGAGGTAGTTTACGGCAAGGGCTCTTTGTTTGGAAAGATGCCGGGAAAAAACCAGAAGGAAAAACTTTTGGAGGTGCGCGCCCTTCTTGCCTACCAAATCGCTTATCCGGGGAAAAAGCTGACCTTTATGGGTAACGAATTCGCTCAGGAAGGGGAATGGAATTTTGCCGGTACCCTTGAATGGGAAAGCTGTGAACAGGCTGAAAGAAGGGAGATGCTGGAATTTTCCAGAGACCTGAACCATTATTACTTGACCCAGCCCGCCCTGTGGCAGCGGGACAGTAGTGAAGACGGTTTTTCCTGGGTAGCCTGCGACGACAGGAGTCAAAGTGTCTACGCATTTTGCCGTTGGGGGGACGAAGGGGGATTTTTATTGATTATATGCAATTTTCAGCATGCCGTTAGGGAGAGTTACCGTATTGGCGCCCCAAAAAGGGGGAGCTATCAGGCTGTTTTTTGTTCGGCGTCTTCCATTTATGGCGGAGATGGAACGCCGAATAGAATGTGTTGTCAGATAAAAAGCGAAGAAATTCCCATGCATGGCTGTTTGCAGAGTATTGCGGTTTTCCTGCCGCCCATGTCCGTAACTTTTTTTGAATTCCGGGAGTGGGAGGAAGGGCAGAGAAATCAGGAAGGAAGAATAAGAAATTAAAATTTTTGGATAAATGCCAGGAATTAACATCAAGGAGGAATGACCTATGTATCCCAAACAGGAAACCATTGCCATGCTGCTGGCAGGAGGACAGGGGAGCCGCCTGGGGGTGCTGACGAAAAAGACGGCCAAGCCCGCTGTGGCTTACGGGGGAAAATACCGCATTATTGATTTTCCGCTGTCCAACTGCGTCAATTCGGGAATTGATACAGTTGGAGTGCTGACTCAATATCAGCCGCTGGTACTCAACGATTATATTGGAAACGGGCAGCCATGGGATTTGGACAGCATGCATGGAGGAGTTCATGTGCTTCCTCCCTATCAGCGGAGCAAGGGCGCCGACTGGTATAAGGGAACGGCTAATGCCATTTATCAGAATATTCAGTTTATTGAGCGGTATAACCCGGATCATGTGGTGGTTCTTTCCGGAGATCATATTTATAAGATGGATTATTCCAAAATGATCGCCTTTCACGAGGCGAACCAGGCGGCCTGTACCATCGCGGTGATGGAGGTTCCTATGGAAGATGCCTCCCGCTATGGTATTTTGAATACCCGTCCCGATAATTCCATTTATGAGTTTGATGAGAAGCCGAAAGTACCCAAAAGTAATCAGGCTTCTATGGGAATTTATGTTTTTGACTGGGAAAAGCTGAGAATTTATTTGGAAAGGGACGAGGCCAATCCAAATTCCTCCAATGATTTTGGAAAGGACGTCCTGCCCGCTATGCTGGAAGCGGGAGAAAGACTGTTTGCCTATCAATTTGAGGGGTACTGGAAGGATGTGGGAACTATCGACAGCCTTTGGGAATCCAATATGGATCTGCTCAACCCTAATACGGAACTGGATCTATCCGATCCGTCCTGGAAAATTTATACGAGAAATCCGGTGATGCCGCCTCATTATATTTCTGAAAAGGCACTGGTGCAGAATTCCCTTGTGGCGGAAGGCTGCAATATTTATGGAAATGTGGATTTCAGCGTTCTGTTTTCGGGTGTTACGGTGAAGGAGGGCGCGGTTGTTAACGACTCCATTATCATGCCGGGGGCGGTGATTGAAGAGGGTGCCATTGTACAGTATGCCATTGTGGCGGAAAATGCCGTCGTCGGGAAAAACGCGGTGGTCGGTGAAAGGCCGGAAGAGGCTCTCGACAGGGAAAAATGGGGCATTGCCGTGATTGGAGACGGGATTACCGTTGGAAAGGGCGCCAGAGTGAAAGCGAAAGCAATGGTAGAAGCGGACATCGCGGAGGTGAAATAACGATGCGGGGCAATAATGTTTTAGGGATTATCTTTTCCAATATGCATGATGAGTCGATACGGGAGCTGACGGAGGGAAGAACCATGGGCTCGGTTCCCTTTGGGGGGCGTTACCGCCTGATTGATTTTCCCTTGTCCAATATGTCAAATTCGGGTGTCACCAAGGTAGGCGTGATAACCAAGAGCAATTACCGTTCCCTGATGGATCATGTTGGTTCGGGAAAAGACTGGGATCTTTCCAGAAAAAGAGAAGGGCTGATTATCCTTCCTCCCTATGGCAGCGGCACGGGAATATATGAGGGACGGATCCAGGCGTTTTCCGGCATCCGCAGCTTTTTGGAAGCGTCCAATGAGGAATATGTCTTTATCAGTGATTGTGATGTTATCTGCAATCTTGACGTGCAGGATATTGTGGATTACCATATCGACAAAAAGGCGGATATTACCATTGTATGCAAGCGGGGGGCTTATACGCAGAAGGAAAGCGCTGTTCTGATTACCCGCACCCAGGAGGGACAGGTTTCTGAAATTATGGTTTCCTCCCGGCCGGAAGGAGAATGCTGCTACGGCCTGAATATGTATGTGATGAAAAGAGAGTACCTGCTTCAGCTGATATCCTATGCGGAATCCCGTAATCTGAAAAGTTTTGAGAGGGATATCCTTCAGGCTGGTGTGGGTATTGCCAAAATGATGTGTTATGTGATCGACGGCTATTGCGGCGTTGTGGGATGCATGGGAGATTATTTCAGGCTGAATATGGAGCTTCTCCATGGAGAGATCAGGCAGACACTGTTTGATCCCATGCGGCCCATTTATACAAAAGTAAAGGACGATATGCCGGCGCGCTATGGCCTGGGTGCTGATGTGAGAAATTCCCTTGTTGCCGATGGATGCGTTATAGAGGGGCAGGTGGAAAACTGCGTTCTCTTCCGCGGCGTCCATATCGGGAAAGGGGCGAAGGTTTCCAATTCCGTGATTATGCAGTCCAGCGAGGTTGGGGCGGGAAGCAATCTGAATTATGTGATTATGGATAAAAATGTGAGCATTCATTCGGAAAGGGTATTGATGGGCTTTGACTCTTATCCCGTGTTTATCCGCAAGGGCAGTAAGGTTTGACCGTCTATAAAGTAGCAGATAAGGAGGATGCAGATATGAAAGTATTATACGTTGCAAGCGAGGCGCTTCCCTTCGCGGCTTCAGGCGGATTGGCTGATGTGGCGGGCTCCCTTCCCAAGGCCCTGCGTCAAAGGCTGATTGGATGCCGTGTCGCGATGCCTCTCTATGATGAAATTCCCCAGGAATTAAAGGATATTATGCAGTTTGTGGGGAGCATCTCTGTTCCTGTGGCGTGGAGAAGACAGTACTGCGGTATTTTTGAGGCAAAATATAACGGGGTGATTTATTATCTTTTAGATAACCAGTATTATTTTAAACGCCGCGGTATGTACGGGCATTATGACGACGCGGAAAGATTCGCTTTTTTTTCCAGAGCTGTCTTGGAAATGCTGCCGATGATTGATTTCAGGCCCGATATCATCCATGCCAACGACTGGCAGGCGGCTTTGGTACCTGTGTATTACAGCCTCTTTTATGGAAAAGAGGAGTGGTATCAGGGGATAAAGACTGTCTTTACTATTCATAATATACAATATCAGGGAAAATATGGAATGGAAATTCTTGAGGATGTTCTGGGAATTCCCTACTCAGACGCGAGCCTTCTGGAATACAGTGGCACGGTCAATTTGATGAAGGGCGGGATTGAGAGCGCCAACTGGGTCACAACGGTCAGCCCGACCTACGCCAAAGAGATTATGGATCCTTGGTTTTCCTATGGATTAGATCCCATCCTGAGGGAGAGAGCCTGGAAGCTGTCGGGGATTTTGAATGGGATCGATACCGCGTCCTATAATCCTGAAACTGATAAGGATATTTATGAGAACTATACGGTGGCAAATTGGAGAAAAAAATCTGTCAACAAAAGAAAGTTGCAGGAACGCCTGGGATTAGAGCAGAATCTCAATGTGCCTATGTACAGCATGGTTACAAGGCTGGTAGAGCACAAAGGGCTCGATCTGGTGAAGAATGTGGTGGACCGGTTTATGAATGAGACGGACGCCCAGTTTGTCGTCCTTGGTTCCGGCGGATGGGAGTATGAGGATTTCTTTAAGGACGCGCAGGAGAGGTATCCAGGCCGGTTCAGTTGTTGTGTGGGATTTGTCCCGGAGCTGTCGCGGAAAATTTACGCAGGTTCCGATATTTTCCTCATGCCCTCCAAGAGCGAACCCTGCGGGCTTTCCCAGATGATCGCCCTGCGATACGGCGCGGTCCCCATTGTCAGGGAAACTGGAGGACTGAAGGATTCTATTTCTGACTGCGGGGACGGCCGGGGCAATGGATTTACTTTCCAGACTTACAACGCGGACGATATGTATTACGCCATGCTCAGGGCCAGAGAAGCCTATGAGGACAAAGAAAAATGGGCTGGACTCATTGAGCGGGCAATGACCTGCGACAACAGCTGGGGCCGTTCAGCCAATGAGTATATCGCCTTATACCGCGGCCTGATAAAAGGAAAGGCGGAGAAAGAATAACGGGGAAAGAAACCCGGAATATAGAAGCCCTCTTGTGGAATATGTGCCATGAGAGGGCTTTTGTTTTGAAGGGAAAAATTTTTACGCGTCGTTCGTTCTTTGATGAAAATTAGATTATGAAGGGAAAGAATACGTCATTAGACTATCTGCCTTAAAAAAATGACAAAGAACAGCTGAAAGCCGCGGAGGATGATGCTTGCATGTTATCAAAAGTTTCTGGGCGTATCCAGGAAAAAGGGTGGAATATCCTTCGTTATAATAAACGAAAAAAGGATCTCTTCCTACAGCAAAACTCAGCGTTTGCAAGAATTATAAATAAAACTTGCAAAAAAGGCTGATATCTATTAAAATAAGGAAAGTAATAAAGAAAAAATGCAGCTGATGCAAGGGGGATACGCATGGCACGGTATGATTTGATGGATAGGGCTGAGCTTGAAGACCTTTATCGGGAGTTAACGGCCAGCTATAAGGCGTTTCAGGAGAAAAATCTGAAACTGGACATGTCAAGGGGAAAGCCGGGAGCGAACCAGCTGGATCTTTCCAATGACATGCTCAAGTGCATGGAATATAAAACGGAAAAAGGCTTGGATTGTCGGAATTACGGCGGACTGGAAGGCATTGAGGATATGAGGCGTATTTTTGCGGATATCCTTGAAGTTCCGGTTGAGAATGTGGTGCTTGGCGGCAATTCCAGCCTGAATATGATGTTTGACAAAATTTCTTCCGCTATGACCCATGGCATCTGTGGGGGAAAGCCCTGGATGCTCCAGGGCGGAGTTAAGTTTTTATGTCCATCACCTGGATATGACAGGCACTTTGCCGTGACCGAATATTTTGGAATTGAATTGATCACAGTGCCCATGACAGAAACGGGGCCTGATATGGATATGGTGGAAAAGCTGGTTTCCTCCGATGAAAAAATTAAGGGGATTTGGTGTGTGCCCAAATATTCAAATCCCCAGGGGATCACCTATTCGGATGAAACTGTCAGAAGGTTTGCCCGCTTGAAGCCGGCGGCGGGGGATTTTCGTATTTTCTGGGATAACGCCTATTGCGTCCACGATTTGAGCGATACGCCTGACAAGCTTCTCAATCTTTTTGAGGAGTGCGTGAAGGCAGGAACAGAGGATCTGCCCATAATGTTCGTTTCCACCTCGAAAATCAGCTTTCCTGGCGCGGGAGTCGCGGCTATGGCCGCCTCCTCACACAATTTGGAGTGGGACAAAAAGAGGATTGCCGCCCAGACCATTGGCCCGGATAAAATGAATGAGCTTCGCCATGTAAACTATTTCCATAATGTAGAGGGAATTTATGAACAGATGAAGAAGCACCGTGCCATCATTTGGCCCAAGTTCCTGACAGTGCTCGACATGCTGGACAAGGAGCTGGCCGATACGGGAATATTATCATGGACAAGACCCAACGGCGGGTATTTTATTAGTGTGGATACCATGGAAGGCTGCGCCAAAAGGGTGGTGTCCCTATGCAAAGACGCTGGGGTTGTGCTGACTTCGGCGGGGGCGACCTATCCCTATGGAAAAGATCCCAGGGATACCAATATTCGAATCGCTCCTACCTTCCCACCAATTGAGGAATTGAAACTGGCGATGGAGCTTTTCTGTCTGTGTGTCAAGCTGGCATCTGTGGAAAAGCTTTTGGCCTGATTACGCCTGATTAAAAATAAACATTTTTAGCCCTATCTGCGACACGGTTTTTTTCCGTTGGCGGAGGGGCTTTCTTTAGAGAATAGGAAAATTTTTTTCGGCGCCCCGTCCCTCATTTGAGAAGATTTCGTGGAAGAAGAAGGGCGGATAAAAATATATTCTCTTAAATTTTTTAGCTTGTATGGGGATATATAGTCAATTTGCTAATTTTTGTTGGGGAAGAGATTGACTTTCCCGTGCAAAAACAATATAATTAACGTATTACGTCCACAAAAGATCCTGTGATGAAACGGCCTGCCTCCAGTTGTGGCAGAACTCCGTTTGAGCAGTATTTCTGTGTGGGTAAATTTTGTTTCACATTACATACGGGAGGTTGACGCATGAAGCGGGTAGGCAATAAGCCAGTGTTTTTCATCATTGCCCTGCTGATTCTTTTTGTCAGTTATGCGGCCTTTTTTGGTATTCATACCGAATATGGCGATTTAAGCGTGACGAAGATAAAAGGCGCAAATGATATTCGCTGGGGCATCGATATCAGGGGAGGCGTGGAAGCCACGTTTTACCCGGTGGACGATGACGGAAACGCCATGGAGGCGACAAAGGAACAGATGGACGGCGCATATTCCATCATTTCCATTCGTTTGGTAGATAATCATATCACAGATTATGAATTATATACCGACTATGACAATAACAGAATTATCGTCCGGTTCCCATGGAAAACAGACGAAACGGAATTTAACCCTGAGGAAGCGATTAAGGAGATTTCCATGACGGCAATGCTCACCTTCCGCGAGGGAGATGAAACCGAGGACGTTGTGGATGAAAACGGCACGGTAATCGGCGTCAAGCCTGCGGGAAAGACAGAATCGAACATTATCCTGACAGGGGAAGATATCGAATCGGCGTCAGCGCTTATGGATACCAGTGGGGGAACTGCCCAATATCTGGTGCAGCTCACCATGACCGGGGAAGGAAAGGAAAAATTCGCTGCCGCCACAAAGGAGCTTTATCCTTCCAAGGGCGTGATTTCTATTTGGCTGGATGACGAAATGATTTCGGCCCCCGCTGTACAGGCTGAGATTACAGATGGAATTGCCTCTATTACCAGCGACAGCTTTACCGCTGAAACCGCTACGGAGCTGGCCAATCAGATCAATGCCGGAGCCCTTCCCTTTAAGCTGGAAACCTCCAATTACGGTTCTATCAATCCCCAGCTGGGCTCCTCCGCGCTTAATGCCATGCTGATTGCTGGAATTATTGCCTTTGGTTTGATTTTTATCTTTATGGTGCTGGTTTACAGGCTGCCTGGTTTTGTAGGCGGTATTGCCCTGTTGGGGCAGGTAGCCGGCATGATTGCCTGTGTATCCGGCTTCCTGCCGAATATTAACAGCTTTACGCTGACCCTTCCCGGTATCGCCGGTATGATTCTTTCCATCGGTATGGGCGTGGACGCCAATATTATCACCAATGAAAGAATTAAAGAGGAAATTCGCGCTGGAAAATCTCTGGACGGCGCTATCAAGACCGGTTCCCACAACAGTTTTTCCGCTATTTTTGACGGCAATGTTACAGTGATTATTGTCGCTGTTATTCTCATGGGTGTCTTTGGGCCGCCCAACAGCTTCTGGAATAAGCTGCTCACCCCGGTGCTCTTCTGGGCGGGAACCACTACGACCGGAGCTGTTTATTCCTTCGGCTACACCCTGCTGATCGGTGTTGTGTTCAACTTTATCATGGGTGTGACGGCTTCCAGGCTGATGCTCAAATCCCTCTCCCAGTTTAAGATCTTCCGGAATAAGTGGCTGTATGGGGGTGAGCGCAAATGATAAAATTGAAAAATTTTGATTTTGTTGGAAAACGTAAGGTATTTGGGCTGATCACCCTGTGCGCTTTGCTCATTGGAATTATTTTCAATATTGCTTTCGGTACAAAACTGGATATTCAGTTTACCGGGGGAAGCATTATCAAGTATTCCTACAGCGGAGACATCGACGGAGATAAGGTGGACAGCCTGCTGGAAGAAACGGTTGGAACCGAAGTTTCTCTTCAGTATAACTATAATGTTTATGTTCCCGGCGAAGATCAGCCCCAGAATAATCTTTCGGTATCGATTGCGGGAGAAGGGAATCTTCCAGTAGAAACATCTGAGGCTATGCTTGCGGTATTGCAGAAGAATTTTTCTGATAATGATTTCAGTCAATTGGAGTCCAACTCGGTGGATCCAACCATGGGAAATGAATTTTTCCTCAAATGTATTATCGCAATTATTTTGGCCGGTGTGCTGATGCTGGTATATGTTGCCTTCCGGTTCAGAAAAATTGGCGGCCTTTCGGCTGGACTGATGGCTCTGCTTGCCCTGCTGAATGATATTTTAATTGCTTACTTTGCTTTTGTCATTTTCCGCATTCCGTTAAATGATAATTTTGTTGCGGTAGTGCTCACCATTCTGGGCTATTCTCTCAATGATACCATTGTTATCTATGACAGAATCAGAGAAAACCGCAGGCTTTTGGGCCCGAAATCGGATTTGAAGGCTCTGGTCAATCTGAGTCTCAACCAGTCCTTTGGAAGGACAATGAATACGTCCGTTGCCACATTAATGGCTGTCTTATGCGTAACCATTGTAGCATTATTCTTTGGCCTGGATTCTATTATCAGTTTTTCGCTGCCAATGGTTTTTGGCGTTATTTCAGGTTTTTATACTTCTGTGTTTCTTACCTCGCCCTTTTGGGTTTGGTTCAAGGAAAAAAGAGCCAAAGCGCAAAAGGCCGATTGAGATGTTTTTTGACAGAAAGACCCCCCATGGCGGTGCCATGGGGGGTCTTTTATCATATTCAAAAATAAAATTTTCGAGACATTCTTGACAGTGGACAGTTCCTGTAGCTTTACCCACGGTATCCACACGGGGAAAATTAAAAGGAATAGGGATCCACCGGATCGTCAAGCTCGCCGTCGCTGTCATAATCTACGGCGGTTCTTCCACAGGTGGAGGCCCTGACATATTCGGCCGCCTTCAAATGTTCTGGGTGGACGGCATATCCTTCCAGGGCGGCGCGGTCCTTCAGACGGGAAAAAAGGCAGATATCATACTCACCGCCGTTATAATTTTTTCCTACCTCCGCAGAGAGCAATCCGGGAACGATCCCAACCAGTGCTTCCAGTTTTTCTTTCATTGTCTGAATCCGCTGTTCTTTTGATTCCTCTCCGTCTTCTCTCAATTTCCAAAAAACAATATGGACTACCATTTGCAAGACTCCTTTTCTTTTATTTTCTAAATAGGCAGAGTTTGTATAGTTCCTTGCCAAAAATAAAAATGAATTTATGTGGGATAACGGCAGGCAATCTCATTATATCGCCCTGTATCCATAGCGGCGTTTTTTGAGGATTGGATTTGTCTCTAAAAGCGATGCTGGGGAAGAGACGGAAATAAGACGCCAATAGAATGGTACTCTTTCAGAACAATAAGCTTTTATATTCTATTTGTCAAGACCAGGAAAGGAAGAGGTTGAGATCATAGGTTTTGCCGTGTTTTGAAAAGAACGGGAAGCAGGCATTTCCCCAATTTATGACAGACGGAAAAAGCCTTATGCGGCCTGCCGTCGGCGGAAGGAGAGGAGGAAAAACATTTAAATCCTTGGATAAAGGCTGTCTTGTCCTCACTGTTAAAACCAGCCTTCCGGTAAAAATTGAGTGTACTCTCTTTTTTAGAGCCGGTCAACAGCATTATTTTATAGCAGTTTTCCGCGATAGCAATTTCTTTTGCAAAATCAAGACATCTCGTTGCCAATCCTTTTCTCCGATAATTTTCATCGGTAATCACATTTTCCAACAAAGCGTATGGCCGTTGCTTATGGGTGAGGTTGGGAATGATCACACAAACACAAGAAGAGACAAGCTTGCCGTCTTCTTCCGCGACAATAATATGATGATTCCTGTCATGGAGAATCCTGTCCCAGATTTCTTTTATTTCTGCTGTTTCTTTCGGTATCGGATTGTCATGAAGCTGGGTATATAATTTCATTAAGTTGTCGTAATCTGCCGCTATGATTTCCCGTATCATAGATTCCCTCTTTTCTAATGTTGACTTGACGCTGCTATTTTTCAGATTGTGAGGCAAAGGTAAAATTTTTCAACGCCTTGATAAAAAAAGACGTTCAGAAGGATTTGAAAGCCTTTATTATTCCCATATTTTTTATTTCTGTGTCCAGTATTTCCGGTCAAGGCTTCGGTACTGCACCGCTTCCGCCACATGGACAGCGTCGATGATTTCAGCCTGATCCAAATCCGCGATGGTTCTCGCCACTTTCAAAACCCGGTCATAGGCCCGGGCGGACAGGCCAAGCTTTTCAAAGGACTGTTTCAGCAGCTGCTGGGCCCGTGCAGTCATGGGGCAGAAATCCCGAAGGACGCTGGGCGGCAGGTGGGCGTTGCAGAAAAAGCCTCGGCCCTGATATCTCTTTGCCTGCAGTTTCCTTGCCTTATTCACTCGAGAACGAATATTGGAGGAAGGTTCTGATTTCGCGGCGGCGGAAAGGGAATCAAATTCCACTGGGGGGACTTCCACGTGCAGATCCAGCCTGTCCAGCAACGGCCCACTGACCCTGGTAAGATACCGGGAAACAGCTGTGGAGGAACAGGTGCAAGGGCGGGTGGGATGTCCGAAATAGCCGCAGGGGCAGGGATTCATGGCCGCGACCAGCATCATGCTGCAGGGGTAGGACAAGGTGGCGTTTACTCTGGAGATGGTCACTCTGCCGTCCTCCATAGGCTGCCGGAGAACCTCCATGGCGGCACGGGAGAATTCGGGCAGTTCGTCAAGGAACAAAACGCCGTTGTGAGCGAGGGAAATTTCTCCGGGCCTGGGAATGGCGCCGCCGCCGGAAAGCCCCGCGGGGGATATGGTATGATGAGGGGAACGGAAGGGGCGGACAGTTACCAGGCCGCCGCCCGGGGGAAGAATTCCCGCAATGGAATGAATCTTTGAGGTTTCCACTGATTCCTCCCAGCTCATTTCCGGAAGAATGGAAGGCAGACGCTTGGCGAGCATGCTCTTCCCTGAACCGGGAGGGCCGATGAGGAGAACGTTGTGACCGCCTGCGCATGCGATTTCCAAGGCACGCTTTGCTTCCTGCTGACCCCGCACATCGGCAAAGTCTGCCTGAAGCAGCTCCGGATATTCCTGGGAGGGGGAAGGTTTGGCGGGCTGAATCTGCTCCCTTCCGGTCAAGTGCTCCATGAGTTGCTGAAGATGGGCCACTGGGAAAACCTCAATTCCTGTAATGACAGCCCCTTCCGCCTGGTTATCGGCGGGAATAAAAATTCTGGAAAAGCCCTGCTCTTTGGCATGGATGACCATGGGGAGAATTCCATTTACCTTCCTGACGGCTCCTGAAAGAGAAAGCTCCCCAATGAAAACAGCGTCATCCAGAGAGGCGTCCAGCTGTTTGGAAGCCTTTAAAAGGGCCAGCAGAAGAGGAAGGTCATAAATCGCTCCTTCCTTTTTTTGATCAGCGGGGGCGAGATTGACCGTAATGCGGCTGATGGGATATTCAAAGCCGCAGTTTTTGATGGCGGAACGCACCCGTTCTCTTGCCTCCTTGACGGCGGTGTCGGGCAGGCCGACAACATCGAAAGCGGGAAGTCCTTGGGATAAATCAGCTTCCACAAGGACGGTGTAGGCATCCAGGCCAAAGAGCCCCATGCTATTCAGTTTGGCAAACATATTGATGTCACCTTGCCTTTTTAGTTTATACCGGACCGTTTTGTTCTTTATTCTTTCAGATGATAAAAATTATATAAAATTATTATACTGCACGTTCTTTGATTGTGCAATCAGGTTTTTCTCTGGAAGAATTGTACGGTGAAAGAGAGGAAAGAATTGAATTTTTTGTTGGAAATAAGGTAAGACTATGGTATAATAATCTCGAAATCCCTGATTTCGAGACTTTGGAAGAATGTCTGCCGGCGTGAAACGCCTTCTGCGGCACAGTAACAATATCAATCTTCCAGCAGGCGGTAATTCGGGTTATGATCATCTTTTTGCATGATGATTAGGGGACTTTGCTTGCTGAATAAAGGGCGACTGGTAAGAGGGGAAAGCTGAATTGCAAAACATCCCGGGTTTCATGTGGGGATATCGTATCATAACCTCACGGATTAAGGTCATAGATCCAGGAATCATTTGGTATAAAAGGAAACAGATATTCGCGTATCTATAACTGTAAATATGTATAATTTTGAAGCCGCTTTTGGTTGCCGCGCTGGAATGCGGGCGAGTTCATCAGATGAAAAGGGAAAGGTTTGAGACGAATGGGGCAGGAAAACAGAATCGCAATTTGTGACGGTGTGGAAGCGATCCATATTCAGGATAAAAAATATAAGTCAAATTTTATTTCAGTGAATTTTCTGGTGCCCTTGGAGGAAAAGACCGCGGCGGCCAATGCCCTGGCTTTGCAGCTCCTGCGGCGCTCTTGTAAGGAGTATCCCGATTTTACTTCCTTCAATTGCAGGCTTAGCGAGCTGTATGGGGCCACAGTGGGAGGATGGGTGAAGAAAATAGGGGATGTTCAGGCGCTGACCTTGTGCATCTATTCCATCCGGGATGAATACGCTTTGACCGGGGAGAAAATTTCTGAGGAGTGTGCCAAGCTGCTTCTGTCCATGATCTTTTCCCCGGTTTTGGAAAATGGCGTTTTCCGCACGGAGGACTTTGAGCAGGAAAAACGTCAGCTGCTGGAGGAAATTCAGGCCGAATTT
>JAHZIE010000017.1:22688-28792 GCA_019419895.1 Clostridiales bacterium | reverse complement strand
GTGTTTATGCAAAAAAACGCTGTGATTCTGTCATGTTTGAGAAGGAGGCCTTCCGTCTTAGCCCTCTGGGGGAGAAGAAAGATGTGGAAGCTCTGACGGCGGAAGCTGCGGCGAGAGCCTGGAATTCCTTGCTGCAGTCGGCAAAAATTGAAGTTATGTTGCTGGGTGATATGGAAGCGGACGCCGTGATCAGACAGTTTGCGTCCAGCTTTCAGAAGGTGAGAAAAAGCGCGCCGCCAGCATGTCGTACGATGGTAAGGGAATCGGTAGGACAGGTGAAAGAGGTTGTGGAGCGGTTTGATGTATCGCAGGCCAAACTGGTGATGGGGTTCCGGACGAAAATCGCCGAGCCCTCGGAGAAAGTGATGGCTATGCGCCTTACCTCCGCTGTTCTCGGAGGGACTCCCCATTCCAAGCTGTTTTTGAATGTACGGGAAAAATTGAGCCTTTGTTATTATTGTTCCTCCCAGTATGAGAGGAACAAGGGAGTTTTGTATGTTTCCAGCGGGGTGGAGGAGAAAAATAAGGAGGCGGCTCAAAGAGAAATCCTGAACCAGATCAATGAAATTCGCCGGGGGCATTTCGATGAGGAGGAACTGCAGGCGGCCAAGCTGAGCATGCAGGACAGCTTCCGCACTACGTCTGATTCTCTGGTGTACCTGGGGGACTGGTATCTGAGACAGATTTTTGACCATGAGGTGCTCAGTCCTGAACAGGCAGCCGCGGCTGTAGAAAAAATTGGAAGAGAAGAGATCATTGCCTGCGCGGAAAGTCTGGTTTTGGATACCGTTTATCTGTTGGCCGGTCAGGAAGAGGAGAAAAAACGATAAGCAGCCGCTTGTTTTTAATATGATTTAATTTGTCCGATTGGGGGAGAAGCTATGGAAATTACCGCTCACCATCTGTGTGGGGATGTCTATTATACAGCAACACATGAAACCGGCCTGAAGATTTATGTTTATCCAAAGGATGGATATTCTTCTGCCTATGCCATGTTTGGAACTGCTTATGGTTCCATTGATACCACATTCAAGCGTTCGGACGAGCCCGATTTTGTCACAGTGCCTGAAGGAATTGCTCATTTTTTGGAGCACAAGCTTTTTGAGAGCGAGGATGGGGACGCGTTTTCCCGTTACGCGAAGACGGGCGCCAGTGCCAATGCTTTTACTTCCTTTGATAAAACCTGTTATCTTTTTTCCTGTACGGATCATTTTAAGGAGTCCCTTGAAATTCTTCTTGATTTTGTCCAGTCCCCCTATTTCACCGAGCAGACTGTGCAGAAAGAGCAGGGGATTATCGGCCAGGAGATCCGGATGTATGACGACGATCCTGAATGGCGCGCTCTGTTTGGACTCTTGGAGTCCATGTATCATGTAAATCCAGTCAGGATTAATATTGCGGGAACGGTGGATTCCATCTCCAAAATCACCGCGGATCTGCTATACCGCTGTTACCGCACCTTCTACAGCCTGGGCAATATGGCGCTGACAGTAGTCGGCCGGGTGGAGCCTCAGGAGGTTTTTGAACTGACAGACAAAATGCTTAAGAAAGACGGCGGTTTTCAAGTGGAGAAAAAATTCCCCGAGGAGCCGCTTGAAGTAGTCGAGAAGCGCGTGGAGGAAAGACTTTCAGTGGCGGTACCGCTCTTTCAGCTGGGGTTTAAGGAAAAGGCGGGAGAGAGACGGGCGACAGAAAAGGAGCTGGCCTGTACGGAAATACTGCTGGAGCTGTTGGCGTCCGAGGCTTCTCCCCTGTACCGGAGACTGATGGATAAGGGCTGGATTAACCCTTCCTTCAGCTATGAATATTTTGAAATCCCTGGTACCCGCGCTGTGCTGTTCGGCGGCGAATCCGCCAATCCTGACGGGGTAACGGAGGAAATTAACAGGGAAATCTGTTCTTTGAGAGAAAAGGGGATCCCTGTCGGCGCTTTTGAAAGGGCGAAAAAAGCGGTTTATGGGAGAAAGATCTCTTCCTTGGGAAATGTGCAGAGCATCGCAAGAAATTTGATGGAATGTTCCTTCGCGGGAAGAAGTCTGGAAAATGAAATTGCCGCGGTGCGGGATGCTTCCCTTCAGGATGTGGCTGCAAGGCTGGAGGAACAGCTGGTGGAGGAGTATTCCTCGCTGTCGGTTGTCCTGCCTAAGTGATGACACGGAAAAAATGGCTCTGCCGTTTTGGATAAATTTCAGAAAGTTTTCGGCTTGAAAGGATGGTTGTGAGTATGAGCTTTTCGGGACCGGTTTCCTTTGGCGGGAACCCCGAGACTGGCGCCCCATGGTTTACGGTTGATGTCAATTCAGTTGCTTTTACCCTCTTTGGCAGAGAGGTAAAATGGTATGGTCTTTTGATAGGCCTGGGATTGGTGTTGGCTATTATCTATGCTTTTTGCAGATGTAAGAAATTTGGCGTTGACCCCGACAAAATGACCGATGTGGTGCTGTTAGGCACGGTTGGCGGCATTCTCGGCGCCCGCGTTTATTATGTTATTTTCGCCTGGGATCAGTATAAAGGCCGTTCCTTCCTGGATATGATTAACATTACTGAGGGAGGATTGGCGATTTACGGCGGGATTATCGGGGGCCTTGGAATCGGGTATCTTGCCTGTAAATGGAGAAGGGTGAAACCGCTTCCCATGCTGGATTTGGCCAGCCTAGGCTTTTTAATCGGCCAGGGAATCGGCCGTTGGGGCAATTTTATGAACCAGGAAGCCTTCGGCACCAATACAAGCCTGCCGTGGGGAATGTACAGCCTGGGGACCAACAGTTATCTGACCTCTTTGAAAAACCAGGGGATCGATGTGGATCCCACCATGCCGGTACATCCATGCTTTTTGTATGAATCCCTTTGGTGTCTGCTGGGCTTTGTTCTTTTACATATTTTCTCAAAGAAATTTAAAAAATATGACGGACAGATTTTTCTGTTGTATCTCCTCTGGTATGGGGTAGGCAGGTTCTTTATTGAAGGAATCCGGACTGACAGTCTGATGTTTGGCCCCTACCGCATCTCGAGGTTCCTTGCCGGTGCCTGCGTCATTGCCGCCGCCATTCTTCTTATTGTCTTTAGAAAGAGAAGAAAAATTTTCGGGGAGGAAGGCCTTAGGCTCCAGACAGCGGTGGAAGCCGAATTCCGTGCGGCAAAACTTGCCGCAAAGCAGGAGAAGAAGACGGGGAAATCCTCTGGTAAAGTGGAAAAAGAGGTCTCTGTTTCCCCTTTGACAGAGGGAGAGGAACCCCAGAACAGTATGGATGAGGAAGAAAAAGAGAAGCTTGCCGCACAAACTGCGCAAACTACGCAAACTACGCAGGAGAAAGACGAAAGCAGTAAAGAAGAAAGTCAGGAGGAAGCATCTGATGGCGAAGATGATTGATGGAAAGGCGATTTCCGCCGCCGTCCGTGCTGAGGTGGCCGGAGAAACCGCGGAGCTGAAAGAAAAAGGGATTGTTCCGGGGCTTGCCGTTGTTATTGTGGGGGAGGATCCAGCTTCCAAGGTATATGTGAGAAATAAGAAAAAGGCCTGCGCTGAAGTGGGCTTCCATTCTGAAGAATATGCCCTTCCGGAACAGACCACAATGGAAGAACTCTTGGCGTTGGTGAAAAAGTTAAATGAGAAAGCGGACATCGATGGGATCCTTGTCCAGCTTCCTCTGCCGGGACATCTGGATGAAAAGGCTGTCATTGAAGCGATTGATCCCTCTAAGGATGTGGATGCGTTTCATCCTTCCAATGTGGGCAGAATTATGATTGGCGACTATCATTTTCTTCCCTGTACCCCGGCGGGAGTGATGGAAATGCTCCATCACTGCGGTATTTCGGCGGAAGGAAAAAGATGTGTTGTCATCGGAAGAAGCAATATTGTAGGAAAGCCTATGGCGATGCTTCTTCTTCACGAAAACGGAACAGTGACGGTTTGCCACAGCCGCACAAAAAATCTCAGGGAGGAATGTCTCAGGGCAGATATCCTGGTGGCGGCGATTGGAAAGGCGAAATTCATCACGGCGGATATGGTTCAGCCGGGGGCGGTCGTTATTGACGTCGGTATGAACCGGGATGAAAACGGCAAGCTCTGCGGGGATGTGGATTTTGCCGCTGTCGAGCCCCTTGCGTCCTATATCACGCCTGTGCCCGGAGGAGTTGGGCCTATGACGATTTCCATGCTGATGAAAAATACCCTCACGGCGGCAAAGCTGCATCATGGACTTGTCTAATCTGCCGAAAATAAAGGAGAGGCGGAAATGATTTGACATGTTGCCTTTTTTGTGATACACTTATAAAGCCGCTTATTACGGGCTTTTAAGAGGGAAAATCCCCGCCTGGGATAGCGAGTCTAAAACGAAAGTAGGTTCTTGAGAGAATGTACGCTGTTGTTGAAACTGGTGGAAAGCAGTACAAGGTTGAAGTGGGCAATGTCCTCTTCGTTGAAAAACTGGATGCTGCTGAGAATGAAACAGTCGACTTTAAGGTGCTTGCTGTTGCTGATGAAAACGGCATGAAGGTTGGAGCTCCTTATGTTGAGGGCGCCTCTGTAACCGCCAAGGTGGTAAAAAGCGGTAAGGCTAAGAAAATTACTGTTTTCACCTACAAGGCAAAGAAGAATGAAAAGCGCAAAATGGGCCACAGGCAGCCTTATACCCAGGTTCAGATTGAAAGCATTAAGGCGTAAGCCTGAGAGCAATGAACCGGGTGAGGTTTCTCAGGCGTGATGGCCACCTTTGCGGTTTTGATATTCAAGGGCATGCTGGTGCTGGAAGTCAGGGAAATGACATCGTATGCGCGGCGGTTTCCTCAGCAGCCTATCTGGTAGCCAATACCATGACGGAGGTCATGGGGATAGCGGCTGGGATTGAAGTACAGGACGGCAGAATGGCCCTTTTCGTACCGAAAGAAGAATGTACGTCAGCCTGTTTGCAGATGCTGGAGGGCTTGTTGCTCCATTTGACAGAGCTTTCCAAGGAGTATCCTAAAAATATCATGGTGAGTATTTCGGAGGTGTAATAAATGCTTAAGATTAATATTCAGCTTTTTGCTCATAAAAAAGGTATGGGTTCCACAAAGAACGGACGTGACTCAGAGTCCAAGCGTCTTGGTGTGAAGCGTGCGGACGGTCAGTTTGTTTTGGCGGGTAACATCCTCGTCAAACAGCGCGGTACTCACATCCATCCAGGTCAGAATGTTGGCCGTGGCAGCGATGACAGCCTTTTCGCTTTGATAGACGGTAAAGTGAAGTTTGAGCGTATTGGCCGTGATCGTAAAAAGGTAAGCGTTTACGCGGAGCAGTAAGAGAATTTTTATAAAAGCAGAAACCTGGGGCTTTTGGAAAGTCCCAGGTTTTTTTATGAAGGATCATTTTATAAACACTTTTTACAGAAAGAACAAAAGTGAGCCTATGCCGCGTGAAATAAAATATAAATTTCGGATTGTTATTTTGTCTGTGAATAAGGTGTACGGGGCAGAAGAAACACAAAAAGCGGAATTGGTATGAATTGCTTTTAAAAGCCCTTACAAGTCTAAGATATACACGTTCTGAGGTGTCAAATTTTCTACTGCGCTGTGATGTGAATAAAATCCAGTGTATTTGATGCTCGTTTATACCATGTACCTTATATTTTTCGCTTGGAATACAGATTATGAGTAACATAAGGAAGTTTGTGCGGAGGGGCGGTTCGCCGGTTTGAAAAAACATTTGTGGCCGCTACAGAGAATTTCCCATTCTTTCTTGGAAGACCCTACGGAGAAAAACCGGTAAAGACTGATTTCAGCGCAATCCCCTGCCGAAGTGGACAGTGAACAGACAGGCCGGAAAAAGGACAAGGAAAATTTTGACGAAACTGGGGTGTCTTGCGGCTAATTTCAGTGGTATAATAAAATATAGTAACGGATGATAGAATGAAGGTGGAAATATGTTCGTAGATGTTGCAAAAATATTGGTGAAGGCTGGGGACGGTGGAAACGGCGCGGTTTCGTTTCATAGGGAAAAATATATTGCCTGTGGCGGGGGGGGCGGCGGGGATGGTGGGGGGCGCCGCCGTGCAGGCGGGCTGGTGGCCGCGATGATCGACACGGTGCTCGCAACTCGTTGCCATGTGGTGTTGACGGCAAACGAT
>JAHZIE010000017.1:0-22678 GCA_019419895.1 Clostridiales bacterium | reverse complement strand
TGTTGTTTTCCGGGTGGACGATAACCTGTCCACTTTGGCGGATTTCCGGTATCAAAGAAAATACAAAGCCCAGAACGGGGAAAATGGCCGTTCTGGGCGCTCCTATGGGAAAAGCGCCCAGGATTTGGTAATCGCGGTTCCCAGAGGCACTCTGATTAAGGATGTCCAGACAGGACGGCTCTTGGCTGATATGTCTGGGGATGGACCTGTTGTGATCGCCAAGGGTGGAAAAGGAGGTTGGGGCAACAGCCATTTTGCCACGCCGACCCGGCAGACTCCCAGATTTGCAAAGCCGGGAATTCCGGGAGAGGAGCTGGAGGTACAGCTGGAGCTCAAGCTTTTGGCAGATGTGGGGCTGGTGGGATATCCCAATGTGGGAAAATCTACTCTGGTTTCAGTGGTCAGCGAAGCGAAACCGGTGATTGCTAACTACCATTTCACCACAATCACCCCTGTGCTTGGCGTGGTGCGTCTGGAGGAGGGAACCTCCTTTGTCATGGCGGATATTCCCGGATTAATTGAAGGAGCCGGTGACGGCGTTGGACTTGGCCATCAATTTCTGCGCCATGTGGAGCGATGCCGCCTGCTGGTGCATATTGTGGATGTTTCCGGCAGTGAGGGACGGGATCCCAAGCAGGATTTTAAAACCATCTGCACGGAACTGGAAAAGTTTAATCCTGAGCTGGCACAGAGGCCGATGCTGGTGGCGGGAAATAAATGCGACCTGGCGACAGAAGAGCAGATAGCTGATTTCAAGGCGTTTGTGGAAGAAAGGGGATATGAATTCTTTCCCATTATGGCGGCTATCCGATATGATGTTGATCCACTATTAAAACGGATCGCTGCTATGTTGCAGCAGCTGCCACCCATTGCTCGCTATGAGGCTGAACCAGCGGTGCTGCCCCCGGTGGATGAGATGGAGAAAAAGCAGGTGCAGATCCGCAGGGAGGGCGACGTTTTCTTTGTGGAGGCCGATTGGCTGCTCAAGGTGATGCAGATGATTGATTTTGATGACTATGAGTCATTGCAATATTTCCAGCGGGTCTTAATTTCCTCGGGTGTGATCCAGGCGTTAAGAGATGCGGGATGCGAAGAAGGAAATACGGTTTCCATGTACGAACTGGAATTTGATTTTGTAGACTAGCTACGGAAATTTATGGAAAAGGACGGTCATTGTGGAAAGGCTTTGGAATGAGCAGTGCGATCTGAAATCATACAGCCCTCTGACTCTCGCCTTTATTGGAGACGGTGTGTATGAGCTGTTTGTGAGGGAATATTTGGTGTGCCGCGGCAACTGCCCTGCAAAAAAGCTGCATGCCCGAGCTGTGGAGACGGTGCGTTGTGAATATCAGGCGGCAGCGGCGGAGAAAATTGCCCCTCTATTATCAGAGGAGGAGCGGGAAGTGATGAAGAGGGGGCGGAACGCCCACACCTCTCATACGCCCAGGAATGCCAGTTCTGCCGATTATCACGTGGCAACGGGTTTTGAATGTTTATTTGGATATTTATACTTACGGGGGGACATTCTAAGATTAAGAGAATTGTGCTCCCGGATATTTGAATCTAAGTCCCCAACAACAAAAGAATAAGAGGTCTTTTGCGGAAATGGGACGGACGAAAGGAAGGTCATTTCTGTGAAAAAGGCAAAAGCGAAAAGCTGGTTTTTGGATATTCTGTATTTTATCGTCGGAGGCGGGCTCTATGCTGTCTCGATCAATTATTTTACCGCTCCCAATCAAATCGCGCCGGGAGGGGCGAGCGGTATCGCGACGCTTATTAACTTTGTCTTTCATACGCCCATCGGTACAGTCATTTTACTGTTAAATATCCCCTTGTTTATTTGGGGCGTGATACAATCCGGTTTTGGATTTGTGGCGAAGACAGTGGTTGCCACGGTGATCAACACCGTAATGATCGATATTTCCGCCCTTTATCTTCCGGCTTATACGGGGGATAAGGTGCTTGCCGCCTTGTTCGGCGGTTTATTAAGCGGCGCCGGGCTGGGACTTGTTTTTATGCGCGGTGCGACCACTGGTGGGAGCGATATGGCGGCAACGTTGTTAACTCGGCACATTCGTTTTATTTCTTTGGGAAAGCTGATCCTGCTGATTGATTTTGTGGTGATCGGCGCTTCCGCTGTCGTGTATGGCAATATTGAAAGTGCGCTGTATGCGGTAATCGCCATTTTTGTATCCTCCCATGTGATCGATCTGATGCTGTATGGATTGGGGGAGGGCAATGGAAAGATGCTGTTCATCTTCTCTGAAAAATACCAGGAAATTTCTGATGATATTATGGAAAAAATTGGCCATGGCGTTACCCTGCTTCAATCGAAGGGAGGGTATTCAGGAAATGAAGGATATACAATAATGTGTGCCGTTCACCGCTCGGAGGTTTATCGGGTGAGGGATATTGTAAAGGAGATTGACAGTCAGGCGTTTATCGTTGTGGGAACGGCGGAAGAGATTGCGGGGGAAGGCTTCCTTCCTTTGGCAAGAAAGGAAAAGCATTAAGGAGGGTAACTTACCTGGATATTATTTGCAGGTAAGAAATAAAAAAGAAGGAAGCTGCCTGTTAGCTGTGAAAAAAGAAAATACTGTCCCAGGCGCGCCTGTCAGTGAATTTTCTGCGGCGCCGTTCATATTCCTGTGCTTTTTGACAGGAAAAAGGGGTGCCCTGAAGAAAAAAGAGAAAGAGAAGGCTGCCGGATTTTTCAGCATCCTTCTCTTCTGAGAGCAAAATTTATGCGGATAATGTCGCGGGTCTTTTGGCAGGAATAGAGTTAGTCGTTATATTCGTTTTCCTGCTTATTCTCATAATTTTGATTCTTTTGAGAATTCTGGGCGTTCTGCTGATTTTGCTTATTTTCACAGCTCTGCTTGCTCTTTTGATTCTTGGATTGGTTCTGTTGGTTTTTCATATGGTTTCCCTCCTTTCGTCAGTTATATTATTTTCAAATGGAAAAGGAAATATTCAATCAGGAGAGATAGGACTTGAAAAGTTTTTTGCAATGCCTGCCGCCGGAGTTTCTTCAACGGATGGAAGGATGGAAAGAATTTGATTTTGAAGCGTTTTGCCAATCCTATGAAAAGCCCCCCTATCGCGGGATACGGCTCAACCGCCTGAAATGTACGGCGCAAGTGGAAGAAAAGCTGATGACCTCTTTTGACGGGCGGCTCAGGAGGGCACCCTTTAGTGAGGATTCTTACTATCTTCCCGACGGTTTTGAGGGGATTGGGAAAATACCCCTTCACCACGGCGGCGCCTTTTATGTTCAGGAACCGTCCGCGGCGTCCGCTGTAACGGTACTGGCGCCCCAGCCGGGAGATCGTGTGCTGGATCTGTGCGCGGCGCCAGGGGGAAAATCCACCCAGATCGCTTCCATGCTCCAGGGGAAAGGTCTGGTTTGGTCCAATGAGATTGTGAAAAACAGGGCGCAGATCCTTCTTTCCAATATGGAACGTATGGGGGTCCGCAACGCCGTGATTTCCTCCTGCCATCCGGAACGTCTTTGTGCGGGCCTCGCCGGTTTTTTTGACAAGGTTTTGGTAGACGTCCCTTGCTCGGGGGAGGGAATGTTTTCCAGAGATCCGCAGGCGATAGGGGAATGGAGCCAGTCCCACGTGGAAGCCTGTGCCCAGCGGCAGCTTGCAATTTTGAAGAGCGCCAGTCAGGGAGTAAAGGAGGGGGGGATTTTGGTTTATTCCACCTGTACTTTTTCTCCGGAAGAAAACGAAGGGGTAATCGCTCAATTTCTGGATGAATTCCCGGGGTTCCGGCTGATGGAATGCGGCGTTTCCTTTGGAAGACCGGGCAGACCGGAATTTGGCAGAGGGAAAGAGGAAATGTCCCTAACCAGAAGGATTTTTCCGATGGACGGCGGTGCGGGACATTTTGTAGCAAAATTTCTTCGGTTGGAGGAAAATTTCAATTTTCCCCCTCTTTATTTTCCGGGAAAGGAAGAGGTCGAGGAAAAAGAACTGCGGGCCTGCCTTGGAGAGTGTTTTTCCACAGCTTTGAAAGGTAAGGTTGAAAAGTTTGGCGGTTTCTTGTATGAAATTCCGGAAGGGCTGCCTTTTTTGCAAGGGCTCGGCGTACTGCGGGCAGGTGTCTGCGTGGGAGAAATCAAAAAAGGGAGGATTGAACCCGCCCATGGGATTTTTGCCGCCGCATCGCCAGGCGAACTCGCAAGGAAGATCTGTCTGGAGGGAACCTCCTGGGAAGCCGCGGCTTTTCTTCACGGGGAGGAAATCCCATGCAAGGAGAGGGGATATACGGGCGTTGTAGTTGATGGGGTAACAGTTGGATTTGGAAAGGCGTCCAATGGAATGCTGAAAAACCGGTATCCCAAAGGTTTAAGGAATCTTTAAAAATTGTGTCCAATAGGATGCTGTTAAAGAAATGAAATGGAAAATGACGGCGTCGGGAATTAATCTGGATATCCTGTGCTGCCGGTACCTGTTTAGGCAGAAAATTATTGGCAGTTCTCTTTTTTCTGCAATTTTCCTGGGATATTGGGCTTGATACATTTTCCAAGAAGTTTCGTAATGCTTTGACAAATTGATGAAGGATGAACTCCCTGTTTACACGCCTGTAGAGTCATCCTTCTTTTTTTCATGGCTGGAGAGTGTGAGAAAAATCCTTCGTTTAAAGCGGACGGGTCAGGAGTCACAGAGCATGTTTGTCTTTGGGATTTTCAGCGTTCCTTTTCATAAGCGGCAATCTCATTTGAGTTAGATGGAAATGTTGTATTTATGCAGAAAAAGAGCCATTTGTTATAAAAACATCTTGATGTTTTTGATAATTTTAAGTAAAATAAGCAAGATGCAAGATGTATATTATATGACTTTGATTTTGTGCTTGATCCAATATATCCATAAAATTTTCAGAAAGAAGGCTTCATTATGACAAAAAAGGAACGGGTGTTCAAAACCATCAGCAGGGAACCTGTAGATAAGCCTGCAAAATGGCTTGGAATTCCGACAACGGAGGCTCTGCCGGGATTGATGAGAGAATATAATGTGACAGATAGGGATGGCTTGAAGCTCGCCGTGGACGATGATATTTGGGATATTGAAATGCCTTATCATTCCCCTGTATCAGACGCAATTTATACGGCGTTTGATTTTAAAAAGGTAAAGTCAAAGGACTACACTCTGACGGGAAAAGGCTTTTTTGCGGATTATTGCGATGGTGATAATGTTGAGGATTTTGACTGGCCGGATCCGTCTTTATACATCGATGTGGAGGAATGTAAGAGAAGGGTGGAAGCAGCCCCTAAGGGATACGCCGTTATGGGAGTCCTGTGGAGCGCCCACTTTCAAGACGCCTGTGCCGCTTTTGGCATGGAGGACGCATTGGTTAAAATGAAAACAGATGAACAAATGTTTGAGGATGTGATTGACAGAATTCTTCAATTCTATTTAAAAGCGAATGAAATTTTTTATGAGGCGGTTAAGGGAAAGCTGGATATGGTGCTGATAGGAAATGATTTTGGAACCCAGGAAAGCCTGCTGTGCTCTCCCGATGATCTGCGCAAATATGTGTTCGGAGGGACGAAAAAGCTGATTGATCAGGCGCATAGCTATGGACTGAAGGTGGTTCATCATTCCTGTGGAGCAATCCGCCCGGTGATAGGAGATATTATCGAGTGCGGGGCGGATGTGATACATCCCATACAGTCGCTGGCGAAAGGAATGGATCCCAGGCTCCTAAAAGAAGAGTTCGGTTCACAGGTCGCCTTCTGCGGGGGTGTAGACGCCCAATATCTGCTGATTAAAGGTACCAGCGGGCAGGTAAGGGATAGAGTAGAAGAGCTCAGGGAAATTTTTCCCACCGGATTAATCATATCTCCCAGCCATGAGGCAATTCTTCCTGATATCCCGCCGAAAAATATCAGGGCTCTCATGAGCTTTTGATGAGACAGCCGCGGCGGGGAGAAGTACGGCCTTTTCTTGAAATGGCTGAGAGAGTTTTTTAAAAGAGTACCTCGAATGAAAAGGGGAGATTAAGATGAAGAGGGTACAACAGATTGTCAAGGTAAAACCGGAAAAATATGAGGAATACAAAAAGCTTCACGCGAATATTTGGGAGGAAGCCGCTAAGGTGATTAAAGAGGCGCATATTCAGAATTATTCCATTTCCTATAGAGACGGCTTGTTGTTCGCCTATTTTGAATATACGGGAGATAATTATGAAATGGATATGCAGAAAATGGCGGACGCGGAAATCACAAAAGAATGGTGGGCCGTCTGCAAGCCGTGTCTGACTCCGGTGGAAACTGAAAAAGTTTCTGACTGCTGGGCGGATATGGAGGAGATCTTTTATTTGAAATAGGAGGGGTAAAAATTGTAATGACGCGGGAATAAATACCGCGAAGGTTCTTTTGCTGAAAAGGACAGAAAGTTGACATAAGCTGTATGATATGGTATAATAATAAAAAATATAATATTTGGTCCTTATCAAGAGCGGCGGAGGGAACAGGCCCTGTGATGCCCGGCAACCTGCTGAAAACAGCAAGGTGCCAATTCCTGCGGTTGGAGCCAACCGGCAGATGAGGTGATTTTTGTCGGACGGTTGATTGACCGTCCGTTTTTTAATGAGCAAGGATGAAAGAAGAAAGAAAAGGAGAAGATGATATGGCAAGACATTTTTTTACATCGGAATCGGTGACGGAAGGGCATCCGGATAAGGTATGCGATCAGATTTCCGATGCGATCCTGGATGCGATCATCACCCAGGATCCCCAGGCCCATGTCGCCTGTGAAACGGTTGCAACCACAGGTATGGTGCATGTAATGGGGGAAATCACAACGAGCTGTTATGTCGATATTCCCGCCGTTGTCCGCGAGATGGTAAAGAGTATCGGATATGATGATCCCGCCTGCGGATTTGACGGAAACACCTGCGCAGTTATCACTTCCATTGATTCTCAGTCGCCCGACATAGCCATGGGAGTCAATGAGTCCTATGAAACAAAAGCCGGTGCGAAAGACGCCTTGGATTTGATTGGGGCGGGTGATCAGGGAATGATGTTTGGTTATGCGTGTGATGAAACCCCAGAGCTGATGCCTATTACCGCATCCCTCGCTCACAGGCTCTGCAAGCGGCTGGCCCAGGTGAGAAGAGAGGGCGTCCTTCCCTATCTCCGTCCAGATGGGAAGGCACAGGTTACTGTTGAATTTGAGGACGGCAAGCCCTTGAGGATAGAAGCCGTGGTGGTGTCTACCCAGCATGCTCCGGAAGTGGAATTGGCGCAGATCCGCGAGGACATTCTCCGTGAGGTAATCCGTCCTGTGATTCCGGCGGAATTGGATAAGGGAGATTACAAGGTCTTTATTAATCCAACGGGCCGCTTTGTGGTGGGAGGTCCCGTTGGCGACAGCGGCCTGACCGGACGGAAGATTATCGTGGATACTTATGGGGGCTACGGCCGGCACGGAGGAGGATGCTTCTCTGGAAAGGATCCCACAAAGGTGGACCGTTCCGCCGCTTATGCAGCCCGTTATGTGGCCAAAAATATTGTGGCGGCGGGACTGGCTAAGCGCTGTGAATTGCAATTGGCTTATGCCATTGGTGTCGCGCGTCCAGTGTCCGTTATGGTGGAAACTTTTGGGACAGGGGCAGTTTCGGATGAGATTTTGTCCAAGGCGGTAGAAAAGGTTTTTGATCTCCGTCCTGCGGCTATTATCCGGGATTTGGATCTGCGCCGTCCGATTTACCGTCCTCTGGCCGCCTATGGGCACATGGGAAGGGAAGAGCTGAACGTCCCATGGGAAAAGACGGACAGGATAGAGGCGTTGAAAGATGCTGTTGCCCAGTTGCAGAAATAAAGAAAAAAGAAATCTCCGTGCTAGAAAAGGCACGGAGATTTTTCTTGTCAGTTTGAGAAGGGAAAATCAGCCATATTATTTTCCTGTCGCCCTGCAGATGTCCAGCGCGTCCGCATAAATTTCGCGGTTGGCACAGAGAAGGGAATCGGTTTGGTCAAATGAGAGCTTTTCTCCTTTGAGATTAGATACAAGCCCGCCGGCCTCTTGTGCAATGAGAGCGCCTGCCGCATAGTCCCAGGGGTTTAGTTTCGCCTCAAAGGAGAGTTCCGCCCTTCCGCACGCCACATAACATAATTCCATTGCGGCAGAACCATAGCGGCGGATATCAGCCGCTTGGGAAAACAGAGTGGAAACAATCTTTAGGGAAAGCTTTCCCAGGGAAGCCTTATCATAGGGCGCTGTTCCGGCAATGACCAGAGCGTCTGACATCTTCCGGCTGCTGACATGGATCGGATGTCCATTCAGATAAGCCCCCATCCCTTTTTGCGCATAAAACATTTCATCCGAAAAGGGAAGATACACGGCGCCGAATATGGGAATTCCTTCCTGGACCACCCCAAGGGAGATGGAAAAATGGGGGCACCCCCTGGCAAAATTTGCCGTGCCGTCAATAGGATCGATATAGATAGTCAGCTGCCCTGTGCGGCAGGGCTCCCCATCCGCTTCCTCGGCAAAAAAGCAAGCTTTGGGAAACAGCTTCTTCATTTCCTGTTTTAGATATTGCTGGATTTTGTAATCGTATTCTGTGACAAGATTCCCACAGCCTTCTTTCTGCCTTGTGCCATTTTCCACTTGGGAAAGGCTGGCGGAACGGAGCGTCCGCCCCGCTTTTTGCAGAGCGCCGCAAATGGGCTGTACTGGGAATTTTTTTGGATGGGACGGTGTTCCCT
Source organism: Clostridiales bacterium (assembly GCA_019419895.1). GTDB lineage: Bacteria > Bacillota > Clostridia > Oscillospirales > Acutalibacteraceae > JAHZIE01. Next base: position 13,956 of record JAHZIE010000017.1, on the reverse strand, counting down.
GGATTTCTTTCCGCAGGCGGAGGGCAAGCCTCGGCTGTGTGGTGGTGATATTCATGACGCCTAATTCCAGCATCCGCCGGAGATCCGCCTCTTCATTCACCGTCCACACCGACAGCCCCATTCCAGCTGACAGGAGGCGGCGGTGCAGGGCCTCGTCCGCCATTTTAAAGTAAAGATTGAGAGAGACGCATCCACTGTCGCGGCATTCCGCAATGGCCGCTTCCACCTCTTCCGGAGTCTCCCGGCCGAATAAACTGTGCCACATGTCGGCGCCAAGGCCCCGGGCGGTTTCTAATTTCCCATTGGCCGGCGCCCCGGTAAACACGATGCGATCCGACATGCCGTACCGCGCCGCCGTTTTCATGACCTCCTCCATCAGGTTCTCTGTTTTTACATCACAGTTCATTTTCATTTTCTCATGGGGCTGCAAAAGACGCATGGCCTCATCCAACGGAACGCATTTGTCAGGTAATTGGGGGATATCATGGGAAAGGAAAAAGTATCCATCCTTTTCCCGAATGTCAAACTCGATCATTTCAGCCCCGGAGTCAATGGCACTGAGGATATGCTCCCGGCTGTTGGGGGCTGTGTGTTCACAGCCCGAATGGGCGGTAATAATTGTCAGTCCGGCGTTCATAATTTCCTGGGGTGAGAATCTGTCAATAGGCGGATTATTTTTACTGCTGCTTTCAAACATATCTTTTCCTCCTGAATTTTTACATTGTAAGGGATAGGGCCGTCCGATATCATCAGTATAATCGAAAGTGGTGGAAAAGTCTGCCTAAAAATGATGATTTATTCTTCAAAAATAACGATAGATGGAAAATTTGCTTTGGAAAAGAAATAGGATTATAATTGGGAAAAGATAGAAATTTACACTATGATATTCCCTATATATTCTGGAAAAAATACGCGGAATTGATGACACTCCACCCCTTCTAAAAATCAGAAAACTGTGAGGTTATATTATGCAAAGCCCTGTGTTTTCCAATCTGCCAGCCGTATATTCTGAGAAACCTACGGCCCTTCAAATCAATCAGGAGGATTCGAAACGTCTCACGCCATGGCGGCTGGAAGCGGATCATATTGTCGCCTATCACTATCATCATACGGTTGAAATCGGCTACTGCTTTGAGGGAAGGGGTATCCACTACTCCAGTACGGGGGAATTTCCCTTCCAGGCCGGCGACGCCCTTTTTATGATTCCCGGGGTTCCCCATTACACCGTGAGCGCGGCCCAAATCGTGACAAAATGGATGTTCCTTTATTTTGAACTGGACGATTTTTTGGGAGCGGGCTCCTTTTCCTTACAGGGGGAAGAAAAAGAAAAAAATTCATGGAATCCTTCCCTCTCTCTCTATGAAATTATTTCCTGCCGGCAATATCCCGAATTATGCGGGTTGATTCTCAGCATTGTCAGGCAGTACCAGACATTTCTTCCCGGACGCAGTGAGCTGCTGCGTCTCCTCTGTACAGAGCTCCTGCTTCTGTTGGGAAGGGAGCAGGGAGATTTGCCGCCCCGCCGAATACGCCAAGAGGTGGAGTATGGGCGTCTGGAACCTGCGGTAAACTATATTCACGCGGCCATCGACAGGGGAAGAATTCCGGAGCCTGGGGAACTGGCGGAGATGTGTTATATGAGCCCCTCCTATTTTCGCAGTATCTTCCGAAAGACAATGGGAACATCCCTTCATGATTATATGATCCGGCTTGCCGTCCGCCGTACCCAAAAGCTTCTTCTTTCTTCTGACAAAAGCATCCTGGACATTTGCGCGGAGGCCGGCTTCCGATCGATATCCAGTTTAAACAGGAATTTTCAGATCTATTGCGGCATGTCGCCCCAGGCTTACCGCAGGGAACATCAATATCTTTATTAGAAAAAGTATAGAATGTGGGCGGCTTTTTATAATGGTGGAAAACCTGACCGCAAACATTGCTGTCCTTCCTGGTTTTTGGGTCCGAAGAAAGGGGGCGGAGCTGTGAGCGGACTTTTCCTATGGCGCGTCGGCCTTGTCGAGCAGCTGGAGAAAAACACGGGAAATGGAAAGAGGAAAGGAACCAAAAAATGAAACTCACATAGACTGGATAAAGGAAAGGTCAGGTGAGTGAAATGGGAGAAATCATTGGAACGATCATTCTGGGAATTTTTGCGGTTGTTGGATTGGTAGAGCTTATCCGCTGGGTTTCACTGAAGGTGCTGTCACCGGACAGGAAACGCCCAATGGTGCTGGCGGTTCCTCTTTATGGTCACGAGGAGGATGTGGAATTTTTAGTGAGAGCGGCTGCACAGAGGATTAAATGGAACGCGGTGGGAGCAGTGGAGCTTTATTGTGTAGACTGCGGAATGGATCTTTCCTCGGCGCATCTTTGCCAGGTAATATGCCGGGAATATCCGTTCTGCAAGATGGTTTCCAAGGAGGAATTTCAGAAAATTTTTTCTTCTATTGATTTGCAAACGGTGGAATAATGTATTATACTTGGTACATAATGGCAGAAATTTAAGGGAAGGGATCCATACCGGATTATGGAAGAAAAAGAGCTTTATCAGATGAAGGGCACAGTGGAATCGGTCGTCTTTCACAACGAGGCGTCCGGTTTTACTGTGCTGGAACTCAACGCCGAAAATGGCGCGATGGTGACAGTAGTCGGCGTGATGCCCCTGCTCAGGGAGGGGGAACAGATCCAGGTGATGGGCGGGTGGACAACCCACCCTTCCTTTGGGGAACAGTTTCGGGCGGAAATGTGTGAGAGAATAACGCCCACAAGCGCGTCGGCGATCCTGAAATATCTATCCTCCGGCGCCGTCAAGGGGATAGGACCAGCGACTGCCTCCAAAATGGTGGCTGCCTTTGGAGAGCATACCCTGGAAATTTTAGAAAATGATCCGGAGCGGCTATGCGAAATCAAGGGGATGACTTCCAGCCGGGCGAAAAAGCTTTCCGAGGAATACAAAAGCATGTTTGGGATCCGGGATGTTATGTTGTTCCTGGGACAATTCGGCGTTTCTCCCACAGAGGCAATCAAGGTGTGGAAAATATGGGGATCCGCCGCGGTGGAAAAAATTAAGGGAAACCCATACCTATTATGCACAGAGGGGCTGGGGATCGGATTTGAACGGGCCGACGCTATTGCGATGCAGCATTCCTGTCCGCTGGAGGATGGGGATCGCATCCGCGCCGGAATTCTCCATGTTATTCACCATAATTTGGGAAATGGCCATACCTGTCTGCCGGAGGATAAGGTGGCTGATGCCGCCGCCCGTCTGCTGGGCATCGCGTTGGAACAATCGGAGCATGGGATTGGGGAGCTGCTTGCCGACAGCAGCCTGATCAGGGAAGAGATAGATGGCCAGCCGTTCCTGTTCATCCCTCGTTCCCACCGTTCTGAGGTCTATGCCGCGGGAAGGCTGAAAATGATGATGGCTTTTCCCCCTCAGACCTTTTGGGATATTGAGAAAGATATTGAGGCGGTGGAAAAGGAAGCTGGAATCACCTACGAGGGGTTGCAAAAGCAGGCCATTGAACAGGCGCTCTCCAAGGGGATCCTGATTTTAACGGGCGGGCCGGGAACAGGGAAAACCACTACCCTGAACGCTATTATCCGCCTTTTGGAAAAAAATGGCCAGAGGGTGGCGTTGGCGGCTCCCACAGGAAGGGCGGCCAAGCGGATGTCCGAGGTGACGGGCAAGGAAGCGAAAACCATCCACCGCCTTCTGGAGGTGGAATGGAATGAGGAGGACAAGCCTGTCTTTGCCCGAAATGAAAAAAATCTGCTGGAATGCGACGCCCTGATTATCGACGAGCTTTCCATGGTGGACGCGGGGCTTTTTTGCAGTGTGCTTACGGCGCTCCCTTTGGGCTGCCGTCTGGTAATGGTGGGAGATTCAGATCAGCTGCCTTCTGTAGGGGCGGGAAATGTGCTCCATGACCTGATTGATTCCCAGATTCTTCCGGTTATACAGCTCCAAGAGGTATTCCGCCAGTCCATGCAGAGTGCGATTGTCAGCAACGCCCATAGAATTGTTAGAGGAGAGCGTCCCGATCTGACAGTGAGGGATAACGACTTTTTTTTCCTCCCCTATCAGGATTCCACAGAGATTTCCAGTACGATTATTGATCTCTGCGCCCAACGGCTTCCCAGGACTTATGGGTATTCCCCCTTTCAGGATATCCAGGTGCTCTGCCCCGGCCGAAAGGGAAAGCTGGGGGTGATTGAGATGAACCAAAGCCTGCAGGAAAAAATTAATCCTCCGGAAAGAATGAAAAAGGAAATTTCCATTCATGGCGCCCTCCTTCGTGAGGGAGACAAAGTGATGCAGACAAAAAACGATTATGACATTGCCTGGACGCGGGAAGATTCCGGTACCGGTACCGGGGTATTCAATGGGGACATCGGTATCCTGGAGGAGATTGACCGGGCGGCGGGATATCTGACCGTCCGTTTTGAGGACAGGCTGGCGGTATACAATTTGGAAAGCGCTGAAAATTTAGAGCTTGCCTATGCGGTGACGGTGCACAAGAGCCAGGGAAATGAATTTCCCGCCGTTGTGATGCCCATGTATCCGGGACCGCCGCAGCTTTATTACAGAAACCTGCTTTATACCGCTGTCACCCGGGCAAAGGCCCTTCTGGTGCTGGTGGGGCGTCAGGGAGTTGTCTACCAAATGGTGGAAAACAATAGGAAGATGAGGAGATATTCCGGACTGAAATATTTTTTGACAAAGGATTCCGGAAGCGGGGAGTCTCCTTTTGGTTCTTGCGGTATTTGAACGAATAGGTCTTATATTCGGGAAGACCATAATGATTTCCAGCGTTGCCGCGATGGAAGAATGCCGGGGCGTGGGGCTCCCTGGTTTCCACCAGAGATTTCCAGACGAGGACAGAAAAGACTTGTTCATCTCTTTACCCAAGAAAACAGATTATAAAAAGGGGGTATCCCAATCAGACGATTGGAATACCCCTCTTTCCATTTAATATTGAAATGATTTTAATATAACTGCTGACAACACTGCGACTAAATATTTAGAATGTAAAATTATATGTCTATAAATATGTAAATTCATCACAGTATATAACGGTGCATCGTTAATATTGTATTGCGGTTTTTCCTATAATTCAATTATCTGTACGGAATTTATAGGGGGAGTTTCATGACATATTCTGACGCTATCATGAAAAGACTGACTGAGATATGTCAAGAAAGAAAGATCACAATCAATAAACTGGCGACATTGTCGGGGATTACGCAGAGCACCATGAGAGATTTAATGATTGGAAAAACGAAAAACCCCAAATTGAAAACACTTCATAAAATCGCTGTCGGCTTAAATATGACTGTTTCTGAATTATTAGATTTCAAGGAATTGAATGAATGTGTTTTTGATGATGAATAAAGAGATTCCCAATTTTTTATTGTTATTACTTTTTTGTGATTATATTCCCAATGTGAATTTTATTACAGTATCGAAGGAGCTGATTAGGATGATAGGCCATCGTCCGTTATAGAAAACTATGAACTCGAAAGGTGTTTCATGGTATAAACTATCGATTGCAATCAGGGATCGATAATCGAACATTGGGCTGTTTGAAGAATAATCGTAATATTACTCAGCTTATTGTTGAAAAATGATGCAAGATTTTAGATTGTACGCCGAATGATATTGTTTCATTTCGTGATAAAGCGGTACTGGAAGCTAATATGGAAGAATAAACAAGTGATATTTCATGTGATAGGAAAATATCGCTTGTTTTTTAGTGTAAAAAGTGAGTGAGGCGGAATGAAGGCGGGTTTATTTCAGAAGCTGTTTGAAGTGCTCTATCCGAGAAGATGCCCGGGATGCGGTAAGGTGATAGCACCGGATGAAATTTTTTGTTCCAGCTGCAAAATACAGTGCAGAGAGTTTTCAGGGGTTTTCTGCAGCGGATGCCACTCCATGCTGGGAAAAGAGAGGCCGTATTGCGGCTGTGGAGGAATTCCCTGTACAGTGCCCTATTGGTATGAAGGAATGGTCAGAAGGGGAATCATTCAGTATAAGTTTTGCTCCAAGCGCCAGTATGGGGAAAATTTCGCCCAGGCGATGGCGGAAAAAATTCGTCCGGTTTATGATACGTCCCGGATAGATTTTATCACCTTTGTCCCCATGACGGGAAAAGCGAAAAGAAAGCGGGGATATAATCAGGCGGAGATTCTTGCCAAGGATTTATCAAAATATTTGGAGATTCCATGCCTTCCCGTCCTGGAAAAATTCAAAGGAAACGAGGCGCAGAAGGAGCTCAGCGCGAGGAAGAGAAGGGAAAATGTCAAGGGCGTCTTTCAGGTGGTGGAGAGGTATCCAGTAAAAAATAAGACGATTCTTTTGTGCGACGATATCATCACCACAGGTGCTACCATCCAGGAATGCGCCCGTATTCTTTATCAGGCAGGCGCCGCTGAAGTTCTCGGTACGGCGGTAGCCCACACAAAAGAGTTTTTTAGTTAAGATTGCAATAAGACGACGATGGGGGTATAATATTTGTAAAAGAGGAAAAACATACATATGGAAAGATAGGAAAGTGTGATTTCTCTATTTGAAAAGAAAGGTGCGCGGGAAATGTTAGGAACAGATATTGGGATTGATTTGGGAACTTCCAGCATTTTAATTTATGTCGCGGGGCAGGGGATTGTTCTCAATGAACCTTCTGTTGTCGCGGTTGATATAGAAACAGACGAGATCATCGCCATGGGCAGGGAGGCCCAACGGATGCTGGGGCGTACTTCGGACAGAATTCAGGTGTCGTGTCCCCTGAGCAACGGCGTTATCTCTGATTTTGATTTGACGGAGCAGATGATCGTCCGGTTTATCAAGCAGGTGGCGGGCAGCGCGGTGATCATGCCGCGTGTTGTGGTATGTATTCCGGAGGAGATCACTGAAGTGGAGCGGATGGCGGTGATCGACGCCGTTCATTCCGCAGGAGCAAGAAAAATCTGCCTGATAGAAGAGCCCATTGCGGCGGCAATCGGCGCGGGAATGGATATTTCCGGCCCCCATGGGTATATGGTGGTGGATATCGGAGCAGGAACGACGGATATGGCGGTGATTTCCCTGGGCGGGATTGCCGTAGGCCGCTCCATTAAGGTAGCGGGAAATGTTTTTGATGAGGAGATCATCAAATATGTCAGGAAAAAGTACAATATCCTGATTGGGAAACGGATGGCGGAGGACGCGAAGATCGCAATTGGCTGCGTTTATCCCAGGGAAAACCAGGAAAACTACCGGATCAAGGGGAGAAATGCCCTGACGGGCCTGCCCCAGGCTGTTGAAATTTCATCGGATGAGATGCTGGAGGCGATGATTTCTCCCGCCATGCAGATTGTAAAAGAGGTGCAGGGGCTTTTGGAGGAAACACCTCCTGAACTGATGGGGGATATTTATACCGACGGCATGGTTTTGACGGGTGGCTGCGCCCAGCTTTATGGCTTTGATATCTTGCTGGCGAAAAAGACGAAAATGCCTGTTCATGTTGCGGAGGAGCCTTTGAACTGCGTGGCCATTGGAGCGGGAAAATCCCTGAAATATATCGATCTTTTGGAGGATAACAGAGGCGTGGGAATCAATCCTCTGCTGTCCCAGTAATAAGTATGAAAAAAGACACAGGCTTCCCTCACGTCCAGGGGCGGCGGCCTGTGTCCTTTTTATTGAGTAGGAAATCTCCCGGCCCGCCGGCGGAGGGGACTGTAAAAAAATTTATGCTTCCAGTAACAGGTGAAACGAACCGTCAGCAACAAGTTATTTCATCGGTGATTTGCCTGCTTGCGAGCTGCCGCCCTGCCGTGGGCTTCCGGCTTCCCTGTGGCGGCTTGGAGTAGTCCCAAAATGCTTTTTATAAGACCGGATAAAGTTATTTACATCCTGAAATCCGGAACGCAGGGCGACGGACCAGATGGGCAGAGAGGTTTGCAGGATCAGCTCCTGCGCGTAGGTAAGGCGGTTGAGAAGAAGATACTGCTTGGGGCTGTAGCCGACAACCTGCTTGAAGGTGTGGGTCAGGTAATCTGTGCTGATGAAGTATTTCTTTGACAACTCACGAATCTGAAGGGGTTCGGAAAAATGCTGTTCAATATACTGCTGGATGTCGTTGATGCGGTGATGGGTCATGCTTGGCGGCAAAGGGAAATTGCTGGGCATACGGCGGTACAGAAGGATGAGGAGCTGTTCCAAAAGGGAACAGGTGAATTCCTGGGAAAAGGCATGTCCGCCGCGGTATTCTTTTTCTATTTGCAGCAACAGCCGTTCCACCGCCTCCCCGTCTTCATAAACGGGAACGCAATGGCAGAAATTTTCCGGACGGTTTTTAAAAATAGAGGTGAGCAGGGGGTTGGAAACGTGCTTTTCCAAAGGCTTTGAAGAGATGGAAAGAAAATAGCGGCAATAAGGTTTTTCCGCGATTTTTACAGAATGCTCCTCCAGAGAACTGATAAAAATCAGGCTGCCCTCGCCGGCGGAATAGGATTTTCCCTGAATGGTGAAAACGGCCCGTCCCTGCTTGACATAAATCATCTCACAGGAAAGATGGCTGTGATTGTGAAACTGCCGATCCTTATCTGAAAAATGAAAATCAGTGACCGCCCTTTCCTCGCGCATCATGAGCTCCTTTCAAAAAAACAGATTTTACATATTTTTTAGCAGACCAGGCTTACCATAGAATTTCTCGATTGTGTAAGATAAAAAGGATAATTCCAGTATAACACAGAAAATTGAAAAAAAGCAAGATTGGAAGGAATGAGCGGTATGAAGCATGAGAAATTTCACTATCATTCATTGAATGAGGTCAAGGAGGAGTTAAAGAAGCTGGGAGTGGAGCTTCCCTTGTCGGAAGATTTATCTGTCTTGTCAGCTTCCCTGGAAATCCAGGGGAGAAGCGTGCCCAACAGGCTTGCGATCCAGCCCATGGAGGGATGCGACGGGACGGCGGACGGAAAGCCGGACGAATTGACCCTGCGCAGATACCGCCGTTTTGCCGAAAGCGGCGCCGGACTCATCTGGGAGGAAGCGACAGCTATCGTCCCGGAGGGGAGGGCCAATCCAAGGCAGCTTTGGATCCATAAGGAGAATCTTGACTCTTACAAATCCTTTGTAGAGGGGATCAAGAGCGACTGTATGAAAAAGAACGGGTTTGAACCGCTGGTGATTATGCAGGCAACCCATTCCGGCCGCTATTCTAAACCAAACGGTGTCCCCGAGCCTTGGATTGCATACCATAATCCCATCTTTGAAAAGGATCATCCCATTTCCGACGACCGGATCATTTCCGACGAAAGGCTGAGGGAGCTGGAGGAGATTTATGGGCAGGCGGCAGGTTTGGCGGAACAGGCGGGGTTTGACGGTGTTGACATCAAATGCTGCCACCGTTACCTGCTCAGCGAGCTGATGTCCGCTTATGAAAGGAAAGGAAACTATGGCGGAAGCTTTGAAAACCGTTCCCGGCTGTTTTTGCAGGCTGTCCGCGACGCCAAGGAAAATACTTCTTCCAATTTTATTGTCACCAGCCGCATGAATATCTATGATGGTTTTCCATGGCCGAATGGGTTTGGGGTGGAACAGGGCCAGGGGACGAAGCCCAGCCTGGAGGAGGCGGTACGCCTTGTGAGGATTCTCCACCATGAGCTTGGGGTGCAGCTTCTTGATTTTACAATTGGGAATCCTTATTTTAATCCCCATGTGAACCGTCCCTATGACAATGGAGGCTATGTGCCGGATGAGCATCCTCTGGAGGGGGTTGCCAGAATGTTTGACTGTATTCGGGAGGTTTCCTCCCATTTCCCGGAACTCAAGGTGATTAGCTCCGGACATTCTTATCTCCGGCAGTTTTCTCCCTATCTGGCAGCAGGCGCGGTCAGTCAGGGGATTTCCTCAATGGCCGGTTTTGGCCGTGAGGCTTTCGCCTATCCCCAGTTTGCCGGGGATTTGCTGAAAACAGGGAAAATAGATGAGAGAAAATGCTGCATTACCTGCGGGAAATGTACGGAATTGATGCGTGCGGGTTCAGTGGCCGGCTGTGTTATCAGGGACAGCGGCGTCTACGGCCCCATTTATCAGAGAGATGTAATGAAAAAATAATGCCTTGAAAGGAACGGAGGTTTCATATGAATAAAGTGGCGTTGGTGACAGGCTCCCGCCGGGGAATCGGACTTGGAATTTTGAAGGCATTGGCAAAAGAAGGATATCTCACAGTGATGTCCGCCGCTTCTCCCGCTGAAAAGGCGGAGGAAATTCTGGAGGAGCTGAAGGGTGAGGGAATTGAGACGGTCTATCAGCCCTGTGATATTTCCGCGGCGGAGGACAGGAAAAATCTGCTGGAAAAGGTGATTGACCAATTTGGCCGGCTGGACGTGCTGGTGAATAATGCCGGAGTTGCCCCGCTGCAGCGTCTGGATATTCTTCAGACTACCCAGGAGAGCTTTGAGAGGGTGGTGGGCGTCAACCTGGAGGGAACGTTCTTTATGTGCCAGGAGGGAGCCAACTGGATGATTCATCTGAAATCCAAGGGACTGGAGGATTACAGCCCGCGGATTGTCAATATCAGTTCCATGTCAGCCTATACGTCCTCCACCAACCGTGGGGAGTACTGTATTTCCAAAGCGGGAATTTCCATGGTCACAAAGCTTTTTGCCGACAGGCTGGCGGAATACGGGATTCCTGTCTTTGAAGTGCGTCCGGGGATTATCATGACGGATATGACGGCTGGTGTCAAAGAGAAATATGAGAAGATGATTGAGGAGGGCATCACCCCCATCCGGCGGTTCGGATATCCGGAGGATGTGGCGAAATGTGTGGTCGCGGCCTGCAGCGGACTTTTGGATTTTTCCGCCGGACAGGTGCTCAATGCCGACGGCGGCTTTGAACTGAGGAGAATGTAGCCTATGAAATCATCAAAGACAGTGGTTTGCGGCCGGGAAATTCCCGTTTATGCGTGGGATACGGTGGTGATTGGAAGCGGCTGCGCGGGATATAACGCCATTGACTGGCTGTATGACTTTGGACGGAGAGATATCGCTCTGCTGACAGAGGGGAGGTGCATGGGAACTTCCCGGAATACCGGAAGCGACAAGCAGACCTATTACAAGCTGTCCCTGTGCTCTGATGCCCCCGATTCTGTCAGGGAGATGGCGGAAACCCTTTTTTCCGGAGGAAGCGTCAACGGGGATACAGCATTGGCGGAGGCGGCCGGATCGGTCCGCGCCTTTATGAAGCTTGCGAATCTCGGGGTTCCTTTTCCGACGAATTTTTATGGGGAATATGTGGGATATAAGACAGATCATGATCCCCGGCAGCGGGCGACCTCGGCCGGCCCTCTGACCTCTAAATTTATGACGGAGAGACTGGAGGAGTCCGTCCGGGGAAAAAATATCCCTGTCATCGACGGCATGCAGGTGGTGAAAATCCTTTCGGAAGGGGGAAGGCTGAAGGGATTTTTGTGCTGGGAACAGGCAAGAGCGGGGGAGGAAGGCCTTGGCTTTGCCTTGGTCTGCTGTAATCACGCTGTCCTGGCGACAGGCGGCGCCGCCGATGTCTACGAGCTGTCAGTTTATCCCGAAAGTCAGACGGGCGCCCTTGGAATGGCAATGGAGGCGGGGCTTCAGGCGGCCAATTTACAGGAATGGCAGTTTGGAATGTCCTCCACCGCTTTCCGGTGGAATGTTTCTGGAACCTATCAGCAGGTTCTTCCTCGATATCTTTCGGTGGATTCCCAGGGAAGGGAGAGGGAATTCCTTTTGGATTTCTTTTCCGATCCTATAGAAGCGCTGGATTTGGTTTTCCTGAAAGGATACCAGTGGCCATTTGACACAGCAAAGATAGAAAAATCTTCCCTGATCGACATGCTTGTCTATCAGGAAACAATTTTAAAAGGAAACCGGGTTTTTCTGGATTACCGCACAAATCCGGCGGGTCTGGAGGGTAATTTTCAAAGCCTTTCACCGGAGGCGTACCATTACTTGAAAAATTCCAACGCTCTCCTTCCAACCCCCATTGAGAGATTGGAGAAGATGAATCCCAAGGCGATTGAGCTTTACCGTTCCCACGGGATTGATTTACATTCCGAACCACTGGAGATTGCCGTCTGCGCGCAGCACCACAATGGAGGGATTGCCGTGGACAGCAGCTGGCGGACCTCTGTAAAGGGACTGTTCGCTGTAGGAGAAGCGGCCGGAACCTTTGGAGTCTACCGCCCGGGAGGTTCGGCGCTGAATTCTACTCAGGTCGGGTCCCTGCGGGCGGCTGAAGCGATCGCCTGCGGTTCGGAAGAGGCGGAGGCTGAGAAAGAAGCTGCCCTGCGGCTGGTGAAAGAGCCTTTAGAAGAGCTGCTGAAGCAGATACTTCCACTGTTGGATAAAGGCGGAGATACCCTGTACAGCTTCCGCAGGAAATGTCAGAAGAAGATGAGCTCCGCGGCGGCGCATATCAGAAGCTTAAAGGAGCTGGAGAGAGCGGAGGACTTCCTCAGGCAGAAAAAGGAAACTTTTTGGGATGAGAACGAGTTGTCCTCCCCCTATTTGATAGGAACATTGCTGAAAAACTGGGATATGCTGATTTCCCAGCTGGCGGTGCTTTCCTCCATGCTGGTATCCGCGCGTCAGGTGGGAAGCAGGGGCTCTGGTCTGGTATTGGATCCAAATGGAGGAAAGCACCTGGAGAGATTCCAAGGGATCTGTTACAAGGAGGAAAATAAGGAATACCGCGGCAAAATTCTTGTAACCCAGAAAAAAGGCGATGGGTATTTCTCCCAGTTTATTCCTGTCAGGCCAATACCAGAGAAAGACGACTGGTTTGAGAATGTCTGGAATGGATATGAGGAACGGATGAAGCGCATTTATGGACGAAAGGGTCAAGTTTCTCTTTAAAAATTGTTCTGTAAGGATTGAAAAAATCCGTTTTGGTGGTACAATAATAACGGATATTCTGTGCGGCCTTTTAAAGTGACGTGCAATAATTTGTAGAAGAGGATGAAAGTCATGAATGAAGTTTTGAAGAAAATTTCAGCGATCGGCATTGTGCCGGTTATCAAAATTGACGACGTTGAGAAGGCGGTTCCCCTGGCCAAGGCACTTTGCGACGGCGGCCTTCCCTGTGCGGAGGTAACTTTCCGGACGCAAGGGGCAGACAAGGCCATTGCCGCTATGACCAAAGCCTTCCCGGATATGCTGGTTGGCGCCGGTACGGTTCTGACCACCGAGCAGGTGGACAGAGCAGTTGCTTCGGGGGCAAAATTTATCGTAAGCCCTGGTTTAAATCCCAAAGTGGTAAAATATTGTGTGGAAAAAGGATATCCCGTTACCCCCGGATGCGCCAATCCCAGTGATGTGGAAGCGGCGATTGAGCTTGGGTTGGATGTAGTGAAATTTTTCCCGGCGGAAGCGGCCGGCGGAGTCAAGATGATCAAGGCAATGTCCGCTCCTTATGTCAATATGAAATTCATGCCTACCGGCGGCATCAACGCCAAGAATATCAACGAATACCTTTCCTTCAACAAGATTATCGCCTGCGGCGGCAGCTGGATGGTACCTGCGGATTTGATTGACGCGGGTGATTTTGCGGAAATCACCCGTCTGACCAGGGAAGCGGTGGAAACCATGCTGGGCTTTGAGCTTGCCCATGTGGGAATTAACGCTGGAGATGAGGGGGAAGCGGCCGGTATTGCCGGAGAGTTCTCTTCTATTTTCGGACTGAAGGAAAAGAATGGGAACAGTTCTATTTTTGCCGGATCGGCCGTAGAGGTGATGAAGCAGCCTTATCTGGGCGCCAAGGGGCATATTGCTTTCCGTACCAATTACCTTGCGCGCGCAATCAATTATCTCAAGAACATGGGCGTGGAATTTGATGAGTCTACCTATAAATACAATGATAAGGGGGCCATGGTGGCTGTTTACCTGAAAAAGGAAATTGGCGGCTTTGCGGTCCATCTGGTTCAGAAATAAATC
>JAHZIE010000016.1:27208-44262 GCA_019419895.1 Clostridiales bacterium | reverse complement strand
TATGTTTCTTATTGCTTTTTATATTTGGCTGCACGGTTCTTGGAGGATGCAGCAACGGGCCGAAAGAATACCAAAAGGTACTGAGCGAAGAAGAAATTGCCCGGCTGCAAAAGGAAAAATATACGCTATGTAACCCAGGGGGAAGCTTTGCGGATGTGGGGCCTGCGATACCTTTAGAAGAGGAGATTCAAGACGCCCCCTTTGCAACTTTAGAATTCGTTGAACAGCTTCCAACAATTGAATATATTTATACACCTGAGGAAGGAACTCCTGAAGCAATCTTGGCAGAAAAGGAGGGAATGTCACAATATAAATTCTATTATTTAGCATATAAGTTTAAAGTGAAAGAGACAATAACAGGTGAAATTCCATCCTATTTAATAGGAGAAGATAATACACTTACAATGGCTTTACCTAGAGCATTTGATGGTTCTATGCCAAAGTTCCAAGTGGGAGATAAATATGTAATGAAAATAGGGTTAACTAATACTTCTGAGACATTAAAAACCGGATGGTTTAATCCATATGGAGTATTTTATGTGACGGATAGCAATTGTGTGCTCTCCACTACTAATGATGAAAAGCGACAAATTTATTCCGGCTACCGTTTAAACGATTTCGAGGGAATTCTCCAGGAAATGGAACGGAATCCATCGGAACCGATTTCAGAATAATACAGGAACAAGGCGGCATTTCCTGCCGCCTTGTTTTTTTAGAAAATTATTGAATAATTCTTTGAAAATGTTATAATAAAGAAAAATAGTTTCCACAAGGGGGGGGGCGATCATGAAAAAAAATATAATATGTTTCTTATTGCTTTTTATATTTGGCTGCACGGTTCTTGGAGGATGCAGCAATGAACCGAAAGAATATCAAAAGGTACTGAGCGAAGAAGAAATTGCCCAGTTGCAAAAGGAAGATTATCCGGTTTATTATGCAGGAGGGTCCTTTATGGATATAGCGCCGGCTCCACCATTAGAGAGTACAATTAATTTAGCACCAATAGCAGTGTTGGAATTTGTTGAGGAATTGCCCATCGTAACTGATCATTATACTCCGGCTCCGGGAACTCCGGAAGCTGTTATTGCAGATAAAGGACAGATGGACTATTATACTTTCCACTATTACTCTTATAAATTTAAACTTTTAGAAACAGTAACAGGAGAGATCCCCTCTTATTTGGTTTCAGAAGATCAGACAATTACTATGTCAGTCCCCAGTGCTTTTGCTGATTCAATACCTCAATTTGAAGCTGGAAAGAAATATGTAGCTATGATTGGGGAAACTGAAGATTCAAGGACTTATACAACCGGATGGTTTGACACGCAATGCCTCTTTTATGTAACCGATGAAGAATATATCTTATCAACGGTTTTTGAAAAGAACAGACAGAAGTATTCCGGGTACCGTCTCAATGACTTTAAGGGGATTCTTAAAGAAATGGAACGGAATCCATCGGAACTGGTTTCAGAATAATAGAGAACCAAGGCGGCATTTCCTGCCGCCTTGTTTTTTTAGAAAATTATTGAATAATTCTTTGAAAATGTTATAATAAAGAAAAATAGTTTCCACAAGGGGGGGGGCGATCATGAAAAAAAATATAATATGTTTCTTATTGCTTTTTATATTTGGCTGCACGGTTCTTGGAGGATGCAGCAACGGGCCGAAAGAATACCAAAAGGTACTGAGCGAAGAAGAAATTGCCCGGCTGCAAAAGGAAAAATATACGCTATGTAACCCAGGGGGAAGCTTTGCGGATGTGGGGCCTGCGATACCTTTAGAAGAGGAGATTCAAGACGCCCCCTTTGCAACTTTAGAATTCGTTGAAAAACTGCCAATGATTGAATATAAGTATACGCCCGAGGAAGGAACTCCAGAATCGATTTTGGCAGAAAAAGGGGGAATGTCCCAATATACATTCCATTATTCGGCATATAAATTTAAAATTGTAGACAGGATAACAGGAGAAATCCCGGACTATTTAGTAGAAGAGGATGGTACCATCACGTTATCACTGCCTCATGCTTTTGAGACTTCTATGCCTGATTTTCAAAAAGGCCAACAGTATGTAATAAAAATAGCAGTTGATGAAGATTCTAAAAGTCTAAAGACTGGATGGTTTAACACTTATGAGGTGTTTTATGTGACGGATAACAATTGTGTGCTCTCCACTACTAATGACGAAAAGCGTCAAATGTATTCCGGCTACCGTTTAAATGACTTTGAAGAGATTCTTCAGGAAATGGAGCGGAATCCATCGGAACCGGTTTCAGAATAATACAGGCAAGGCGGCATTTCCTGCCGCCTTGTTTTTCATTAGGAAAACAGTCCAATTTTCACCTCTTGCTGAGAATATTTTTTACGGCACGCAACTTTCCCCCTTGCAAAATTTTATTATCCATGATACATTATACCTCAATTGAAGCCTTCGCCCTACTTCCATTGGAGTTTATTTCCGTAAGGCCTGTCGGAAGCTATGCCCTCTTTTCCATAAAAATTAGCATACCATCATCATGCGGCCGCACAGGTCAGGACCTCTTGCATTTTCCCGCATGTGAAGCATTTAAGGCTGTTTCCCGGCCCTGGTTGTGTCAATACCTTTATCCCGATTTCGTGCCACAAGCATTGTTGTGTCCGGATTCGCGCCTATCCTCTATAACGGATACACGCGGCTGCGGTTATGCTGTTTCAGGAGAATTCCGGGAAAGCTATCCGCCGCAGCGGCCCAAATTTCTGGCAGGTTTTTAAGCCCCGGGCGGAGGGACTCCGCCCTTAGTTGATAGAAAAGGATGGATTTTTTATGTTTGATCCGGCAGAAAAAGTTCAGCAGTATGAGGGAATTTTTTCCGAATTTCCTCCCAAAACGCCCACAGCCGGGGAACCGGACGGACCTCTGTTCGGCAATGGGGATACCGGCGTCACCGTGGGCGGCAAAGGGGACGAGCTGACCTTTTGGCTCAGCAAAAACGACTTTTGGCGCGCCTACCCTAAAGTTGTTTGTAACGAGGCGCGCCGCACAGGAGTCAAAGGGCTGGCTACCCTGAAAATCCGCTCTGATCTGTTAAAAAATGCGGCGTTTTCCGCCCGGCAGAAAATTAAGACGGCAGATGTGGAGCTTGATCTGCGGGCCGGGGAATCCCATCTGCATGTCAGCGCCTACGCCCCTTATCAGCAAAGCATGGTCGTTCTCCGCCTCACCGCGGAGAAAGGCTCCATTCCTCTCAGCATCCGGCTGGAGCCTCTGGAGGACAGCGACGCCGAAAGTTCCTGCTTGACAGAGGGAAACATCCTGTCCATCACTAAGGAATACACGGGAGAGGAACTGGATTGGGAGAGTAGGGCCTCCGCCGTCTGCCGGATTCTTGAATGGCAGGAGAACAAGGGGGTATTGCGGGAAGGGGAAACCCTGACCCTGGTGATAACCGTATATACCGATCACGATACCCCCAATTACCGTGAATTATGCCGAACGGAGGCCTGCGGCGTGACGCCGGAACTGCTGGAACAGTACCGGGCGGCCCATCTTTCCTGGTGGCATGCCTTTTGGGAAACCTCCGGCGTCTCTATTCCATCTGAGCCGGAAGTAGAAAAATTCTGGTATGCCTCCCACTATCTGATGGCCTGCTGCTGCAAAACCGGAAAATTTGCTCCCGGCATTTTTGGCAACTGGATTACGACCAATTTCCCCGCATGGCTGGGAGATTACCATCTGAATTATAATTATGAGGCGCCATGGTGGGGCGTGTTCTCCTCCAACAAGGTGTTCCTGGCGGATCCCTATGATCAGCCCCTGTTGGACTATATCCCCAAAGCAAGGGAAAACGCAAGGAAGGAGCTGGGCTGCCGGGGCATCTACTCCCAGGTGGGAATTGGCCCGAAGGGGCTGGCTGTTCGAACTTATCTCAAAGACGGCAGGGAGCTCCCTGAGCTTGCCTTCTGGGGACAGAAATCCAACGCCGCCTTTGGCGCGGTGAATATGATGATGCGTTTTTACAGCACTTGGGATGCCAATTACGCCCAAAAGTATGCCATGCCATACCTGCTGGAGGTGGCGGACTTCTGGGAGGATTATCTGAAATTCGAGGACGGTCGGTATGTGATTTACAATGACTCCGTTCAGGAAAACTGCTATTTTGCAAGGGAAATTTATGACTGGGCCTCCAAGGGCGAGGTGGATCACAGCGACGACTTTAATCCCATCCCGACCCTTGGGCTTCTTCGGGTGGTATTCCGGGGACTGCTGGATATTTCGGAATATCTGGGTGTGGAAGAGGACCGAAGGGAAAAGTGGTTCCATATTTTAACCCATCTCAGCGATTTCCCCACTTATGAACGGGAGGGAAAGACCGTATTCCGCTACACCGAACGCGGGCTGGACTGGTACAAAAGCAACAGTCTTCCTATTCAACACATTTTCCCCTGCGGCTCCATCGGGCTTTCCTCCGGTGAAAAATTATTGCAAATCGCCCGGGATACCATCACTGTGCTGGATCGCTGGTGCGATTTCAACGCCTTTCCCACCTTCTTTACAGCCGCTGTCCGGGTGGGATATCATCCGGATACCATTCTGAAGAATTTAAAGGAACAATTCCGCACCCACGCTTTTCCAAACCTGTTCATCTATTACGGCGGCGGCGGAATTGAATGCTGCAGCGCCGTCCCCAGCTGCATTAATGAGATGCTGTTCCAAAGCCATGAAGGAATCCTGCGTTTTTTCCCTGTCTGGGAAAGGCAAAAGGACGCGGCTTTCGCGCGGCTGCGGGGATATGGGGCCTTTGTCGTTTCAGCGGAGCTCAAAAAGGGTATTGTCCAAAATGTAGACATTCTAAGTGAAAAGGGACGTCCCTGCTCTGTTCTCTGCCCATGGGAATCAGGAATGGTTGTGCTGGAAGAAGGTTCTCCTGTCGAATGTGAAATACGGGAAGAGGAAAGCGGAACAGTCTACGCCTTTCCCACAAAAGCCGGCAGAACTTACCGGATAGAGCAAAAACATTCTGAGACAGTATGCTCTACGCATAAGCCCCTTTACTGTTAAAACGCCATCTTTTGTTTCCCCCATAGGTTCGGGTATATCCATGTTTCATAAGCCGTTGGAATCCAGAGGAGCCTGTTTGCCGTCCCTTAGAGGGGGACTGAAAAAATTATTATCCTTCCTCTTGTCCCTGCTACTGGCAAACCAGTTTTCTCTGGTATCCCAGCGCTTCCTTCAAAAGGGACTCCTTCAACAAGAATTGTCTTCTTTCTTTGTGTCTACTCGGCGACAATTAAGAGGCCCATTGCGAATTCATCGCAATGGGCCTCTTTTGATCCTTTTCAGCCTTAAATCCCCGATGACAAATAATGCTTTCCACATTTTCCAAGCCATTACCGGATTTTATCCTGCTTTCAGACATGGTAAGCCGTACCGACCTTTCTCTAAAAAGTGTCGGGAGACCGCGCCGCGCCTCTTTCCTTCTCCTCCTTTCTCCATTGGGAGGGTGAGCGGCCGGTTTCCTCCCTAAAAATACGCGAAAAATAGTTTCCATCCTGAAACCCGCACATACCGGCGATTTCAGTGATCTCCAACTCCTCGTTCCAAAGCAGCTCCTTCGCCCGCCTGATCCGGAGATTCAACAGATATCTCATGGGTGTCAGCCCGTAGAAGTCCTTAAACAGCCGGGAAAAATGCCGGGGCGAAAAACCGGCGGTCCGCGCGAGTTCTTCCAGACTGACCGGACGGCTATAAATGGTTTCCATATAGGAAACCGCCCTGGCCAAACGGAAATCCATCCGGTGGATATTTTCGGGTATCTGCTGGCATGCTCTGGACAAAAAAGTGACCAGCTGAATCAGCACAGCACGGCAAACCGCCAGATATCCAGCTTTTTTCTCTCCATATTCCTCCAGCATCGTGTAGCACCAACGCTTTACAGTTTCAAAATTTTCTCCCTCCAAATAAAGATGGGAAATATTTCCCACTGCCTGTTCATGAAGGAAAAGAACCCAAAAGCCGGGAAGGCTCCGGCAGTCTCCCACGTCTACGCCTGAAGGATGGAACATAATATTGACAATATGAAGCTCCCGGCAGTCTGTAAATCCATGGTATTCTCTCCCTTTTACCGCGAACATTTCCCCCTTTTGCAATTGATATGCCTGATCTCCCGCTATATGGATACCGGAACCGGAGAGAATGAAAAATATTTCACAGAAATCATGGGTATGGAGTAAAAAATCTCCATTGACCACACCGGATTCTATGTGAAAATCCATTTCCTTTTCTTTTGTAATCCTTTTCAGAATAAATGTTTCCATGTCCATATTATATAGTTCTTCGGCCATTTTTTAAAGGCTATTTCCCCAAAAAGATGCTATAATCATAAAAATTAACCTGCATTATGTCGGTTAAGAGCCCTTTCATAAAAAATTTTGAGTTTGGAAAAAACGAAAGGGTAAGGCCATAAATTGCAGTTTTTAAGAAAGGATGGAAACCGCTTATGAAGGAAATGGAACGCCGCAAGCAGCGCTGGATAGAGCTTATGGATCTGAACAGCAGTGTCAACCGGATTCTCCTTATCAGCCACAAAGAGCATAAAGCCATGGAACGTCCCCCTCTATGGTGGGAGTACGCGGCCCAGCGGGAAGAATGGGCCTACCAGGTTTATATGGAAAAGATGGAAGATATGGAAGCCATCCCCGATGACAGCCTGCCCTATCTCCCCATGCATACAGGGACGGAAATTTTTGCTGAGGCCTTTGGCTGCAGGGTTCACCGGCCTGATGACAATAATCCCTTTGCCCTGCCGCTCATCCATAGCGCGGAGGAATTTTATAAAATTAAAAAGCCGCGTCTGGAGGACACCAGGCTGGTAATATTGTTTGATATGGCCGATCATCTTCTCGCACGCGCGGGAAAGGATGCCCTCATGTGCCTGCCGGATATCCAAACTCCCGTTGACATCGCCGCCCTTATCTGGGAAAAAAGCGATTTTTATGCCGCCATGATTGAAACCCCCGAGCTGGTCAAAGAACTGGCCTCCATGGTCAAAGAGCTTCTCTTTGAATTCTGCGATGAATGGTTCCGCAGGTATGGAAAGGAATTTATCTCCCATTTTCCAGACTATTACATGCCCTATGGCATCACCATGTCGGAGGATGAGGTGGGCGCTGTCAGCAGCGGCATGTATCAGGAATTTTTCCAGCAGGAGCTGGTAGAATTTTCCGCCCGCTATGGCGCCATTGGTATTCACTGCTGTGCCGACTCCCTTCATCAGTGGGAGAATTTTAAAAAAATTCCCAATTTAAAAATGCTCAATCTGGTACGAAATTATGAACAAACTCTGCAATCCCTGGATTATTTCCGGCATGTCTGCGCCCAGCATCCCTCTCTTTCCATCAATCAGGTGGATACCCTTCCCCATCCGGAAGAAATCCATATGGTACAGACGATGTCCCTTCCCACACGGGAAGAGGCCAAACGGATAGCCCAATATTTTGCTGAACATAATACCCTGCCGGAGTTTTCCAGGCTTTGACATCTTTGTCCAGCCCAAGGAAAAAATTTTAAAGTGGATTATCTCATATTTTCTTCCAAGGCAATTCCAATTAGTATTCCGCTGACACTCGGCATCAACTCGTCTTATTCTTCTGAAATCGCCGCATAAGCCGAAATAAGTATTTACGAGCGTATATTTTATACTTTAGAATTATACTATTTATTATTTTTAATTATTGTTATACAAATAGTTTTAATTCTTCTGATTCTCCGCATTCATAACTTATTCCACATTCTTCATCTTCACCAGTTTTTTGTATTATCGTCCCTTCTTTCCTCTCCTGTTCTTTCATCCGGACAAAACTCAGGCCTGTTTTTCAGCCGTTTTTCTTCCTTTTCTTTTTTGCTTTTTGTCTAAGGGGTTTGTGGGCCGTAAAAACATTTCTCAAAATTTTATCTTGATAAAATTTTCTAATAAATAAAAAAGTCCCTCTCCTTTTAAAAAACGGAGGGGGACTTTTTCTGTACGTGTCCGTTGCCGTCATCTGACGGCAGCCTGACTATTTTGCCCAGGATAGAAAAAAATAAAAGGTTGTTTCTGAAATACCTGAAAGGCTTTTTGAAAAATCTCTGAAACCTGCCTTTGCACCCGCAGTCCAGGAAAGCTTTCCACAGGGGAAGCCAAAACCTTCCGCTTAATATTCTGTTTCAATTCTTCTCCGGCAGAGCTCTGTTCCACCAGGGATAAAATCAAACTGTCCAGATTATCCATCCCCATTCACCCCGCTTTCCTGCAGCAATCTTTGCAAACTCGCCTTTGCCGCCGAAACTCTGGAGCGGACGGTGGAATCCGGCAAATTCAGCAGCTTTCCAATCTCCTTGCTGGAAAAACCGTTGGCTTTCAGCAAAAGGAGCTCCCTTTCCTCCTCTTTCAGAGAAGAAAAGGCCCGCCGGATATCCATGCGTTCCGGAGAAAATCCCTGTTCTTCCACCGGTCCATCCGCCTCAATCAGGTCAACCCCTTCCGGCTTTGCGTAGCTCTCCCGAAGAAATTCATTTTTTTCATTGACCGTAACGCGGAATATCCAAGCCTTCCAGCTTTCCGGCTCCTGAAAATCGATTCGATTCAGCGCGCGCCACACCTTTAAGAAAACCCGCTGGCATAAATCCTCCGCCGCGTCCCGGGAAAAGCAAAGGACAAAGTATGCGTATACCCGTTGAAAATACCCTTCATATACCTCGTCAAACAAAGCGCGGCAGTCCATTATTCTTGATCCTGAATCACTTTGATTTGATTTCCCACCGTGGCGGTCGGTTTGATATAAGGGGCAATCGGAGGATAGCACTCCAGGCAATTCCCCACAATCAGCATCAGTTCCTTCTGTTGCAGAAGCTCCACCGTCACATCCTTTTCCAGCCGCAGGCGGTTGCCGCCCACAACCAGCGTCCTGTTTGGGAAATAGGAGATGGTTTCACTATCCAGGGCCATTTCATTGGGATAAATCCGGACGTCGTCAAAATCCAGGTATTTTACCATTCCATTCATCGTGGGAAATGATAAATGGCACAGCTCCTTTACCTTTTTCTGGATGACCACCATGCCGTTGCAATAAATCTCCCCTCGGATTTCGCGGGAAAGATCTGTAATGTAGCCGATGCCGTTGATTATATAAATTGATTCTCTCTTCTCCGGGAAATCGTTCTCCGTCAATTCCTTGGCTCCGTTGGCTATCTGGACGCTCTGATCAGTATCAACAAAAATAAGAGAAACAATATTGGAAGTGGGGATAGCCGCGAAAGCTGCCTGAAGCTCCGGATCGTTGGCTTTGGGATAAATCAGCAAAGCGACATTGCTGATTTCTTCAATCTCTCGCACAGCCTTGGGGGCAGTCAAATGTCTCAAGTCGCACATGGGCATATTCTGATACTTACTCATAATTTCCGCCTGCCTTTCTTTTTATGAGCGAACTAGGGTTACCGTGTAAGCTTACAATGAGAAAGACGGGAAACCGGATGAATCTGTCCAGCTTTTAAAAAAATAATTCATTTGCCGGACATATTCCCCTACACGCAGGCCGCCGGCAACAATCAAGGTTATCCTCCCGGCAGAGAGACGCAGCGTCGGTTTGTTGTAATCGGCCCCAACCTTTTGGGAATCTCAGGCCAAGTTGCCCCGAAGTCACAGGTTGATTTTGCTCTCTTTCGGAACAATTCGTCTTTCTTTCCCCATAACAAGTATGGCTTGTGAATTGCTGAAGGGAACAAGCGGCAATTTTTTATCATACTTTGCAATTATTAGGTCCACAGCTTCCTTCAATGGGGGATTTTTATAATGCGGCAGGGGATAAAAATCTATCATATTCAATGCTTCAAATGTTTTTAGCTGAGGCGCTGCAAGAGGATTATCCGTATCTCGTGAATATTCAATATCAGGCGCCGCCAAAATTGCACCGGCAGATTCGCCTATGTATAGTTTTCCTGCGTTAATTTGTGCTTGAATCATATTTCCCGCCCCTGATTGATTCATTTCTTGAGGCTGAAAGAACGTGTTTCCTCCAGTGACATAAATATAATCATTATTCTCTAATTTGTTTCCTATATCCGAATGAGCCGCCGTGGAGATTTCCAATTCATCAACAATCAGTCCCATTTTAGATAATAATTCTTTGCTGTATTTTACGTGAAAATCTAGTTTATCTGGCAACGCGGCTGTTGAATGAATGTTACTGTCTTAGCCTCAAGATTTTCATTCGCAAAATCCATAAAAATTTCAGACACATCCTTAAATAAGGACGTCAAAAATAGTTTCTGCATGTGCTACACTTCCATTTTCCCCTGCCAGAAAATATCTTCCCATCTCTTCTGGATGGTTCTTTTTATGGGTAAGCATTCTTGAATGCCTTTCAAAGCATCTCTTTATTTGTTTCTATGACGCCAAAAGTATTTTTCTTCCATAATGGGTGACCCTGGCACTAATGAAAAAGCTTATCCCCCGCGCCAAAACCTTTTCATTGGGCGCCATCCGCCGCAATCAAAAATATCCCTATGCGTTTTTTCCCTGTCTATGAAATCCGGTCCTCTAAAAGTGGGCAACCACCAGCAGATCTCCCTCCCGCAGCACTGTACTCCCGCAGGGAATAATCGTTTTGGCATCTCTCTCAATCATCACGATCAAGGTTCCCTTGGGTAAATCAATCTCGCTGAGGGGACAGCCTTTCCTTTTGTCATTTTTGTCAACAGTGACCTCCCGCAGTGTCAGGTTTTCCCTGTCCTCAAATTCCCTAGCGGCAGCCACCAAAAGATCGCCCGGAAGGATCACCGTTTCTCCGTTGGGGACATGATGGGTCCCGTCACGCATGACGAGAATAATCAAAAAGTCAGAGGGAAGGGAAAGCTCCTGCAGCCGTTTTCCACTCCATGGATGGGTGTCATGGATAGAAATTTTGACAAAGCTGACATCGTTGATTTCCCGGTAATCGGTAAAAGTCCGCCGCACATCCGCCTTTTCATCGATCATATTCAGCTTCCGCGAAACCCACGGGAGAAGCGTCCCCTGCACCGCAAGGGAAAGCAGGACAATACAGAATACCAGGTTAAAAATCTGATATTTCATAGGTGTATCCGCCAGAACGGCGTAAATGGCAAATACGATAGACGCCACACCCCGCAGTCCCGCCCAGGAAACCAGACCAATCTGACGCAGAGGCGCCCGGAAGGGAAGCAGAATTGCCGTTACCGCCGCCGGCCTGCCAATAAAGGTCATAAATATCATAATCAGCAGAGCTGGAAGAATGACCTGCGGCAGCTGAGAAGGGGTGACCAAAAGCCCCAGCAGGAAGAAAATCATCATCTGCGCCACATTGGTGACAACATCAAAAAAGTGAACCAAATTACGTTTTTTCTGAATATGGGCGTTCCCCATCAAAATCCCGCACAGGTAAACACTCAAATAGCCGTTGCCTCCCAGCTCATTGGGAAGTGCAAAGGCAAGAATCGCTATGGCAAAAACCAGGATAGTCTCCCCCTGTTCCAAGCCAAAGGACAGGTGATTCAGCAGCCAAAGGGCCAGCTTGCCAAGCAGAAGGCCGCACACGAGTCCTAAGGCAATCTGCTTGAACAGAAGCAGAGGGACAGAAATCGCTTCCCCGTCCATCATACCCAGTACAACAATGGTCAGCATATAGGACATGGGATCATTGGAGCCAGATTCCAATTCCAAAAGGGACGCTGTATTATTTTTCAGATTCAGCTTTTTAGAGCGGAGGATATTAAAAACAGAGGCCGCGTCTGTTGAGGAAACGACTGATCCTATCAAAAGGCCTTCCAGCCATTCCAATCCAAGAACATAATGGGCAAAAGTCCCTACCAGCCCCGCCGTGGCGGCAACACCAAGGGTGGAAAGCAGAAAGGACTGCACGGCAACCGGACGGGCAGCCTTCATATTCGTGCCGAAGCCCCCGTAAAACATAACAAATATCAGGCAGATGGAACAAACCATTTCCGACGCCGCGTAATCATCAAAGGGGATCCGGAAAATACCATTTGTGCCGAAGCACATCCCCAGCGCAATAAAAATCAACAGGGAAGGCACCTGAAGCCGTTCGGTAAATCGATGCATAAACACACAGATCACAATCACAACGCCCATCAGCAGAAGGTATGCGCCCAAATAATTTCCCCCTTTCGCCGTCTTAATACTATCTTTATATTCAGTATACCATATGTTGTGATTGTTGAAAACATACCGAATGGTATTATGAATATAAGTTTGAGAGTAAGCGGCCTCCTCTATTTTTATTGTCTTACTTTTCGGAATCCTTTTTCCAAATTATAGGACTTTGAAGAATTCCCATGGGTTTAAGACAATATTCATAACTATAGGAACTCCCCTGAGTGAACCAAGCTTCTTTCCCAAACCATTGATAGGTCTTCATTGGGTTGTGCACTGAACCAAAGGCGTTGATTCGGTTTCCGTAGGCCGTTACCTCAAACATCATATTCTTACCCTGACTTTGGCCAAGATGTGCCAAGTAAGGGGGAATTATCACCTGTTGTTTCTCTCCATCCTGTGTGACAATCGTCAAAAGCGGATTAGCAAAGCGGGGAAACTGGAGCATCATCTCTTTTCCCTCTTTTTCAACCGGAAATTGGCAATGATAGGTCACATTTCCTGCATAAAAGGGCAATCCCTGTGTCGTCCAGTCTCCAAAAAAGAGTTTATTCACCGGGGGACCGAGCTTCGTTTTGTACCCCTTCACGGAAACGCTGAAATCTCCCAGCAAATAACTCCATTCTATGAATTTTCCCGCCCGGAAAGGATATCGGAGCACCAAATGATTTTCACCCGCAATCAGCAAAGGCAGGGGAAGCTTTCGAATGGATTTATCAACAAACCAGCCCTGATCTTCTTTTGTCACCTGTTGGTCATTAAGAAAAATCTCCGCTTCCTCCGGACGTTCTAAGGCGATCATCGCGCCTTCTATCGCGTTTTCTGAATAAATCAGGAACTTGAGCTCTACTATTTTTTCGCCAGGCCATAGTTCTTTTTTTCGTTCCAAGATGTTTTGGATTTTCAAAATATCTTCTAAAGGCCTCCATTCTTTTTCTCCCATACATCTCCATTGCGCAAGATCTAAGAGCAATACATTAGGTTCGCTCAAAGTGACCGGAATGCCATCTCCACATAACATAGGAACAGACGCCATGCCGGTTCTGGTTTCCCATAAATCCTCAGCTTCCGCTTTGTTTTTATTTTCAGGAGATACTGTTCCATGAAAAAGCCTGATAAGCAGGCTGTCATAGGAATACATTTTTTTGCAAAAATTCGTATGAGTCCCAGTTAAACGGCCTGGCAGGGAATAAATCTTCCCTGTCATGGTATCGTATACTTCCCCCTGCCATTGCCCTTTGATAGAAATATAGACTTCGTCAGCGGCCTCTGATTCCTCAAAATCACCCATCCAATTGTCCCTCTCCGGCCCTGGCAAATTGCTGTGGGAGAGGAAGAGCCAGCGATCTTCGCCATCCTGCCGGAGCTGATAAACCATAGAGATTGGGCGGCTTCCATCAGGACGGGAAAGAGAAATTTCTCTATAAGGCTCCAACTCCCGTAAAATAGCGTATTGAGAAAAGGGGATACATGCGCATTCTTTTTTTGCAAATTCCGCGATTTCTCCGCTTTTTTTGCCATCCATATATTCCGGAAAGGCCCCTGCGAAAATCACTTTTCCTCCCCCGTTGGAAAATCTCCGCAGGGCGTCAATCGTGGTGGAACGCAGAGTGACGCAATTGGGAATCAGCACCGCGTCATAGGACATCCCGCCAATATGAAATTTTTTATCATCTGAAGAAACGAACTGAGCCGGCAGCAGAGATTCAGAAATAAAGTCAAAATCCTGCTGGGCAAAAAGCAGCCATTCAATGATATTTTGAAAATTGTCCTCCAATTCCCGGCACTTATCCTGGGTATGTTCCACACAACCGTAATACATCCAATACGACTCCACCGGATGTATCACGCCGATCCTCACACAGGCCTTTCCCCTCGTCATGGCGGTGTTAACGCGGGCAAAATGATCTTCTATACAGGAATACTCCCGATACCAGGTTGACTGATAACCAATACTAGCCGGAAAATCGCGTTTTCCTTCCCCCTCCATCGTGGCCCAGGTCAGATGGGGTACCCGGAGGGTCACTCCCATAGCCGCTTGCCAATCCCCTTGAAGCTTATGGCGCTTGAAATCAAAATCCCAATTGGTAACGCCATAAAGCTCGCTCATCACTCCCTCCCGTCCATATTGATGGGCGGCGCTCTGCGCCTGCTTGGCGGTACTGAATTCTCTCTTGTCGCATAGCATATCAATTCCCGGCATCTGGAAGGAACGGAAAGAACGCATGGCCTCTCCTGTGGCTCTCGTTTGGGAGCCCAGCTCTGGTTCCGACATCATATGACCGGTCAATACCAAATTGTTCTTTTGGCACCATTTTCCCAAAGTATCGGCAAAAGCCAGGGCAAAACGCTCCGCTGTGTGATCATGATATTGGTAACGGACAGCCGAAAGTTCTCCCGACGGCGATTCCCAGAACAGCTCTGGCAGGCGCTCTAAAAGGCTTTCCCCATACGTTTTCTGATAAGTTTCTTCTAAATTATCAGTAAATGGGATCCGTACCGGTTTTCGGTCTTTCGCCCTTCCTAATCTGCCTTTGTTGTAAAATTGGGGTTCGTCTGTAAAAATCGCGGGTACATCCTTCCCAAAATTTTCTCCCAAAAGGGCCCTATACTTTTCATGAGTCAACTCCACAAACCGGATAAGGGCCTCCGGATTCAAGGTATCCACATAAGGGGTATTTTCCCCCCGACAGCAGGGAACCAGTTTGAGATAGGCATACCACATATGTTTCTCCCGCTCATATTGGCGTAGCCGCCGGTATCCTGATAGCTTTCCCATCCCGTCCAGTTCCACCGCATAATGGGCCAAATAATACCCGGAATACTCCTCTTCTTTTGAAAACTCAAAAGTTTTCCTGTCCACAGCGCAGGAATCGTCAGGCACCGGGGTAAGCTCCAGATATCTTTGCCGGAAACGCCTCTCCAGACTCACCAGTCCCCCCGCAAAGCCAGAGGGACACATGTTCTCATCATACAGCCATGTGTACATCCCTCTTTTTTGAAATTCCCTGTGGCAGGCGTCTATCAGTTCCATGAAAGATCCGCTTAGATATTCCGGGTCAGAAATACCCCGGGCATGGAGATGGGCGCCTCCCATTCCCATCTCTGCAAATTGTGGTATCTGCTCCAGCAGCCGCTCTCGATCCACCCGGCCTGTCCATCCCCAAAAGGGAGCGCCGCGGTATTCCGCTGTAGGATTGCGGAACAGCTCCTCCCTTAATCCCGGATCGTTTTTCTTTGTGTACAGCATACCTTGTCTGTTCTCCTTTTACTTTTAAATAGTTTCTTTAAAATTATAAAAATTACGGATCGAAAGAAGAAACGGAAAATCTCATATCAATTCTTTTCGTACCTTTGCAAGGTCAGGGGTCCCAACAGCCCCGACGGCTCCAACAGAAGATACTTGGAGAAGGCGTCGCGCCGTTCAAAAACATTGGTATTGCTCACAGTAATACACAGGGTATTTTCCCCTTTATGAACCAAATCGGAAATATCAAACTCATAGGGCGGAAGGATTTTTGTCCCCGCTCTTTTCCCGTTTACCATAACGTCAGCGGTTTCGCCTACCCGTCCCAGGTTTAATAAGTAATTTCCATCCTCCGGCAGATGGAATACCGCCCGGTACTGTATCTCCCCGGAAAAATAGGGCAGTTCTCCCCTTCCGGTCAAATTAAACAGGCGCTGTGAGGTTTTATAAAGCTGGTATTCCTCCTCTTCCTCTCTTTTTATGCAGATCTGAAATTCCGGTGCAAAGGCCATTTCATCGGTGATAAAAAGCCTTCGCTCCTGCGGAAGATGGCCGCAGCCGATCTGGCCAAAGATCACCATCACAGAGTGGTAAGGAGGCAGGACAAGAGAAATGGCATCTTCCGCCGTTTTCCGCACGGCGGTGTTTTCCATGGGATCATATTCCACATAGCTTCCCCCTGTAAAGGATGAAAGTCTCATCTTTCCCGACACAGTATGGGAGATATCCTCATTGACAAACATATAAATATCAGCCTCCTCCCTTTTGTAGTGACGGTATTTCAGGGAAGGCGTCTCCGGACTCACCTCTACATCCCGCAGTCCCAGTCCTGTCGCATAATCGGGCAGGGCGTCCACCTCTACGGATTTTCCAAGCGCCGCCTCTCCCTTTTGGGAAACAGCAAAGACAACCTCCGTTTGTAAATGAATCAGCTCTTTTTTCATCGGATCCGGCATGGAATCCGCCCAGGGCACGATCAGGAGAGAATATTTTCCCTGTACCCGCTCCACCTCGTCGAAGGGAACGATGTCATAATCCAGCTGATGATCATATAACACCTTGGCACAATTCTCCAAGGGGACAAAATTACCATTTGCCCAGTGGGCTTCCGCGTCGTAAAGCAGGGCGCAGCGGATATCCGGTTCCCCGCCGCTGAGCATATGGCAGCAGCGGTTCATATAATCAATAATTTTCTTAAAATGCTGATATTGGGGATTTCTGCCGGAATCATAAAAATTGGGAGGGCAGTCGGCATCGTTCAGCTTGGGGGAAAAGGCGTGAGGCACAAAATAATTAATTCCCCTCACCAGCATATGATCGGCGAGATATTTCATAGTCTTGATGCTCTCGCCCCAGCCATAGGCTCCAAATATCTCACACATGGCGCGCCCTTTTTTCTGTGGATCGATATGCGCAAGGGAGGATCCCAGTTTTGCCAGATAGTAATGGAAAAAATTACATTCCATATGCTTATAGCTGACACAGCCCGCATTGTTGCATTCAGAAAGCCCGGGGATAATCTGGTGAAGGACAACGTCCACCCCGGCCATATCCATATTCGCCAGCGCGCGGAAATAATGGCCGGGGCCTCCCCCGGTGGCGGCATGGAGATGGTTATCCTCTATAATATGCCCGATATACATAACGCCATGGCTGTGACACCACTC
>JAHZIE010000016.1:12325-27198 GCA_019419895.1 Clostridiales bacterium | reverse complement strand
CGCTGTAGCAGTTCTGATAGGCCCGGCTGACAATATCCATATATTTTATCCTGATTTCCTCTGAAAGCCCGTTGTCAAAGTCAAACCACATACCCGCAAGCTTCTTGTAAAAATCCTTTCCATAACATTCAGCCAGCTGTTCCCCAACGCTGCTGTGCCAGGGAAAATGCACAAAAGGTCTCCCCGTCGTGGGAATTTCCGGATGGATGGAGTTATTATGAAAGCAGGCCTCATCCGAAAAAAAGCCCAGAAAGGTTTTCCCGAATTCATCCTTAAAATGCTTGTAATGGGGCTCATAGACCTCCTCAATATAGCGCCGCGTCGCCAGTGGATTCAGCTTATCAGAAAAACAGCGGGTATGAGGCGCCATGCCGCGCTGGGTTTTTATCAGGAAGATGATCCTCCACATTCCCTCAGGCAGGGTAAAATACACCATGCCTGAATCCAATCCGGCAGTAATGTCCATCACCTCCCCAGTCAGGACTTCACTGCTGGGGATATGACGGCAGGCGAGCACCGCCAGAATCTCATCCTCAGGCCCAGCCCAGCCGTCGGCAAGCACCGCGCAGTCCTCCGCCGGCCCGGCGATATCCACATGATATTCCGTAATTCCAAAGGGCTGAAGCTCCTTATACTTTTCCTCAAAAATTCCATTGGCGTAGCCGGAAGGAAAATGCTTGTCATCCAGAATCCAGAGTTTCATCCCCAGCCTTTTGCATTCATCCAAAATCGCCCGGACGTCCTTCCACCAGCCCTCACGGCAGAACTCCTCATGGGTTCGCGATTCCAGACAGACGGAACGCATACCGGACTCATAGATCCGGTGGAGCTCGCTGAAAATTTTGTCCCGCTCCTCCCCGTGCAACCACAGGAAGGGAGCGATATAGTCAAACCGCGTATGTTCAAGGCAGTCCTTCAGTCTTCTATCCATTGGAAAACCCCTTTCATGCTCCAGACATATTTTGTCTGTTCTCTGTAATTGCAACTGTACCATAAAATCCTCTGAACGTAAACAGCAAAAACGATTTTCGGATCTTCTTTTAATATTTACAGAACCCTGGTAATATTCAAAGCCTGGGACTCCCCCTGCTCTGCCCGGAGTTTTAAAACAGCCAAAAGAGGGCGGGAGTTTTTCCTCCCACCCTCTTTCCCCCAAGGACATTTATCTGACACCAATCCTCTCTGCCCGCCCGGAAAATGGGGTGAACAGGCGTCTTTCCTCCGAAAATCACAGTCACGCAAAGGGGCGGTAGCCGACTTCTTCCAGTTCCCTTAATTCAGGGAAAGCAATGGTTTTTAAAAAATACTCGTCCAGATCCTTACCATAAAGATAGCAGTCCCCTTCTTTATAAGAGACGGCAATTCCACCCTTCATAATACAGAGACGCCGCACCGGCTTTTCCAAGAAGGAAAGTTCCTCTTCGCCAAAGAAAAAGCGGAACGCGCCGCCCTTCGTCTCAATGGCATAATATTCGGAGTTGGGATTGGAAAAGATACGCGCCGCCTTTTCCCCCTGAAGAGGAAAATCCGAGGGTGAAAAGGAAAACTCCGGCCAGCTGGGCTCAATTCCGCTTTGATAGCCTGGGAAAAGCGCCCTTTGCACAGTCTCATCTACCGGACAGACGGCGATAGATCCATCCTCCTTGATCATATAAAACGAATGATTATCCTCTGAAAGAGGGCGGTATACTGAGATATCCGCCGCCTTGACGCCGTCGATCCTCTCAAACCGCTGGGAAGTCCTGCTATAAGGGAACTCTTTGGTGGCAAATTCCGGATAATGGGTATCCGGCCCGTTATATACATGGCGCAGGGCAATATAGATGCTTCCGCTTTTCCCCCGCAGAAGAACGGAGTAAAAGGTCAATTCCGCCTCCTCAATCTCTTCCGGCACCGCCGCCTCAATGATTTGCAGCTGTTTATGTTCGGAAAAGCTCACAAAATTCTCCCCGTAAAGGGTGCCTTCCCCAATGGTATACACCTTCCCGCTCCCGGTAACGGCGACAAAGTCCCCAAAACCATACCGGATGGACTTGATTTTTTCTTTCACGTCTACCTTATAAAGGGCGTCGGGGTAATTTTCGGCATACATTGTCCATCCGGCAGTCGGTGGATAAAGAAGGATATAGGCCGCGCCGCTTTCCCCAATGGCGGCAAAGGGCTCGATTTTGACAATCGGTTCCGGCAGAATCAGCTCAAAAAATCCCTTTTCTCCCTGCCGCCGGTTTTCCCCCACAATGGAAATCTCCCTCAGCCTTTCCTCATAGGGTCCATAAAAATAAACCCTTTTTTCTGTGGTCAGGATAAAAACGCTGTCATTAAAATCCTTGACGTCGGCGATTTCTTTTCCCTTCAGGAACTGGCGGGGATACCGCTTTTCCTCCTGAGAAGAAACTGAGGAAGCGTTTTCTACCCGGCTGGAGGACGTAAATACCCCCTCCGTCTCCCGGGAAGACGCATCTGTCGGCAAAACTTTTTCTGACGGTGTAAAAAACGGCTGTCCACAACCAAAGCAAGAAAGCAGAGAGGTACAAATAATAAGAAGGCAGCAAACGATACGCACGAATTTTTTACTCATTTCATTCCCACCCTTTTCTATTTTCCATGAAATTGTTTTTGTTGCTTCAGCAACGCCGCGCTGCCCTCCTTTCCTTCCCCGAAAAAGCCCCAGGTAGCTTTTCTGTAAACATTTTCTCCTCAGCTCTTTGATAAATTCCTGTCCATCTATTTTCCCGCAAAACATGGAATGGACACTACAGTGAAAACTCCTGATTTACTCGTCAGAGCCTTGAAATATGTCCCCGCCGAACCGACGGAGCGTCAGTTCCAAACGCTAAAGTCCTCCAAAACGGTATTTTTTGAAAATGCCTCTTGTGAAAATCCCCCATTTCTGTGCTATAATAAAATTAAATGTCCCTATCCGGACTGGAGGCGGACAAATGAACCCTGTATTTTTCATATTTTTAAAATGCCTCCCTGCATGGCGGCGGGCTTTTTTCCCTTTGCAGCCGTAAGATTTTTAATCTGCCGAAGGACAAAATAGGGCGGTTGGCGTCACAAAGCCGTCCTGCTCCTGTTTTTTCTTTTCCGCGCCGTCTTTGCTTTCCAAACCGTTCTCCCGAATTTCGGGATCGGATTTACCGTCAATGGCGGCATCAGCACGGAAAACAGAATCCATCTTCCGCCCTTTCAGTTTTTCTGGCTGCCAATTGTTTCCTGATTCATTTTTGGGGGCATGTGGTGATGTTTTTTATTTCCCTATTCATCGAAGTCTCTCAGTTGTCCCTGCCCGCAAAACATATATTGACAACCCGCTCCTGAATGCATCGGGTGCCGCCATCCGCCATTGTGGAACTGAATTTCTTATTTCCAATTTTAAAAGATTTTAATACTATTTGCAATAGTTAATAAAAATTTTTATTTATTTTTATATTTTTCGATAAAGATGCGTTTTTTGCTGTCTGACAGCCTCGTGGGAACTTTTCCGAAGGGAATCCTGATATTCATTCTTGATATTAAGGATTTTTATGCAGGTATCGTTATCATTTATGAAAAAGAGGGCCTTTGATATGAAACTTGTATTTCTTGGAACAGGAGCGGCGGATTGGGACATTACACGCCCAAAAAAGGATGGGGAATTCCGGCGTTTTTCCTCCGTTCTTGTCGACGGACGGCTTTTGATAGATCCCGGTCCCTGTGTTTTGGAAGCTGCCGACGCCTTTGGCGTTGACCTGTCATCAGTGAAATATATTCTCAACACCCATGATCATGATGACCACCTGCATAGACCCACTTTGTCCCGGCTTATGGAAAGAGGAGCTCGGTTTCTTCCTTTTTCCGCCGGAGAAGTCCGCCGGATTGGAGGATATGTCATTGAAGCGGTACAGGCGAATCATGGAACCTGCCCGGATGCCGTTCATTTTTTGATAGATGACGGTGAAAAAAGATTTTTTTACGGTCTGGACGGCGCCTGGCTTCTTTATCCGGAGATAGAAGCGATCAAAAAGAGGTATGTGGATTTGATCGTCCTTGATGGTACGATAGGGGATATCGCCGGTGATTACCGGATTTTTGAACACAACAACCTCATCATGGTGGAGGAAATGAAAAAAAGTCTTGCATCCTATGCCGGGCGTTTTATGATCAGCCATATGGCCCGCACTCTCCATACAGATCATCGGACTCTCGTCCGCCGCATGCTTTCTTCCGGTATTGAAGTAGCTTATGATGGGCTGGCAACGGAGCTTTGAATCCCATCACCAAAAAATATCCGTCAAAAAGAGCGGCAGGCGGGCCTTGCCTGTCAGGTTTCAAAAAGGCGGATGTTCCGCGCGGTTTTGTGCCGCCTGCAATTCTAAGGGAAGGATGGGAAAGGTTTTGGAAAATTAATCCTTGTTTTCCTATTTACAAACTAGGTTTTTAATGTTATTCTTATAGTATCCTGAATTACTCAGGCTACTTAACAAGGAAAGGCGGCGGGACAAAATGAAATATTTTCTGGAAAAGCTGCTGAGAAGAAATTTTAGAAACGGACGAATGCTATGCTCCCGGATATTGGATACAGCGGAGGGCAGAAGTTTATTCCGCTGAGCGCCGCCTTTATCCTATCTCCGGGAGGTTGTCCCGCGCCCCCGTTTTTTTATTTTAATTTTTTACTTAAAAGGAGAACCTGCTATGAACAAACATAATTATAAATTTGAAACCCTTCAGCTTCATGTCGGCCAGGAACAGCCCGATCCCACCACCGGAGCTAGAGCTGTCCCCATTTATCAAACCACTTCCTATGTCTTTCAAAATTCGGCCCACGCTGCTGCCCGTTTCGGGCTTTCCGATCCGGGCAACATCTATGGCAGGCTGACAAATACCACACAGGAGGTCTTTGAAAAACGCATCGCCGCCCTGGAAGGGGGCGCCGCCGCTCTTGCCGTCGCTTCCGGCGCCGCGGCAATTTCCTATGCTATTGAAGCACTTGCCCAGGCGGGCGATCATATTGTCGCGCAAAAAACCATCTACGGCGGAACCTACAACCTTCTGGCCCATACCCTTCCTCAATACGGCATTGCCACCTCCTTCGTCGACGCCCATGATCTTTCCGCTGTCAAAGAGGCCATCCAGGAGAATACCAAGGCGGTTTTTCTGGAAACCTTAGGCAATCCTAACAGCGATATTCCAGATATCGACGCAATTGCTGAAATTGCCCACAGCCATCACATCCCCCTTGTCATTGACAATACCTTCGGCACACCTTATCTTATCCGTCCTATCGACCATGGCGCCGATATTGTCATCCATTCCGCCACAAAATTTATCGGAGGGCACGGCGCCGCTCTGGGAGGCGTGATTGTTGATTCTGGGAAATTTGATTGGAAGGCCAGCGGCAGGTTTTCCTCCCTAACTTCTCCAAATCCCAGCTATCATGGGGTCTCTTTCACAGACGCCGCCGGCCCCGCCGCTTTTGTCACCAAAATCCGAGCGATACTTCTGCGGGATACCGGCGCCGCCATTTCCCCCTTCCATGCGTTTCTTCTCCTTCAAGGAGTGGAGACTCTCTCTCTCCGCCTGGAACGCCATATTCAAAATACTCAAAGGGTGGTTGAATATCTTTCCCGCCATCCCCTAGTAGAGAAGGTCAATCATCCCTCTCTCCCATCCCACCCCGATCACGGCCTTTACAAGCGGTATTTTCCCAACGGAGGCGCGTCCATCTTTACCTTTGATATCAAGGGCGGACAAAAAGAAGCTTATCAATTTATCGATCATCTGGAAATTTTCTCCCTCCTTGCCAATGTAGCCGATGTGAAAAGCCTGGTGATCCATCCCGCCACAACCACCCATTCCCAGTTGACCGATGAGGAGCTCCTTTCACAGGGAATTAAACCCAATACCATCCGGCTTTCCATTGGCACAGAGCATATTGACGATATTCTGTATGATTTGGATCAGGCTTTCGAAAGCGTGATCCACAAATAATTTTTCCCAATCCTGAGGCTTCCTCTTATTGTTATAGAAAAAAAACGCGCCGGAGAAATCTATATCTCCGGCGCGGTTTTTTATATACGGAAAGGCCCTGCGAAAGACGCCCGCTCCACATAGGGGGGAACAGAGATTTGACCTTTGCCTTCAATTCCCCGTCCTGCACGATCATCCTTCTGTCTCCAGCGCCGCTGACTCAAGCTTCCGGCAATCCGCACGGAATTCAGCCGCCATCGGAGGCCTCGCTAACCTCTGCAAAGATGGAAAAATCTCAGCTGGACAGGCGCCTTGGAAGAAAGGATTTCCAGCCGCGCCCTTGCCGTCCCTTCCGGGACAGCAAGAATCCGTTTGTGGGAGATGATCCTTCCCTCATGACGGAAAATCTCACGGCCCGCGCTGTCATAAGCGGTCAGCACATATCCCGTTATCCGTTCTCCCTTTGTGATATCCTCCCCGACGCAGACATATCCCGCCTTCTCTTCCGTCCACTCCGGCAGGGAAATCTCATAGCTGTCCTCCCCGGTCTGGACAAAATCCTCAGACAGAGGCTTTGCGAAAATCCCGCGGATTTTCTCCCCGCATTTCTGGAATTCCCCCATGTCCTTTTCCGGGAACCGGCCATCCTTGTCAATGGCCATTCCAACCAGCAGATTGCCGTTTCTTCCCACCGACTTCAAATAACGTTCAAAGAGGACGGACGCCGGGAATACCGCGTCCTCCTCCCCATCTCTCCAAAACCAGCCCCCAGCAAAGGATTTCTCCGGGTCCCGGTTGGGGGTGTCGCATTCCGCGGGACACCAATCCTTCCCATTGGTATCTCCTCTTCCAAGCTCCAGAAGGTCAATCGTCCCGTCGGAATCGGTATTTTCATAGCTGTAAATGGACGAGCAGTCCTCACTGTTCTCCGCCCGTTCATTCCCGCACCATCTTACCAGGGATTTCGTCCCTTCCGGCCCCTGGAATACCACAGCGTCCGGCTGGAGGCGGCGCAACAGTCCCGCCACATCAGGGCCGCCCTGCTCCACCGGAAGGCACCCCCCGTCAAACCAGATTTCGAACAGCTTTCCATAACGGGTCCACAGCTCTGTCAGCTGTTGTATCACGACATTGTTATATTCCTTCTGTTTTTCCCTGTCCCCGGAGCGTACAAGACCGGGATGACCAACGTTCAGATAATCATTGAAGGCCACGCTGTAATACAGTCCCGGGCGGATACCATATTTTTCGCAGGAGGCGATAAAATCCGCCACCACATCCCCCTTTCCTCCCTTCCAGGGGGAGGATTTCACGCTGTAGCCATGGGCGGCGGTCGGCCATAAGGAGAAACCGCTACAGTGCTTCGCCACCAGCACGGCATATTTCGCCCCCAAATCATGGGCCGCCTTCAGCCACTGATCCGTATCCAGCCGCTGGGGATTGAAAATAGCCGGGGAGGGCGGGGGATCGGGCCAGTCGTCTCTGTCGTGGCCGCAGATAGAAGGCAGATCAAAATGGATGATTACCCCCACTTCCGCGTCCGCCCATTCCGTCTGTTCCGGGGTTGGCAGGGGGAAGATTGTTTCTCCTGTCTGCGTTTTGTTTTCCATGAATTCCATTGTCTGTTCACACCTTTCCTTCATATAAGTCAAATTATAATATATTTCTTTTCCCCTCTTGCGGTATCAAAAAGGACAGGAAAACAAATATTGAATTCCCCTATGAAAGTAAAATAAACGGGAAGGCCGCTGATTTTTTCTCTTTTAGGATTAGAGAATACAGGCGAAAGAAACTAAACAGCCTCCAATTGGTTATATCATTATAATATTATAATAATATCAGTTTGTCAATAACTTTCCTCCCCGCCTGCCGGATGTTCTGTTATGGTACGGATTGCCCTATTAATTCTTTCCCTGAGCGCCGGAATAAAATCCTCATCACAGGGATACTGGAAAAAGCCAAGGATTCCCGCCTCCCTAATCATGCGGCAGACCTCTTCCCTTCCGATATAGCGTTCCAAAAGAAGACAGGCACGGTGATCCTGCATGGCTTCTCCAAAAACCATCTGGCGGATAGAACCTTCCGGCACACCTCCTTCTCCCGGATATACCAAAAAGGGATCCCCCGCAGGCCAGGCGCCATTGCCGTCAGTATGCAGATAGGGGTTCAGGCGGCGCTCAGACAAGTCGCTGTTATAAAAGTTAAATCCCCACTGCAGAAAGCCCTCCGCATTCTCCAAGTACAGCTGAAAGCCAAGGACGCGGTTGCGGCTGGAAGGCATAGCCATAAACCGGTTGCTGACGCCAACTCCCTGAGAAACACAATAATATACCCAAAGGGGAGACATGTGATGATCTAAATAGGCCTGTACATGATTCAAAGCCACGACGGGCTGGTCAACCGCTCCCTGCTCATAAAACTCATATTTTGACAGGGCGTCCATAATTACAAAGCCTTTCAGGTAAGGCTCTACAGCTTTTTTCAGCTTTAGATAATGCTCCAGCTGTTCCCCCGTGGGCTCATCAGAAAGATGGAACCGGCATTGTTCGGCAATTCCCCACTCCTTCAGCTGGCTGGTGATCGCAGGAAGGTACTGGGAAAGGAATTCCATATATTCCTTGCTGTCGGCAGCCGTGTCCCAGCCGAAAATCCGCCGGTATCCGGAAGGGGTATGGGCCATCACCTTCGGGCAGCACTTTGCGCCCCACTGGGTAAACAGATGGGCCATTTCAAAATAACGGAATCCCGCCCGTTGGGCTGTCTGTATCCACCTGTACAGCCGTTCAAAGCCGAATTGAAAGCTTCCATCCGGCCGGAGCGTTACCTCAACCAGCTGGACAGTCGTTCTCTCCCTGCCGACCGCCGTATCCAATGCCGGCGTAAAGGTGGGGGTCAAAATCATATTTATCCCGCAGGAAACAGCCGACCGCATAAACCGCTCCACAATTTCCCAATATTCCTCAGAGAACACGGGAACATGATAGTAATCCGCCAAACAGTCGGAATGGAACCATTGGGTGCACATTAATTTTTGCTCTGGCAGGACGGCGTTCACCACTGTCACCGTCAATGCCGCCTCAAGAATTTCCGCCTCTCCGGGCGCGCCGTCCGCGCTTCGGACACGAAATACCACCGGATACTCCCCTTCTTCTACGAGCTCCGTATCCGCCCAGAAGCTGACCGACTCCCCTTCATTGAGCCAAAAGGGCTCACCGCGATATTCCGTCAGCAAATCCGGATAG
Organism: Clostridiales bacterium; assembly: GCA_019419895.1. Taxonomy (GTDB): domain Bacteria; phylum Bacillota; class Clostridia; order Oscillospirales; family Acutalibacteraceae; genus JAHZIE01. The sequence goes on along the minus strand of JAHZIE010000016.1, from coordinate 18,007 downwards.
AGCCCGGGCGATTTTCTCAGATAATTATCATCGCTTTTGTCGTAGAAGGCCGCCAAACGCACCGGAACTGAAATCACCCTTCTCAAATGGAATTCCTGCAGTCCAGGCGAGGAAATTTCCACCATTACCCTTCCTCTGGGCGCCTCCTCGGGCAGACGGATCAAAGCCTGGAAGGAAATCCGTTCTCCCTTCATTCCGCTGATGGAGGATAACACAGTCCCTCCAAGGGGTTCATCGGGAAATTGTTTGTGAAGCGAATTGGTAAGCCGCAGCTGCACGGAAGAAAGCTCCATAATCCTTACATCCTTTCCAAAAAGCTTTTTTAACAGTCTAACCGATCCCATTCCTCATTGCAAGCGGTACAGGATAAACATTTGGGAAATTGTTAAAAATTATTTGAATTTTTACATCTGATGGAATCTCATTTTGCCCAATATATCTTTTTGAATAAAAAAGTTGGGAGAAAAATCCGTTCCCGGTCACGGCAAAACAGAGGTTCCGCTAAAAAAGTTTACGGGGAAAACGCCGCCCGGCGATAATAAAGGGAAAAGACATGCCTGGCGCCTGCCTTTTCCCACTTTATAAAACATATGCAGCATATAGCTCCTGTCGCAAATTTCAACGGTCCTTTCAGCCGTTCATTTCTTTAACGGCATCCACCACGCGCCGTCCCTCTTCCAGATCGGAAACATTCATCTGCACTACAGTTTTCCGCCCTTCCAGGAATTCCCGGTTTTCCATAAACTCCTGAGGGGTCATGGGAATCACAGTGATCTTTCCCTCCAAATAACAGGCATATCTCCGGTACAATTCGACAGGACGGGGCTGATTGGGGTCAGCGCTGATTTCAATCCACTTTATTTTTTCAATCGCGGCAATTTCCGGCAGGATATGGCTCCCCATCCCGTGGGTATGCATAACGGTGAAATCATAATCCTCCAGCAGCTTTTCGGTATAGGGTTTGCCAAATTCCCGGTAGATTTCCGGCGAACACATGCAGCTGGCATCCTCGGACAAGTGCCCGATGGACTTTCCCGGCAGCCAAAGGTTCATCCCTGTCATAACTCCTCCCCCGCGCTGCCCGATAATGTCCAGCTGATGGCGGAAGGTGAATTTTCCCGCCTCTGTGCAAAACTCCATCAAACGGCGGACCATTTCCGGTTCATCATAGAAATCGGTAAACAAATCATTTCCCCGCAGGGCGTTCGCCATATCCATAGGGGCCTCGCCGCCCCGCAGGACAGCGATAAATCCCGCTTCCTTCTCCCGGCTTTTCAAGTATTCCATACTATCCAGAAGCAGACGGAAATTTTCATTGTTTTCATCCAGGGAAAGCTTGTAAAAGTCTTCCCACTCCTCAATGGGATGCTGGTGATAGCTGGTATTGGCCCCGAACACAACCTTTCCTCCAACAAAGGCGCTGTGCTCCGCAATTCCATAATAGGGCTTGAGGCAAGGCAGCAGATCATCCCCGAGCCCTCTGCGGTATGACCAGCGCGCGCGTTCCTTTTGGATGCAGACCTCCATGTATTCTCTGTAATCCCTTGGAAAATCCCACTCCTCCAGAGGCTTAATCGAGGCGCTTGGCGGAGTGGAAGCTATCCCCGTAATATGGAGCAAAATACACGCCCTGCTGTCTTTTGTGGCAAACGAAATATTCCTTTCCAGGACTTCATCAAAGTCATCCCTCAGCACAATGAATCACAGCCATTCCTTATTATTTTTAAAAATCATATCGGTTAAAAATAAAAATGTAAATCCCTATAATTGCTTTTTCCCGCTCCATTATTGTGATCTTGCGGCGCAGGCGTGCACAAAAGCCTTGAAAACCGCCGCTGCGTCCTCCTGCCGTTCCCACATGATTTCGGGATGCCACTGAACCCCCAGGAAAAAGCGTTTTCCCGGCAGCTCCAACGCCTCAGCCACACCATCCAATGCCCGGCCGCAAATCTTTATTCCTCTGCCTGGACGGCGCACCGCCTGATGGTGAAGGCTGTTGACCATGATCTTCTCTTTCTTTAAAATCCGGTGAAGTAGGCTTCCCGCCCTTATGGAAACCGTATGCACCGGCGTGAAGGAATTTTCCGGCTGGCGGTGCTGCAGGGCCGGGCTCCTGCTGAACTGACTGTCGATGTCCTGGTAAATATCCCCGCCCAGCCCAATATTGAGGACCTGCGCCCCTCTGCAGATTCCCAGAACCGGTATGTCTTTTTGCACAAGCTCCCGCAGCAGGGCAAGCTCCATCACGTCCCGCCGCGTGCAAATGCCCCCACATTCCCGCAGGGTTTCCTCAGAAAAAAATTTCGGATGGACGTCGGGGCCCCCCGTAAACAAAAAGCCGTCAAATAAAGGAAGCAGCCGCGTGATTTCTCCCCGCGTGGAGGCCAACGGAAGGATTACGCCAAGCCCGCCCGCCGCGGCGACAGCGTTCATATAATTGGCGGATATGGCAATTTTATTTTCATTGGGATAATAGTTAGGCGTGACGCCAATAAGCGGCCTTTTTTTCGTAAAAATTCCCCCTGTCGTTTTTTAAGACAATTTTCTGCCGTTCCAGGAAAGCTCTTGCTTTCCGGTATTTTTAGATTATACTTAAAAGAGCGCTGTAAAATACTTCAACCTAAGATTTCCGAATATGAGTAAAGGAATGTGATCCATGGAAAGTTTTATATTGGCTGCAAATGTTGTCCTCCCCATCTTCCTCATCATCGGGCTGGGATATGTCCTCAAGCTGGTTCACCTGTGGGATGAGCCGACGCTCAATAAAATCAACAAGCTGATTTTTAAGGTTCTTCTCCCCATTCTTCTCTTTCTGAATATTTACAATACGGATGTTTCCGTCTCCTTCCGGCCAAAGGCGATGATCTTTGCTGTCGTGGGGATTTTAATTCTCTTTCTGCTTCTTTCCGTCTTTGTCCCTATCATGGAAAAGAATCCGCGCCGCCGCGGTGTGGAAATCCAGGCTGTCATGAGAAGCAATTTTGTCATTCTGGGGATCCCCCTTTCTACCTACCTTTTCGGTTCTGAAGGGGCCGCGCTGGCCTCTATGCTCATTGCCGTAGTCATTCCTATGTACAACGCTTTGTCCGTTATTACTCTGGCCGTCCATCAAAAGGGGAAAATCAGCTTTTTAAGCATCTTATGGGGAATTCTGAGCAATCCTTTGATCATCGCCTCTATTTTAGGAATTCTCGCTCTGGTTTTCCGTATACGGCTTCCTGGAATTCTCAATTCAGCCATGACCGACATCTCAAAAATTACAACTCCGCTCGCTCTGCTTGTCTTGGGCGGCAGCTTTTCCTTCTCTTCCATAAAAAACTGCGCCGCCCCTCTTTTCTGGTGCACCCTTGGGCGGTTGGTTCTTGTTCCTGGCATCTGCCTGACCATCGCCGTCCTCATGGGTTTCCGGGGAATGGATCTGGCGGTGCTGGCCGTGCTGTTCGGCACCCCCACCGCAGTATCCAGCTTTCCCATGGCGCAGCAGAGCGGCGCGGATGGAGAACTGGCCGGGCAAATCGTTGTTTTCACCTCCGCCCTGTCCATGTTCTCCATGTTCGGCATTGTCTTTCTACTCACACACCTGGGTTATTTGTAAATTTCGTTTTTGGCTGGTCGAACTGTCAGGCAGAAAATTTTCTGAAAAGACCAATATACCGTTGTCACGCTCCTTGACTTTTCGTTTTTCCTTCATGCTCTCTAATCCCTATATTCAAAAAGAACAGCGTCCTTTAGTAACATACTGAGGAACGCTGTTCTTTTCTGTTGTTTCAGAGTCTCTAACGGTAAAAACGCAAGTATTATTGTAAGAAATCTCCCCGTCCTAAAAAGCCCTCTCCGGAGTGGACAAAACAAAAAACATAAATTCCATTTTCACAATTACCGGAAGATGACCATTCTTTTCTTCTCTCTGGGCCCCGTCTGAAACTCCTGGACCACCTCTAAAGATTTTGCGGACGGTTGACAATATTCTGCGGGCGGCCCGCCAGATAAGCGCGGATATTCTCCGCCACGGTTTCCATCAGCCTGACGCGGGACTCCCTAGCCGCCCAGGCAATATGGGGCGTTATGACGCAATTTTTCGCCGTCAGCAGGGGATTGTCCGGCTTGGGCGGCTCTTCCGAAAGAACGTCCAAGCCGGCGCCCGCCAGACGTCCGCTGTTGAGGGCTTCGGCCAACGCCTCCTCTTCGACGATAGTCCCCCTTGAGGTATTGATTAGGTAGGCGGAGGGTTTCATTTTTTTCAGGGCGTCCCTGTTGATCAGATGTTGGGTCTGAGGGGTCAAAGGGACATTCAGGGAAAGGACATCGCTTTCTTTCAGCAGTGTTTCAAAATCAGACTGACAATATCCTTGCGGCAGCTCCAACGTTCTGCGTCCGCATACCATCACCCTCATCCCAAAGGCTTGGGCCGCCTGGGCAATCGCCTGACCAATATTCCCGAACCCTATAATTCCCATTGTTTTATCCTGGAGCTCCACCAGCGGCGCTTTCCAAAAGCAGAAATTGGGGCTTGCGCACCACTCCCCCTCCCTCACCGCGCGGGCATGGAGGCTCACCCGATTGGTCAGTTCAAACAAAAGAGCAAAGGCCATCTGCGCCACCGCCCTGGTGCAATAGGCCGGGACATTGGCCACCGGAATCCCTCTCTCCGCCGCCGCCTGTACATCCACTACGTTATACCCCGTAGATAATGTGGCGATCATTCTCAGCTTTTTCAGCCTGCCGATGGTATCGCCTGTCAAGGGGGTTTTATTGGTGACGAGGATATCAGCCTGCACCGATCTTTCCTCAATTTTTTCCTCAGGGGTTTTGGGATAGATTTCCGTCTCCCCCAGAGAAGAGATAGGAGACCAGTCTAAATCCCCCGGATTCAATCCTTCTCCGTCAAGTATCACAATACGCACTCTTCCGTTTCCTCCTGTCAAAATATTCCAGACGCCGCTTGTCTATTCCTATTATAACGGCACCGAGAATACTTTTCAATGTCTGTGCTTTTTCTGGCAGAAGCCTCAACTTTTTCCTCTTTTCAAGTATCATTTTAATTGATGAAAAGTTGAAAAATAAAGCGTAAACTGTTAAAATATAAAGTATATTGGTGTCTGAACAACAAAACCTATGAAGGATGTCAAAACAGTATCAGAAATAAAACGATAATATATGATTTAATTGAGTTATAGAAAGCGGGAACCGCATGAAAAAAATCATTTCCCTTTGCCTGATAACGCTCTTTCCTTTTTTTCTCCTGTCAGGGTGCAAAAAGGGGGAGGATTCTCCTGCCGGCAAGCTGATCCGCTATTACCTTGAAGGGGAGCCGCAAAATTTAGATCCTCAACTTTCAAACGATCCTTCCTCTTTGCTGGTTGTCAGGAATATATTCGAAGGCCTTGTACGGCTGAATGAAAACGGAGAGCCCCAGCCGGGTGTCGCATCCCGGTGGGAATCCAACAGCGATCACACCTCCTTTACCTTTTATCTTCGAGAGGACGCCCGTTGGTCTGATGGCAGCCCCGTCACCGCGGACGATTTTGTTTTCGGAATCCGCAGGTCTGTCCTTCCAGAGACAGGGTGTCCCAGTTTTGAAGAGACTGTGGCATGCATTAAAAACGCCCGGGCGATCCATGACGGTTCCGCCAATCCGGATTCCCTTGTCGTTTACGCCGCCGACGCTCATACTCTGGTAAT
>JAHZIE010000016.1:0-12315 GCA_019419895.1 Clostridiales bacterium | reverse complement strand
AGTATGTCAGGCTGGAACTGAATGAAAACTATGCCGGGGAAAACAGCCCGCTTCCATCCGGCGTTCTTCTGACTGTTTCCGCGCCTCCGGAGGATGTTGTCGGCGCCCTGATGTCGGAGGATGCTTCTCTGGACGCCTCCCCTCTTCCGGCCGATCAGTTGGAAAAGGCCAGGGAAAACGGCCTTTCAATTACTTCTTTCACCGATACTACCTGGGGAATCTGTGTAAATACCAGGACCCCGGTATTTGAAAACAAAAAAGTCCGTCAGGCCTTTTTTTCCTCCATCAACCGCGAGATCGCTCTCTCTGCCATTCCCAGCGGCGGTACGGCGACGGACGGTATTCTCCCCCCCCAGCTCACCCTTCTTGGCGAACCCTATCGTGAGCTTGCGGGCAATTTGAATCTTCCTTATCTAGAGCCCGCCCAGACCCGTCAGCTTCTCGCCGATGGTCTCGCCGAACTGGGAAGCGGTTCCCTTCCCACGCTCACCCTCCTGTGCTTGGATGATATGGCCTCCAAAACTCTTGCCAACAATCTGGTGGCCTGTTGGAAGGATGGTTTGGGACATTATCTCCGCATTGATCCGGTCAGTGAATCGGAACTGAAAAGCCGGGTGTCCTCTGGAAATTATCAGCTCGCGATTTATCCCCTTCAGGCCTTTACAGAGAACCCTGTGGACTTTCTGGAACAATTCTCCTCAGAATCCGCTTTGAATTTATGGGGATATTCCTCCGGGGAATTCGACAGCCTCCTGCAGCAGGCGTCAAATAATCACGACACCGCCCTGGATTTTGTACAACAGGCTGAACAGCTTTTATTAGACGATGGGATTTTTTATCCCTTGTATGAGGAAAACAGCTATTATGCCATTGGTCCAACTGTTTCCAATATTTTATTTCTTCCCTTTCAGAATGGAGCTGACTTTTTCTTCGCGGGCAAAACGGAAAAGAGGCTCCCTTCCAGTTCTACATAAGAAAGGATCCCTTTGCCATGTTTGATTTCGACTCATTGCGGGCCCAGGCCGCCTATGACGGCGTGGCGGAGATCGGTTTTGCTGATCTTCACGGCATTGTACCTGAACGGTATGCGCATCTTCCTTTCAGCATCTGCCTTGTCTGGAAACTTTGCAACGGCGTCGTGGATGAGATTGAAACCCTCTCCCGCCCCAGCTTCACCTATTATCAGCATTACCGTTCCATCAACGCCGCGCTGGATCAGCTGACGCTCAAAATCGCCGGACGGATTGAAGGGGAGGGATACCGCGCCCTGCCGATCGGCGCGTCTCAAAGTGTGCATGATATGGGAGAGTATTCCGGCGCTTTTCAGCACAAAACGGCCGCCGTCCATGCCGGGCTTGGCTTTATTGGGAAAAGCGCCCTTTTTGTCTCTCACCGATTTGGCCCCCGCGTCCGTTTGGCCTCCATTCTCACCGATATGCCGCTGCCCTGCCCGCCCTCCAATAAGCTCACCCTTTCCTCCCTGTGCGGCTCCTGCCAGCTTTGCGCCTCCTACTGTCCCGCTCACGCCATTCACGGCGGCCTGTACACGGCCGGGGACAGCCGGGACGGAATTTTCGATCCCAAAGCCTGCAGTGATCACATGAAGGAGGCCTATCGAAATATCGGCCGCGGGGCAGTCTGCGGCATTTGCATGGCGGTCTGCCCCTATGGAAAGGGACAAAAACCCCAAGAGGCATAAAGCTCTGCTTCTCTTTCAGTATATTGGCTGGAGAGACCAGTTGACGGGTACGCCCATCGTATTTGGGAAAATTTTGTTTTGTTTGACCACCTTTCATCCGGCGAAATTTTGTCTAAACCGCCGTATAAGAGAAACGACAGGAGATATAGTTAAAAGGTCCTGTCTCCTTTCACCGCCATCCCCTTCCCCGCGGGACGCGGCGCCGCTCATAAAGCTTACAGGAAAGAAGGAACCGCATCATGACAAAAAAGTTTCGCTTCCTCATTCTCTGCCTTGCCGCCTGTCTTTTTCTGACAGCCTGCACCACCTCTTTTTCTTATACCTTTCAGATTGAGACGGGAGAACACATCAAGGTCACGCTCGACACCACAGGCGGACAAAAGCTGACTCAGGACAATGGGACGTTCACCGTAAATTCCTCCGGCGGGGATGCCCTAACCCTGGGAGTTTTCCTCTTGGAGGAGCAGACTGAATCCTATTTCGATAATCTGCCGTCATCCGATAAGGTCACCATTCTGGAACAAAACGCCCTTTCGGGAATGAGCTATATTTTTTATACTTATTCCGACGCGGAGGCGTCCTATTGGAATTATGTCATCAAGCTGGATTCCGCTGTCACCGGCATAGGGCTGACCAATGAAATTTCTCAAAAATCAGCGGAGGAGGTCTTTGCCCTTTTGGACTTTGAAAAGGTCGCGGAATAGGCCCTTCCTTTTTGTTCCTTCCAGCGGACATTTTTCCCTTTGATAACAGCCCGCAGGCAAAAAGTGATTTTTCTCGTCTTCCTGTAAATCATAACACTCTATGCAAGGGCCTTCCATATGGATACCCGCCCCGTTCCCCACTGAAAAAACCACCCTTGCGGCATATCCGGTGCAGCCCCCTGTCCGAGAAGATTTACCTCCTTCGTCTCCTAAATGATAAATTAAATCAGCGATGCGGAAAAGCCTGAAAAACTGGAAACGCTGGAAAGTCAGGCCGCTGATGTAGAAATATTTGGAATAACTGAAATTGAGAAAAAGAAAAAAGATATCAAAGGGGAGCTTCGCAAGGAAGCTCCCCTTTTAGCTTTCTTCAGCCAGTTCATATACATGACAATTGCCAAATAGGAGGTTCCCTTATGAAACATAGCGGTACACAAAGGTTAGAAACTGAGAGACTGGTTTTAAGAAGATTTGTGAACGAAGATGCTGCAGCAATGTATAAAAATTGGGCGGCGGACGAGGAGGTTACAAAATACTTAACGTGGCCTCCCCATTCCAATCAGGAAGTAAGCCAGAAGGTTATAGAAGAATGGGTAAAGGCATATGACAGCAAAAGTTATTATCAATGGGCCATCGTATTGAAGAAAATAGGAGAACCTATCGGAAGCATAGCTGTAGTGCGTATGAACGAAGATATTTCTATGATGCAGATCGGCTATTGTATCGGAAAAACCTGGTGGCATAACGGTATCACATCAGAGGCCTTAAAAGCAGTTATGGATTTTCTTTTTGATATTGTAGATGTAAATCGTATAGAGAGCCGTCATGATCCGCGGAATCCCAATTCAGGCAAAGTCATGAAAAAATGCGGTATGAAATATGAGGGGACTTTACGCAGTTCCGATCGAAATAACCAGGGCCTATGCGACGCTTGCTATTATGCACTGCTAAAATCTGAGCGTTAAATTATCGTTTTGTTTAAAAAAACACCCTTTGGAATTGTACTTTGACGTGCTTAAGTCTACAGATATAGCGAGCATCAGCTTATGGTACCACAAGCCGAAAAGAATCCAAATATCAAACATTGGGGCACCTTCCTTACGGAGGATGCCCCAATGTTATCTCTTTTCTTCTTTTCAATTAGTTTTCCTGGGATGCCCTTGTGTGTTTTTTGACACTCTTTTCCTGTTTCCGCCGCAGGTCTGACATTGATCCTGAATAGAAGCCCGCGGTCACTGAGACAGGCGCCCCGCCATGCCGACAGGAAAAGGCGTGGCCCTGTATAGCACAAAGCTTTCCACACAGGGCGGCAGTGCAAAAAGAAGGATCGCCCGAACTTGGAATTACTCTAAAAACCGTTGGATGAAGGTCAGCCCCGCGCCTACCACACTGGAAAAAGAGCGGTGCTTGCACAGCCGCACGCCGGTGTCATGGCCGCACAGAACACTTCCATTGGACATTCTTTCCTTCAGCCGGGACAGATATTTTTCCAGATAAGGGGCCAAATCTCCCCCTATGATAATATCCGCGTCAAATATCACGCGCAGATTATTCAGGCCCAGCGCCAAATCGCCCAGATACTCCTCCCACAGCCCGGCCGCCTCACGTTCTCCAGCGTCAACCGACGCAAAAAAGGCGTCCAGCTGCTTACTGTCCTCCACCAGGCGCTGCAAAGAACAATATGCCTCAAAACAACCCCTCGCTCCGCAGGAACAGGGAAGTCCGCCTGGATAAAGGGTCATATGCCCCAGCTCGCCGCCGCGGCAGTGCTTTCCCTTATACAGCTGGTTGTCAATCAAGACCGCGCCGCCCACCCCCTTGTTGATGGAGACATAGACGGCGTTGCTGACATGATCAATTTCCCATAATTCGGCCATTCCCGCCGCATTGGCCTCATTTTCCAGAACTAGAGGATAAGGAATCAGGTTTTTCAAAAAAGAGAGGGAAAGATCCCTGATCTGCAAGGTCGGGGCGTATTCCAGAAGCATCTCCTCAGAACGGACAAGACCGGGAGTCGCCACCCCCACCCCCAGAATTTGCCCGGAAGAAAAACCGGCGTCCGAAATGGCTGAATTCACAGAAGCGGCCAAATCCTCCCAATACCGCGCCGTACCGGAAAACGGCCTGGAAATCCGCTGGGAATGGATCAGGCGGGCGTGGAGATCAATCACCCCTATTTTCACATGCCCCTTGGAAAGCTCAACCCAGACGGCGCCGCGGGCGGAGTCACGCAACCCAACCGTCTTGGGTTTTCTCCCACCGGTGGATTCCACCGTCCCGCTTTCCTCCACCAGCCCTTCCTCCATGAGCTTTTTCAGGTTCTGGGTAATCGTCGGCAGGCTCAGTCCAAGGGAAAGAGAAATGTCCTGTTTGGTCAGGGGGCCTTTTTTGTAAAGCAGATTGATGATCCTGCTGCGGTTCGCCCTGCCGACCATAATATTATTCAACATGATATCAGCCATTTTCTTCTCCTCCAGCCGCTGTTTTCTTGTTTGTGATAAACTTTGTATTTTTCTATTGAACAGATTACAAAGAAAAGCCGGCATTGTACGGTGCCTGTAAAAAATAATATTACCGAAACATTGTGCTGCCACTTTCTTTTTTGTTTCCTTCGCCTTCCATTATCATATCATACAAACTATCGGCAAACAGCTTATGCATTTCAGGAAGGGGATGATTGATCCTGTTGGCCAGAAGCATTGTGGTGTCTTCCGTTTTGGAAAGTTGTTTCCATTTGGAATAGCAGTCGCAGACAGGTATGCCCATAGCATCCGCGAGATTGACAGCGGCGTATATATATCGATCCATCCTTCCGCTGTTTTGCATATCGGCTGTTTTTACCGCATAATCACGGAATTCCTTGGGTGTGTCGTCGGCGAGATAGGTATTGAGCATGTTGGGCGTCATAAAGATCGCATCGCAGCCTGACGACCGACATTTCTCAAAAATCTGTCTTAGAGATCCTATGTAATCCTCCAAGGGATTATTGACATCGTTGAGCCCAAAACATATGATAACCAAATCAGGGCTGTGGCTCAGGACTTGCTTCTCCATTCTGTTCAAAGAGGCATTTGCGGTCGTCCCGCCTATTGACGCATTGATCATATTGACGGGGATGTAATCACGGAATTGATTTAGTTTCCGTTTGAGTAGATTCCAATATACATTTTCATAATCGTTATAGCCGTTTACACATCCATGTGAGATGCTGTCTCCAAAAATAACAATATTGATCGGTCCGTACTCATACAAGCCGTCCGTATCCAGCAAGATTTTTTCCCGTACTTTCATAAATCTGCACCTCATTATGAATATTAACAGAATATAGAATAATCATAGCACACTTTCCGCCGCAAAACAACCAGACATATCCCCTCCTTTTCATTTGACAAAAGCTGGAAAACCGTTCTATAATAAGCTCATGAGCTTCATGGTAAAGGGATTTGGACGACGCCCTGTCTAGAGTTTCACAGCGCCGTGACTGCCCTGGCCTTTTCAGGAGGGCGTTGCGGGCTTTTTCTTTTATTTTCCAAGCGTCCGCCGGCCTTTTCCCATCTTACTGCCGAAATAAAGGAGAGTATACTTCATATGCCGATTCAAAATCCCATGCCTGTCAGCGACTTTTTTTATATTGTAAAATCCGCGGCCAAAAAGGTCTCCTCCAAGGGGGACACCTATCTTGACCTGGTCTTTATGGACGCGAAGGGGGAAATTTCCTCCAAGCTGTGGGACTATAAGGAAGAGGCGCACAGCTGGATCCAGCCCAATATGATTGTAAAAGTCAGGGGCGCGGAGGAAATTTGGAACGAAAAAAAGCAATTCCGCCTTCAGCGCATTCGCCGCGTCTGCCCTGAGGATCGGTTCCGTCTGAGTGATCTGGTCCCGTGCGCTCCCTACGAAGGGGAAGATCTCTTTGAAACAATTCTTCAGATTACTGACAGTTTTTCCGACGAAGGTCTGAAAGGGCTGGTGCAGGATATCCTGACCCGCTACAAGGAAAAAATTATCGTCTGTCCCGCCGCCGTCAAGCTCCATCACGCCGTATGCAGCGGGCTGTTATATCACACCCTGTCTGTTGTCCGCCTGGCGCAGGCCGCCTGCGGCGTTTACCCCTTTTTGGACAGTGATCTCCTCCTTTCCGGGGCAATCCTTCATGACATCAGCAAAATCGATGAACTCAAGGTGGAGGAAACAGGGATTGCCAGCGGTTACACCCCCCGCGGGCAGCTGCTCGGCCATCTGGTCATGGGCGCCATGGAGATCGAGGCTGCCGGGACCCGCCTGGGGGTAGATCCGGAGCGTCTGCTTTTATTGGAACATATGCTTATCTCTCACCACGGCGTTCCGGAATTTGGCAGCGCCGTCCGTCCCATGTGCCTGGAGGCCCAGGTGCTCGCCGCCCTGGATGACCTGGACGCCAAGGTCAACCAGATTTCCTGCGCTGTCTCCCAGGTGGAAAAGGGAGGTTTTTCAGAAAAAATGTGGGCGCTGGATCAAAGAAGATTTTACAATTTCAACGGGCTTGAAGTCCCGAAGGCCGATATTCTCAACCAGAAGGAGGAAACTATATGAGAAAAGCTTTATTCATTGGGGGCACCGGCACCATCAGCGGGGAAATTACCCGTCTTCTGGCCCAACAGTATCAGGACAGCTGGCAGATTTTTATTCTGAACCGGGGGCAGCGGAGCTTCTCTCTTCCCAATGGCGTTCATCTGCTGTCGGGAGACATTTATCATGAAGAACAGATTTCCCGCCTTCTGTCAGACATGTACTTTGATACTGTCGCCAATTTTATCAATTTTACCGTTTCCGACGTGGAACGTGATCTTCGGCTGTTCCGGGGTAAAACCGATCAATACATGTTCATCAGCTCCGCCTCCGCCTATCAAAAGCCTCCGGCCGATTTTTACATTGATGAGTCCGTCCCCCTGCACAATCCATTTTGGCAGTATTCCCGGGATAAGGCGGCCTGTGAGGAGCTGCTTTTGCGGGAGTATCGGAACAGCGGTTTTCCCTGCACCATTGTCCGCCCAAGCCATACCTATGACGACAGGAAAATCCCCGTCAGCTTCCATGGGAAAAACGGGAGCTGGCAGACCATCGACCGCATCCTGAAAGGGAAAGAAATCATCATTCCCGGCGACGGAAACTCCCTGTGGACCATGACTCACAGCAGGGATTTTGCCCGGGGGTTTGTCGGCCTGATGGGAAATGCTCATGCTGTTGGCCAAGCCGTCCATATCACTTCCGATGAAAGTCTTACCTGGAACCAGATCTATGATACCATCGGAAAAGCGCTTGGGCGCCAAGTCAAGGCTGTGCACATCACCTCTGATTTTCTCATCGCCGCCAATCCTGACCTGCGGGGACCTCTTCTTGGGGATAAAAGCAACACCGTGGTCTTCAACAACGCCAAACTCAAGCGCCTGGTGCCGGGATTTTCCGCTCAAATCCGCTATGATGAAGGTGTCCGCCGCGCTATTTCCTATTACATGTCCCATCCTGAGCTTCAGGAGCCGGATGAGGAATTTGACCAGTGGTGTGATATTGTGCTGTCGGAATACCATCAGGCGGAAGAACGCGTCAAGGAAAAATTATCTCAAACCAACCGTCAATTATAAGAGAAACCATAGTGGAGGAGGAATTTGATGGATTTCAGGGAGAAGCTGAAAAGACAGCGGATTTATTTTGACGGCGGCATGGGAACCATGCTGCAGCAAAAGCAGGCGGTGCTGGGTGAATTTCCCGAAATGCTCAACCTGACCTGCCCTGATCTAGTAGAAGAAATCCACCGGGAATATTTAGCCGCAGGGTGCGATGTCATTTCCGCCAATACCTTCGGCGCCAACAGCATCAAGCTGGCGGGATGTGAAAAATCAGTGGAGGAGCTGGTTCATGCAGGTATTGCCGCCGCTAAAAGAGCCGCCTCCTCTTTTGAGGATAAATTTGTAGCTTTAGATATGGGCCCCTTGGGGCAGCTGCTTGTCCCTATGGGAACCGTCACTTTTGAGGAAGCGGTGAACGCCTTTTCCGTGGCTGCCGTTGCCGCCGAACAGGCGGGGGCCGATTTGGTGATCATCGAAACCATGTCCGATTCTCTGGAGATGAAGGCGGCCGTCTGCGCAGTAAAAGAAAACACCTCTCTCCCCATTGCAGCCTCCATGACCTATGCCGAAAATGGAAAAACGCTGACCGGCGGAAGTCCTGAAAGCGTTGTTGCCCTTCTGGAAGGGCTTGGAGTGGATGTTATTGGCTATAACTGCGGAAGCGGGCTGCAACAGGCCGGTGAAATCGCCTCTGTCTATCTTGCCCATGCTTCCCTGCCCATCCTAATCCAGCCAAACGCTGGGCTTCCCCACACTCAGGACGGTAAGGTCGTCTACCTGACAAGACCTCACGAATTCGCCGAGAAGCAAAGGCTTCTGGCTTGTTCCGGCGTTCGTCTGTTGGGCGGCTGCTGCGGCACCACCCCCGAATTTATGAAAGAAACCATTGCGGCCTGCTCTGAGCTTCCCTTTGCGCCCTGCGTTCCAAAGACAGAAAGAGTAGTATCCTCCTACCAGCAGGCTCTCACCTTTGACAGCGGTTGTACCGCTATCGGAGGGCATATCCGACCCTCCTTTGAAGATATCAGAGAGGCAATGCTGAACAATGACATCGACACGCTGGTGGATGAGGCTTTCGCGCAACAGGATGAGGGAGCGGAGATTCTCTGCCTGTGTACCGATGGAGACGGAATTGAGCAGGCACGCCTTCTGCCCGACACCGTTCAGGCGGTTCAGGAGGTCATCTCCCTTCCCCTGATACTGGAAACCAGCAATATCACCGCTCTTGAGCGCGCTCTAAGAATTTACAACGGCAAAGCGGCGGTTTTGCTTCCTCTGGCTGAGGAAGGCTTTTTGTCCAAAGCCTTTTCGGTGATAAAAAAATACGGCGCTGTCATTGTCTGCGGGCCGGAAAAAATGAATGAAGCCATTGCTGAAACCTTTGTTTCCCTTGGATTAAAGGCCGGCTTCCAGAAAAAAGATCTCATGCTTTTATGCCGTGAAGAGACAGAAGAAGCGGTCTTTGCCCTTTCCCGCCTTTCAAACAGTTATGGCGTCGGCGCCATGGCGTTCGGTTCCTTCCAAAAGCTTTCAGAAGAATGCAGGAGCTTCCTGTCCGGATGTATCGAGCTTCAGTCTGATTTGCAATAAAATTACATTTAGTTAATTATTTGTATTTTATATTATTTGTATTTTAAGGATTCTAACATTTCTTCTTTCATAAATCATTTGTATGCTGTAATGCGTCCTTGGGCATCATATCCTTGTTTCGCCCTATCGGCACTGCAATCATAGGCTGTAGAATCAATTTCTGGTGTTACCCTTAGGCGAGAGTACAGTTTTATTTCCTTATCCTTCCTGTCTGTTCACGGTTGAAATCCTTCAGGGCTTCCTGTATAATGAAGATAAAAATTGTCGATTTTTGTATGGGAGGTTATCAATAATGATTTGTAATAAATGCGGAGCAGAGCTTCCCGAGGACAGCAAGTTCTGCGGCGTCTGCGGAAGCCGTCTTGGTGAAACACAGCCTTCTCCCGAACCACCACAGCCTTTGGAAGCGGACAGCGGGACAATTCCTCTTCCTTCCTCAGACGCGGAACCCTCTTCCCCTGAGGAACAGACTTCTTCGGAGGAAGCCATTCCTATCATCCAGCCCGTGAACGAGCCTTTCCCTCCGGCGGAAGAAAATGAAAGCTGTCACGAACCTTCAACCTCTGAAAGCCCTGGAAACAGTTCCGATTTTTCTTCCTCCATCCCTGTCTCAGAAACACAGGACGCCTCTTCTGAGAATAAAACGGAAACGGCCGCATTCCCGATATCAGAACCTTCCCCGCCGCCCCAAAATTTCAGGCAGTCATACACGTCATACATACCGGCGCCCGCGCCGGAAGCTACTTCCTCTCCTAAGGGCATGCGCCCCGCCGGTACCGCCTCTTTCTTTTGGATGCAGCTGTTGTTCGCCATTCCCATCATAGGGTTTATCGCCGCCATTATTTGGTGCTCCTGCCGCAAAGGAAATCAAAGCAGGCGTAATTTCGCCGAAGCCGTGCTGATTTGGCAGCTTCTCTTTCTTTTGGTTGTGATTGTATTCGGCTGCTTTGTCGTACTGTTCCACCAGCAGCTTAACCTGGCCGGTACTGTCTCTGGCTGGCTGGAAAACATACAAATCTGGCTCCAGCAGTTCAGGTAACCAGTCCTTCGATTCGTACCGTTGACTCATAGCTTAAAAGCTGAACCGATAGGGCAGTATGCCCTATCGGTTCAGCTTTTAAGCATCTGGCGGGCTAATTTGTTCCGGTAATTCTTACCGTCCTAACTCTGGCCGCATTTAGTCCTTCCAGCTCCCTGAACTTTTCCCCTGTTCTCCTGATATTTTTTTGGCGAGGTCCCTGTCAGCGATCGAAAAACCTTTGAAAAATAGCTTTGATCTTCAAATCCCACCAAATTCGCCACATCGATCAGCCCTATGGACTTATCCATCATCAGAAGTTTCGCCTTCTCAATCCTCACCTTATTGATATACATGGAGATATTCTCTCCTGTTTCCTCCTTAAAAATCCGGCTTAAATAGGTTTTACTGAAATTCACATGCTCCGCAATGCTGTCCAGGGAAATTTTCTTATAGTAATTCTGCCGGATGTATTCCATCACCTTATAGACGGTGTCCGAATGCTTGATGGAAGAAAAATCAAACGCGTAGCTGATATATCGGTGCAGAATTTCCGTAATCCATATGCTAATCTCCTCCACATTCCTGCACTGCTGGATTTCTTTGATACAGCCGGTATTAAACCATATGATTTCATCCAAATTTGCTCCCGCGTCTATCGTCGTTCTGGAAAGCATGGATAACAGCTCTATAATCCTGATCTTTATAATCTCCAGATCAAAATGGGAGATGAAATAAATATCCCCCAGCAATTCGTTCAAGATCGCCTGTGCCCCCGCCTTGTCTCCATGGTACAGGGCGTTTTGCAGTCTTTTTTCCGTTTCTATTGGATAAGCTTCAATGTTTTCCGTCTCATACCTCTCCTTTTGGGAATAGAGAGACTGCAAAATATCCTCCTGCTTAAACGAAATCCCGTCCAGCAGGCTGTGAGTATTACCGGAAATCGCTTCAGCGATGGAGCTCATTACCTCGGCGATGTCATTCACCTTCCAGGTTACAATATTAGCAAGCTGTTTCATGCGCGATCCATCATCCGGCGCGGGATGGTACAAATCCACCGTATCGTTAAAATCCCCCATAATAAAGGGACCCAGCACCATCCCTCCCGCAAGATTTCCCTGGTCATCGGATACCGAGGCAGCTACAAAGGTAAAGCCCTCATGACAGTAATAGATGTATCTTCCTCCCCAGCGGTAGGCCTCATTACAGCCGTACAGATAAGTATGGAGTAGATTACATTTTTCCCTATAGCGGCAAAAAGGTTCCCAATAGGGCGCGTTGCCAAAAATCTCCGACACAAAACACCGATTGGGTATATCTACGATCCGGCAGGTCGTATTAAAGAGGTTCGCCAAATGCTTGCTGAATTTTTCAAGCTTCTTTACCATTTCTTCGTTCAATACGGTTCCCTGCCTTTTGTTTGGATTTTACCCTTTCAGTATATCATAAAATATCAGCCGCCGTCATGTCAATATTTTCCTCTTTCTTTTGCCTGCCATCGGCAAAAAAGGAAAGATAACTCTTGCAAAACAAGAAAAAATAGGATATAATAATCGGTGTTATAAATTTCCGCCCGTGGCGAAGCTGGATATCGCAGCAGATTCCGATTCTGAAGGCCGGGGGTTCGAATCCCTCCGGGCGGGCCATAAAGTGGCTACAAAAAAGATGCAGCCCCAAAAAACCTCGGTGTTACCGAGG
>JAHZIE010000015.1:28930-45992 GCA_019419895.1 Clostridiales bacterium | reverse complement strand
TATCTCCTCCCCCTTGTATGGTCCGTCATCCCGATTTACAACCTTTTCCGTTTTACCAAGGTTCCATTAATGCCGGCGGTGGCCGAGGATGAAAAAATTCCGCTGAAAAAATTGTTTTCCTCCAGGCTTTTTCTTTTGGCAATTATACTGATGCTCTGCGCAGGCGCCTCTGAGCTTTCCATGTCCCAATGGTCTTCCCTTTTTGCTGAGAAAGGCCTTCATGTCTCTAAGGTTGTGGGGGATTTGCTAGGCCCCTGCTTGTTTGCTATTTTCATGGGAACAGGAAGGCTGCTTTATGCCTGGCTTGGAGATCGGCTCCCGCTGAAAAAAGCTTTGATTGGTTCTGCTCTTCTGTGCGTCATCTGTTATCTGATTACGGTTTTCGCGCCACTGCCCCTGCTTTCCCTGTTTGGCTGCGCTTTCTGTGGTTTTTCCGTTGCCCTTATGTGGCCCGGTGTTTTCAGTCTGTCCGCCCAAAGTTATCCCACCGGAGGCACCGCGATGTTCGGGATTCTGGCATTGGCAGGCGATTTAGGCTGTTCTGTCGGCCCCTGGCTTGCCGGACTCTTCTCTGACCTTGTCCAGAAATCTGATTCCCTGCTTTCCTTTGGCGCGTCTCACGGGTTAACCCCCGATCAGCTTGGTTTAAAATGCGGTATGCTGATTGCTGTCATCTTTCCTCTCATCATGCTCTTTACCCTCTTCCTTTTAAAGACAAACCAGCATAACAAAGGAAGGGAGGAAGCGCCGGGCGCAGACGCTTCCTGCTCCTAGTGAAAAAAAGAAAAATGTAAAGCTTCAGCCCGGCGATCCAATTTGAGGGAATTGTTTCATGGATCGCGCGGGCTTTTTTTGTTCCTTTAGCATAGCGAACTCTCCTCTTCTCCTGGTAACAGGACGATGACGGCTTCCGAGAAAGCCATATCAGAGAATAGTTTTTGACGCTTTCTTTACGAAAATTATTCAGAATGGCAAACAACGTCAGACTGTTCTGGCCGCCCGTATCTGAGAATCTGACCAGAGAACAGTTCTCTTACTCCCTCAATGTTCGCGGCGTTATTGGGGAATAAGAACCGCGTCAGACTGGTTGGGAACGGCGTAAGACGCTTTAGGTACGGGCTGTTCCCCTTCGGCTTCACAGCGCCGTACCCTTTTGAGGAATAAATAAGGATTTCATATCCACCCTTTCCAAAAGCAGCAGCTTCACCTTTCTATCAATACCGCCCGCATATCCTGTCAAACTGCCGTTTGTTCCAACAACCCGGTGACATGGGACGATGATGGAAATTTCATTATGCCCCACCGCGCCGCCAACCGCTTGGGCAGACATACGCGGCAATCCTCTCTTTTCGGCAATTCTATCCGCAATCCCGCCATAAGTCTCCGTTTGCCCATATGGAATGGAGCAAAGAATTTTCCATACTTCTTTCTGAAAGTCTGTACCACTGAAATGAAGCGGCACAGAAAAATCCGGCTCCTTTCCTGAAAAATAAATATCAAGCCATCGCTTCACCTTTTTAAAGAGAGGGATTTCTCTCTCTACATGCGCTTTATCCAGATAAAGCGCAAAATATTTTTGTCCCTCAAACCACAATCCAGTTAAACCGATCTCATCCGCCGCTAAAAGAATCCTTCCAAGGGGAGAATTGTAATGACTGATATACTGCATCACTGCACCTCCGTATAAAGATATCGGTTAGTATTTTCAGGGCCTTCTTTCCATATTTTATCACACAGCGGCGTTCCCGCAAAAGGATACGGCTAATTTCTCTTTAGAATACAAATCTTCCATTTTCCTAGCCCTGGCAGTTTTCCTTTCAGCACATTATCATTTTATCACAATAACTGATATAATACTACAACGAAAAGGCACAAGGAAAAACACCATCCTTGTGCCTTTTTGATTTTACTGTAGGTGATCTCTTCTTGAAAAATACCGGGAGGAGATTTCTACTACTCCCCCCTCAAGATTATATTCTCTTCCGCCGGCTGTTCGTGCTCAAAGATCTACAAGTCATCCTGATCCTGTTCTGGCCGCTCTCCCTCAGCGTTCATCCCCGTATAACTTCCCAACACATCAGAAGGAATTTTCCCCTGGTTCATATGGGGAAGGATATTCGCAGCTTCCTGGATTTCGTCAAAAGGAACATTTTTTGTTTTTTTTCTTTTGCCATTCTGTTCTGAGCTGAACATATAACCACTCCTTATTTTTATTCATACTTTAGTATTTCCTCCTATTCTTCATTCATGAGCAAATATCTAAAAATCTTTTACCTGTCATACCCGGGCCTTCTTTCTCACAACCTTTCGGCGAACATCTCCTTCCTTTCTCTATGTCCACTAAAGAAAAAGATACCTTCCGGCTGGTCATTCCCAATTTTCAACCTTATATTTTCCAAAATAACTTTCTACGGCTGCTTTTTACATAAAAAGCCCGCCATTGTAATGGATGTGATTTGTCTGAAGCTGTTTATCCTCTAAAGGTAAACCGAAAACTATGTCATATAAAACATACCTCATCCAATAGCGGCTATTCTCAAAAGCCCTCTTATCTGCCTTTATGGCCCTATTTTTTCAAAGTGAAATTTGTCAGATGTATCCTATAAGAACACCCATGGAGACATTAAAACAGAGAAACACGCTCCCATACTGTGGACAAGGGATACTCTCCACCATTACGTTTCGCTTTTTCCGTAGATTTGGGATGTACCGGCATTATTACGGATGAACCAGAGCGGGCGCTGCGAATTGTAAGAGCCAATGGAAAACATTAAAAGAACCGCCCTGCCTGAATTTTCAGGCAGGGTGGTTCTTTTAATCCTGGTATGAGTACGAGTCTTTGTTTTTTATTCCTGGGGCGGAGCTGGCCGGTTGTTTTTCAGAACATGATAAAGCCGGAAATATATTGGAATCAAAAAGAAATCCGCCATTATCCATGCGATAGGGCTGGCAAAACAGGCGGCGGGAAACCCCAGCAACGGCACGAGAAACAACCCGGTAATACCTCTAGCAATCATCTCAAAAACACCGGAAAATACGGCGATTTTGCTGTACCCCATTCCTTGTATCAGAGAGCGGAAAACATCGACGGCGGCTAAGGCCACAAAGAAAACAGCGCAGGTGATTAGGAACTGGTAGGCGTCGGAAATGATCTGAACCTCAGCGGCGTCGACAAATAGATAAACCAACGGCCTGCCTATGAAAATCAAAATGACAAGGGAAAGGATGGAATAACCAGCTCCCAGCACCATAGCGGCTTTTAATCCAGGATTCAGCCTGTTAATCTTCCCGGCGCCTATATTCTGGCCCCCATATGTGGCGATGGAGACGCCCATGGCGTCAAACACACAGGCGAAAAGAAGAAAAATTTTGTTGCTGGCGGTGACAGAGGCGACAATAGAAGAGCCCAAGGTATTGACAGAGGCCTGAAGAATAATGCTTCCGACAGCTGTAATAGAGAACTGAAGCCCCATGGGGACGCCGGTTCCTAAAAGCCGCCTTGACAGGAGGGAACGAAAGGAGAGCTCCTGTTTGGAGATCCGCAGGATATCAAACTTTTTTCCGATAAAAAGAAAGCATGCGATTCCGGAAACCAGCTGGGAAACGACAGTCGCTACGGCGGCTCCGGCAACCCCCATAGGAATTACAAGGATAAGAAGGAGATCTAAGCCGATGTTGATGATGGAAGCGAGAACCAAAAAGAGCACAGGAGTACGGCTGTCCCCAAGGGACCGCAGGAGGCTTGCGAGAATATTATAAAAAAAGGTCGCGGGAATTCCGGCAAAAATGATGACAATATAAGTATAAGCCTCGTCAATGATATCAGCTGGCGTCTGCATGGCGATCAGCATGGGGCGGCAAAAAATTACCGTTAAAAATGTAAGGATAACAGAAGAGACAATACTCAGCCAAACAATATTTCCCACATAGCGGCGAAGTGTCTCATAATCCTTTGCTCCAAACTGCTGCGCGATAGGAATCGCGAAACCGCTGCATAAGCCAAGACAGAAGCCGATAATCAAAAAGTTCAGGGAGCCGGTAGAACCAACGGCGGCCAAAGAGGTTTTTCCCAGAAAGCGGCCGACAATCATGGTATCCACCATAGAATAAAACTGCTGAAACAGATTGCCTAAAATCAATGGAATGGTAAAGGTGATAATCAGCCTCGCGGGGGAACCATTGGTCATATCTTTTGTCATAAATGCCTCCTGGTAAAGAAAATAAGCCGCCGTGCTTTTAATTAAAAAAGCACAGGGTGCTGAAATAATCAGTCTGGGGCAATGGGGAAGAAAAATATGTACCGGAATTGCCGTGGAATAGTTGCTGTACGAAGGAGACAGAATTATAACAGGGAAGAAACTGGATATTCTTTTCCATATTCCAAAATCATGGCTTTAACAGGGGAGCCGTCCAGCCTGGCGGTATATTTCTGGGGATCCTCCGTATTTTCCGCGAACATTCCGTAGTGGGAGGGAATCCCTGTCTTAGGGGACAGTTCTCCAGTGAGAAAGGCGGCGGTGTCTACAGGCATGTTACCCAGCTTCCCATTGATACACGTCACAACAATATCAGGACAATACTTTTTCACCTCTAAGAGTTTGGGTGAATACAGGCTGTCAGCGGTAAAATAAAGGACGGCCTCCGGATGGGAGACAATAACGCCGATGCTGTCTTTGGTATGTTCCGCATGGACGGCGTACAAAGTAAGACCGCCAACTTCCATCGAATCTCCCCGGCGGAAGGGGTGAATGCGTTCTGCGTCTATGCCCAGTTGTGAAAAATGACGGCAGCAGCTGTCGGGACCGGCGAAAAGCTGTTTACCATGGGAGAACAGCGGTACGGCGTCAATATCCAGATGATCCAGATGATCATGGGTGCAGATGACCAAATCGGCCGTGAGATTTTCAGCTGGGAAGGGGGGACGAACCAACCTTTTTTTCCCTGAGGATTTTTCCACACAATCAGAAAAATAAGGGTCAATACAGACAGAGGTATTCCCATTTTTTATGAGATAACCTCCCTGTCCCAGCCATTGCAGGGATAACGGCATCTTAAAAACATCCTTTCTGAAAGCTATTTTGTAAATGAATGCTTGTAAACTCCGCGGAATGGCGGATAAGGGGGAAATATCCTGACAGCAGTGAATGACGCGGCGGAACTTCTCAACCTGCTGCCAAATGTCACAGAGCTCAAATTTATAGCGGGTTAATTTTCGATGACCTGAATGAGAAAACAGGTGGTCTACCTGAGCTGAACCATAGCTTGTAATCAGGCAGCGGGAATTTTTGGGACAGTCCATAACGATAAAATTGTTCGGCGACATCGGAAAGTAAGACGCTCCTTTAGGAGCGCGAGATAAATATGTTCTCTTTTTAAGAAACTGCCAAAAGGTTTTTAGTAAAGGAATCTATTTAAGCGGAGGATTAAGTGGAGCGGTGGTGCCGCCGCGTTGAGAATCATATCTTGCCGGAGAAATCGTTTTTTTTATTATATCATATCCGTTGCATGAAACAAGATGGTTTTGTGCCTTTGATTTAAGATAAAAGTTATAATTTATAATATGGTCATTTGTTTCTTGGATAAAAAACTGTTCATTTGGAAACTTGTCGCAAATAGCAATAAGTTCTTCATCATCATAATCAACTGTACAATTTTTCAGTTTTCAATCTAAGACAGTTGTTTTTCTCGAAGAAATGATAATCATTTTATTGGGAGTTTTTTAGAGAAGCCAATCCATTCAAAACCTCCAACAGAAAAACTTGTTACCAATTCCCATCCGTCAATATTTTGATAAGTATTGATACTTTCATAATAATTTGTTCACATAAAGACTAACATCTTACCATTACAACTTCCAATTTGCTTTTGTCTATAATTATATCATGCTCTTTTAACCGTTGTCATTTTTTTCTGCTTTTACACAGTTACTCAGTTTTGTCAAGTGCGCTGTTCAGCATTGCTTACGCACAAACCATAGACTGATAAATTTTAAGGTAGTCTGCTGTTTTACTGCTTAGAAAAATACACTCTATTTTAAGTGTCAATTTTCCAACCTCTGTATTTCTTTGTATAAGTCGTTACATAAGGCTCTTTCATTCGTTGTAAATTTTGTTCCGCTGAGAGATATAGTATTTATAAGGGAATGCTCGATTTTTTTCTCGTTTTTCCAATAAAAAAGGTCCTGAAGCGCCATAGTTGTCATGGCGCTTCAGAACCTTTTGTGTATGTTTTGCTTTATTCGTAAGATTCAAAACGGCAGCTAAAAACTGGATACTTGACAGGAGAGATGATACAACTGTCGCAGAGAATTACGGTATGTTTTCCAGAATGTTAGAGATAGGAAATTTTGAAAAGCAAAACGTCAATCAGTAATTAGCGTAAGCATAGGTGATAATTGTGTCGGTAGGTTTGGAACCATACATATGGAATTCTACACAGAAGCGGTAATTCCCGGTTGATGCAAGCTGAATGGAATGGGAGGTTTGGAAAGAAGCGCTGTAAGAAGAATCCACCCACTGATTGCTGGACTGTCCGTTATACACCCGCATCCAGGAGCTTCCAACCTTTTTCTCAATATAGCTGTAGATGGTGGCTCTTGTAAAGTTGCTGTTTGCGGAATATCTCAGAGTTCCCGTGGCATAACCTCCGCTGGAAATGCTGAAAGAAGCTTTTGCGTCGATAGTGTTATCATAATATGGAGTAATTTCACTGTCAGAAGGTTCCGCGAAAACGACAGACATAGTGCTGAAGGCCAGCAAAAGGGCCATCATAATAGAGATAACTTTTTTCATTCAATAACAACTCCTTCATTTTTTACAATCTCCTACCATGTAATATAACAAGATAATGTGATTTAAAATTACAAGATTTTTTAAAAAATTCAAAAAAATAAAGATGCTTTTCTTGATTCTTAAAAAGCATCTTTGTATCAATTGTCTAAATAAACGAGTTGATTGAATCTAATTTTAGTATATCGGGCCGCTGATTTTTTGAAATTATGTAATATTTAAAATTTTCTCTTTTAGAACGGAGATAAGAATTTTTTTACCGCGTCGCAGCTGCTGACGGATAGTCGGCGCTTTTCTGTGAAGAACATCGGCTATTTCAACGGCCGACAACCCATTGAGAAAATGTAATGACAAAACATCACGGTAGGTGTCATCCATAGCCCTGATAATTTCAACAATTGCCAGAATGGTTTCTTTAGAACAGTATTTATCTAAAACGGAATCCTCGATTTCTTCTATAGATAGGGAGAGTTGATCGATATTTAATGTATTATCCCGTTTTTGCTTTCTCGGCAGCATATTCAATGAGGTATTTTTGGCGGCCTTCATCAGATAGGATTTGGTTTGGACGCTTTCAGGATCCTCAATTTTATCCATATGTCTGGCGATTGCCATAAAGGTATTTTGAAGGGCATCCTCGGCATCGGAAGAGTCCTTTAGAATATGATAACAAACAGAAAACATTTGGGTGCGGTATAAATGATAAATTCGTTCAAATTTACTCTGATCACCCGGATCGTCAATGAGAGCCAGGAAATATGCCAGCAATTTTTATTCACTTCCCCATATTTTCTTTATTGTTCTTTTAGTTTACCATAACTTTCTAAATTTTACAATTCTTATAAAGTATTGTGTAAAAGAGAAGTGAAAAAAGGTAGAATATCAAGATTTTTCTGAATTGAGGATTGAGAAAAAAGATACGATTAGAATTCCAGACAGGACAAATAGAAAAACGGCTGCCATTCTATTAAAAAATAAGAAGGATGTCAAACACGCAAACTCTTATTTTGAGACGGAGGGCGTTTTTTTGTCGGCTTCACTGAAAAAACGCCAGATTAGAAAATCGGCAATCCCATCTATCAGAAGACAAATACCGGTCCATGTCGTAATAAATTCTGTAAGAAAGCCGGGACGCAGCAGAATAAGAAATCCAGCGGCAATGATGACCAGGGAAAGCAGTAAAGCAAGGCGCCATTTAGCAAAGCCTGCTTTTTTCAGCTGGATGGTATAGGAAAAATTCTGAGCGCCGTGCAGCAGAAGAAGAATGGAAACAACTGTGGGAATAAGGCTTTGGAACATATCCGGACGCGCCGCCGCCCAGATGCCGGCGGCCAAGAGAACGGCTCCAAACAAGATTCCAAAGGTACGGTAAAGATTTTCTTCTTTTAGATTAAAGTAAGAAATCCCTGAGGCAATGCCCTGTATTATCAGGACGGCCCCTAGAAAATAACATAAAAGACGGATGGACACATCTGTCCAGATAAGGATCACCAGACCGAGAGCTGCCCAAATGAGAGAGGACACCAGGGTGTTGGTCTTTAGGCTTTTCAGTATTTTTTCCATGTGAATTTACCTCTTTTTTACTTCTTTGTGTTTTTACCTTTTGGCGCCGCGGCTTCCTGCGCTATCGCGGTGAATTTCAAATTCTTCTATTCAATGAACTGAATGCTTGAAAGGAGAAAATAAAAGGAAATATCTGTCCCGTAAACTGGGAACAAATCGGGGACTACTGAATTTCCCAAAGAAAGATGACCCTGTCCGAGACCTCAATTTCCTGAGGAGAAATTTCTGATACTGGGGATGAAAAGCTGGAAGATGCTGTCCGAAGATAGGCGTCGTCAAACGAGGTAGTGGAAAAAATAGGACGATTATCCCAATGATAATCAATTTTCGCGAGTTCCCCCAGCTTGACGCCGGAAGCGGCGGCGAGAATTTCCGCTTTTTTCCTGGCGTTTTCCGCAGCCTTGTAAAGCAATTCCTCCTGTACTTTATTTTTGTCCTTGACGGTAAACTGAACGGTAAAACAGGGGAGAGAACCGGAATTTGACAGAGCGGCAAGGACAACGGACAGTTTTTTCATATCCATGTCAAAAGCCAGAGAGAGCTGATGGATGCAGCAATACCCCTTGTATTCAGTTTCCCACCGGCCCTGGTTTTCTATCTGCTCTGTCCAGAGAGAAACCTTATAGTTTTGTGTTTTGATATCCTCCTTCTCAAAACCGAGGAAGGAAAAACAGCTTTGCAAGCTGCTCAGAGACTGCTCCGCCTGTGCCATTGTTTTTTCATAAGTTTCCTCCTTGGCGCTGAGGGTCAGGGAAAGGATAATTTGATCAGGAGCGATCGATACCGTACTGCCGCCTTCTACAGTGATTGTCTTATCCACACGCATGCCTCCCCATTTTGGTATTCCCCGATTTTGCTGTCAAATATGCTCTATTATGAAATTATGTCAAAAGGAAGAAAAATATCCATCCTTCTTCAAAATTATTTTATTCTGGGCAAGGAACGCCCTGCTTTCCTTAACCTTTTTCTGAGAAAGCGGGTCATTTCTCATCCTCCCGCGTTTTTGCGTTTTTTTTCTGACGGCTGAGCCGGCGGGCAAGACTGATGAGAAGAACCAGATCGTCCTCGTCCAGCTTTTCAAGTTCTGTGATTGCGGTCTGAAGCAGGGCGGGATTTTCAGAGGATTCATCAAAAAATTCACTGGGAGTGATGCCGAAATATTCACAGATGGAGAGAAATTCCATCATGGGCGGCAATGCCTTTCCAGAGGAAATATTGTAGATATACCCCCGGCTATGCCCCAGATCGTAGCTCATCTGATATTCGGAGACCCCCTTTTTTATCCGCAGCTGTGTGATCCGGTTGCGTATAAATTCAGCATCCATTCCTTTTATCCCTCCTTATGTACCTATTGTAGCCGTCATAATTCCGTTGATAGTCCAAATATATATGCTTGAATACTTGAAAACATCTTGTATTTTATGTTAAAATACAAAAAAATATGTTTATACAGAAAAAGGGTGGGAAATGGAAAGGATGGATAGATGGAAGATATGGA
This sequence comes from Clostridiales bacterium, assembly GCA_019419895.1. Lineage (GTDB taxonomy): Bacteria > Bacillota > Clostridia > Oscillospirales > Acutalibacteraceae > JAHZIE01. Next base: position 36,143 of record JAHZIE010000015.1, on the reverse strand, counting down.
ATCTCCGTATATAACCATTGTATTTGCCGCTTCTATCTGATAAGATGAGAATGGCAAACAAGGGGGAATGAAAAAGACATATAAGAAGCCGGAAAGTATCCAAAGGCGTGCGGAAAAATGATGCAGTCTGGTCAATTCCGGCTTGTTGATAGTATAAGAACGCAAAGAAAGAAAGGAATTTGATTATGAGCTTAGTGGTAGAGGATCTCTCAAAAAAATATGGTGAGAAAACAGTTGTCAACCATATTGGTTTTTCTATGCCTGCCCCGGGGGTATATGCGCTGCTGGGGACAAACGGGGCCGGGAAAACGACTACTATCCGCATGATGCTTGGAATGCTGTCGAAGGACAGCGGCAGGGTATTGTGGAATAACGCTCCCCTGGATACCGCGGTCTGTAATGTGGGCTATTTGGCGGAGGAGCGGGGGTTATATCCCAAATATCCTTTGATGGATCAGCTTTTGTATTTTGCCAGCCTGCGGGGAGTGTCCAAAGGGGAGGCAAAAAAGAGAATACGGTATTGGGCGAGGCGCCTCGCGGTGGAGGAATACCTTTATCCCTCAGCGGGGAGGCAGAGTACGCCCAGGCTGGGTGAAAAGGAGGGCTTCTTTGGGGCTCCCCGCAAAGGTAAAGCCACCAAGCCCAAGCTGGCCGATCAGCTTTCCAAGGGAAACCAGCAGAAAATCCAGTTTATGACGGCCTTAATCTCCGATCCGGAGCTGATTATTCTGGACGAGCCCATGTCGGGCCTTGATCCGGTTAATACCGATTTGTTCCGGGACATAATCAGGGAAGAAATTGCAAAGGGAAAATATCTTATCATGTCCAGTCACCAGATGGCTACGGTGGAGGAATTCTGTACGGATATCACTATTTTGGACCGTTCCAACGCGGTGCTTCAGGGAAATTTGAATGAGATCAAAAAAAGCTATGGCAGGGTTAACCTTTCCTTAAAAACAGAGCAGGATATTAAGCCTTATATTGAGCAGGCGGGGATCAAGCTTCTGACGGAGAAGGAAAATGAATACCGCCTGAAGGTGCAGGGGGAGGAGCAGGCGAATAGATTGCTGGGAATGCTGATTGAACATCATGTCACCGTGATTACCTTTGATCTCAGGGAGCCCTCTCTCCATGAAATTTTCGTTGAGACTGTGGGAGGGGAACGCCATGAGGCTGAATAAAGGAGCCCTGCGGGGGACAAAGAAGGTGTTTTCCTTTACCCTGAGGCAGTTCATCAAAAATAAGGCGAATATCGTTACGGCAGTAATCCTGCTTCTCCTGTCGATCCTCAGTGTTCCAGTGATGACACTGGCCTCCGGCGGAGAGGCGGGAGCCGGCGGTGTATCGGCAATTGATACGATATACCTTTCTAATGAGACGGAGTTGAACCTGCCGGTGGAAGATCTGGGAGAGAGGGAGCCCTATTTTGCCGGGACAAAATTTGTGACGGCTGATTTTTCCGCCGGGGAATATAAGGAGAAAATAGAAAACAGCCAGCTATATATCCGGATTTTGAAAGACGAGGAAACAGGAGGTTTCCATACGGAAATCTACCGTCTTGACGATCTTACTCTGGGAGAGGAAGCGCTTGCGAAGGTGCAGGCACTGGTAGCGTCGGCTGTCAGGACGGCACAGTTGGAGGAATTCCAGATTGGAAGTGAACAGGCGGCGGCTGTGACAAGTTCCTTCCAAGTGAAAACAGGCGGCGTGAAGGAATACATGGAAAAGGATGGAGTTTCCTGGGATGTCCAGTATATGATACAGCTGGTTTACGCGCTGGTGGTCATTGTGGTGAGTGTTTTTTCTGTTACCTATATCATTCGCACCGTGGTGGAGGAGAAGGCATCCAAGTTGGTAGAGCTGTTAATGGTCAGCGTCAAGCCCCTTGCTTTGATTGTGGGAAAAATTCTGGCCGCCATGACTTATGTTTTTGGAATGTTCCTAATTCTGGTGGCGGGATTTGGAATTTCCTATTGTGTCAGTGGCATGTTTATGGATGTGTCCGCTATCAGCGGCATGATGAGCGGTATGGGAATCAGCGGAGGAACTCTGAAGATAGGACCTGAAACATTGGGAATTATCCTGATTTCTCTTCTTCTCGGTTATTTTACATTTGCAATTATTGCCGGCCTTTCCGGCACAGGCTGCTCCACAATGGATGATATCCAAAGCGCTTCCACCCTTGTTACCCTTCTCATTATGGCAGGGTATCTGGTCTCCATTTTTATTTCAAGCGCTGGAAGCGCCAGCGGCGGCGTCGCGCTTTTTGCAAGCCTGTGCCCAGTGCTTTCCGTATTTTGCGCGCCGGTGCAGTATATAGTGGGGAATATCTCCTTCTGGGTGCTGTTCCTTTCCTGGGTGATCCAGGCTGCTGTCATCGTGCTTTTAGCCTTGTTCTGCGCCAGGATATACAGCTCCCTTTTGATGCATAAGGGCGGCAGGGTAAAGCTGGGACAGATGATATCCATGGCCAAGGAGGGAAGATAGGATGAAAAAGGAACTGAAAGGAATGGGAAAGGTATTTTCCTTTACCTTTTCCCACCAAATACACGCAAAAGGATACAGAGTAGCAACATGGCTGCTGGTCATTCTGCTTCTGTTTGTGCCCGCGGGGATTATGGCGGCGGTGGAATGGTTTGGCGGCGGGGCTTCTGAGGCGCTTGCGACTGAGAATCCAGTGCAGTCGGTTTTTGTGGTGGATCATACCGAGGGACAGGCGGATTTCAGCCTTCTCAATCAGCTGGGAGCGGAAGGCTATGACAGTATTTCCTATGTCAGCTGTGATTCTATGGATGAGGCCCGTGATTTGGCGGACAGTACGGAAAACAGCCTGATTCTCGCGTTGGATCTGGATAAAACGGGATACAGTGTGAATCTTCTTCTTCCGGAGGAAACCCGGCTGGACGAGGCTGAGACAAAGGGATTGGAAAGCTTTTTTAACCAGAATTTTCAAGTCATCCAGCTCCAAAAATCAGGACTGACCGCTGACCAAGCCTCCCAGCTGCTGCTCCCAGTGCAGTCTGAGATTGTAACCGGCAACGGTACCGGTGCCGGTTCCCCGGAAAAAACACCGGCGGAAACTGTCAAGCAGGTGCTGTCCTATGTTTTGCCCTATGCCTGCATTATGGTTCTGTATTTCCTGGTTCTTTTCTATGGGCAGGGGGTGGCCAACAGCGTTATTTTGGAGAAAAATTCCAAGCTTATGGATACTTTTTTGATTGCGATCAAGCCCAGCGCCATGATTTTTGGAAAAGTTTTTGCTGTTGTAGCGGCGAGCATACTCCAATTTTTCCTGTGGATTGCCGCGCTGGTCGGGGGCTTTGCCACTGGAACTGCTTTAGTGAAGTGGATCAATCCGGAGACGGATATGGTGCTAATCCAGCTTTTTGACAGTATGGAAGGATTGGGAAGCGTATTCTCCCTTTCCGGTGGGATCATCGCCCTGCTGATGCTGCTGGCCGGTTTTCTGCTCTATTGTTCCCTGGCCTCTATTGGAGGGTCAGCCGCGGGAAAACCGGAGGATCTTTCCTCCACCAATGTCTTGTTCACCACAATCCTGGTTGTGAGTTTTCTTTGCACCCTGTATGCCGGCGGCATCGGATTCATGGGTGGAGAAGAGTCAGCAGCGGCATGGATAGATTGGGTGCCCTTTACAGCGATTCTTGTAACGCCCAGCCGGCTGCTTTTGGGGGAGCTGTCCCTGGGGCAGGGACTTGCCTCATTGGGAATTGTAGCAGCGTCTTCCCTGATCCTCCTCTATCTGGCCGGAAAGGTGTATCAGATGATGGCCCTGTATAAAGGAAATCCTCCCACCCCATCTAAGCTTTTCCGTATGATGCGCGGCAGGTAAAGGCAAAAAAGGATACACCCAGTGGGTTCTCCTGTAAAAAGGAAGGACATACCGATCAGAAAGGGATTGATAAGAATGTTGGAGGTTTGTTTCAGTGATTCCGTTAAGGGAAGCTTACGTTGCGCACAGCATTGTGGAGAAGGTTCGGCGAGTGCCATTGGCGTTATTGTGGCTGGCGGCAATCGGAAAGAAAAGAAAAAGGCGTTGATTCAGGCCAAAAGGGAACAGGAACAGCGGATGAAGGAAGCGGTCCCCATTGGAGGAAACAGTGAAGATGTGGTAGGGCTGTCTTTTGGATTCTCGACAGGGGATATCCAGGCGCCTTTGGAGAGGAATGGTCCGAGGTGGGAGCTTATCCGGCAGTGGCTGTCGGCCAGCCCATGGGGAGAAGAGGAAGAGGAGGCAACCGTTCAAAATTATTGGGACGGCTGTCTCGCCGATTTGGAAAAACTCCGTCAGCGTGCTGATATGGGGGAATCGGTGCGTATTTGGACAGATTTTTCCCCGGAGGGGGCGTGTGGAACTCTGTTTGCGGCTGACGTTTTATTGACGGCGGACTGCCGGGTATCCCTTGTCCCTCTTCCCTTGTGGGAGGAAAAGACGGGAAATACCATTTTGGAATATAGCGGCTGGGGAGAGATACCGCCGGAGGATTTTGGACAATTTCTTGCGGGGGAACGGCCCCTTTCCAAAACGGAATTGAGGATGCTTTCAGGAAAATGGCGGACGCTGCAACGGGAAAACGCCCCACTGCGCGCCGTAATAGGGGGCCGGGTTTTCAGTGTGGAACAGGATTTTTATGATTCCTTTATCCGCCGGCTTTTCCCGGAGGAGTCGTGTACAGTCGGGCAGCTGATCGGTCGTGTCCTCGGGTTCTATCAGTTTGGGATTGGAGACTGGCTGGTGGCCGAACGGATCCGTCTGATGATTTCTTCCGGTGAGCTGAAGGTGATTGGTCAGAAAAACAAAGGCTTTTATGGTTCTGTGATCTCCAAAGCCGGAAAATAGGAATTTCAGCTTTCCAGGGGAAAGAAGGAGTGAACCGCCGGATGCTTGCAGGGCCCCTCCCAATTCGTTCTTTTGCCATATTTGGATGTTCTCCCGTACTTTTTGTTATCTGTACAACGATTAAGTATGAAAAATGCTCTGAGAATGCTGGGAAAGCAGCCTCAGAGCATTTTGTTCATTAAAAAGCAATTCCCTCGTGGGTTCCCACCGGAAGAAAATGAAAGAAAATATATGAGGGTAGATTGGAGGACTGCCCTTGCCTCCCCTGATTTTCGAAAACATTCCAGGTATGATAGGGGCTAAGATACCATGAAACTCTGGCGATCCCCAGATTTCAGGCTTTTAGGCAAAAACTTTTGGATTCCTGGACTTTTATTTTTGAGAAATGACACAGACTGTCGGTATTCCTATCAGGCGTACAGAATGAATGAGCGACAGTCCTTCATAGAATGGTATTCCCGTAAGCTAAATTAGATATTTAAAATATATGTGACTAAAAAATATGATAAAATAAACGATGCGGCATTGTAGAAAAAGGAGTAGCAAGGAAAATAAAGCCGACAGTTTTTTTGTAAAACTATCCCGCAAGGGGAGAGAAGATCAGCAATATTAGAAAGGTGGTTTATTATGAATCGGAAAGAAACCACGGAAGAATACAAAAAAATATGGTTTCGGGGAATGTCCCGATTCTCTGATGGGCTTGACGGAGAATTTCAGGAAATCGCAGAGAATTTTCTGTGCAGCGATATCCTTCCCTATGGCGTATTGGAAAATAAGCAGAAAGCGCTTATTTCCCTTACTGCTCTGACAGCAACGCAGAACCTCAGGCCGCTGTATGAATACACAATTTCAGCTTTGGATATGGGAGCCGCACTGGAGAAAATTAAGGAAACTATCTATCAATGCGCGCCGTATATAGGTCTGGAGAGGGCAGGGCGCGCACTGGACGAGGTGAACAGAGCCTTTGAGGCATCTAATATTGTGTGTTCCCTAAAAAGCCAGTCTACCGTCACAGAGGATCCAGATTTGAAAAAGGACTGGCTGTTCAGCAGCAACTATTTGGCAAGGAACTAATTGAATCTATGCGCGCTTCGGCTCCTAGAGAATGAGGCATATTCAGGATTACTTGTCAGCACACTGCTTTGGGGACTTTTATACGAGGGGCGCGGTGGATTTACAGATGAGAGAACTGATTACATTTTGCGCTATTTGTTGCCTGGATGGATGTGAGGCAAAGGCGCGTGCCCAGGCAAATCTTAGAATGGGAAACAGCCGTGAAATGCTGATTGACGCCGTAACACAGTGTCTGCCCTTTATCGGGTTTCCAAGGACTTTGAATGCGGGTTCCTGTATTGGAGAATAAATTTTTAAGAAAGCGGTTCTATTCGTGTGCAGACCTTTTTCAGCAATTCTTTATGATGGCTGACCACAAGCATCCCAAAGCTTCTATTTTTTGATTCCTCGAGGAGAAGCTGCCAGATTTGAGCCTGTGTAATTAAATCCAGCATGGCGGTGATTTCGTCGCAGAGAAGAAATTGCAGACGGGGCCGTAGGGCCCGGGCGATACAGAACCGCTGCAATTCTCCGCCTGAGAGCTCGGAGGGGTACCGGGCGAACCAGGAAGGATCGATATGTAAGGCCGTTAGGATTCTTTCATCTATGGGACCCGCCTCACAGAGGGTTTTCCCAAGAGGGAGGAGGGGATCGACGGCAAGTTCCGGATGCTGCCAGATCATTTGTACCGGGCAAAATCCCCGGTAGAAGGAAATCGGTTTTCCATCCAGAAGAATTTGGCCACTGTCTGGGCGTTCATAGCCGGCAAGCAGCCGGCACAGGGTGGTTTTTCCCATGCCGCTGGGAGCGGAAAGGCCCACGCGCTCTCCCGGATGGAGGGTAAGGCTGAAATTTTTGAGAATATCCTGTCTGTCCCCTTTACGGTAACTGAAACAGAGTTCCTTTGCTTCAAGGATCATTGTACGCCGCCTTCCTTCCACCGCAGGCACCGCACGCGGCCAGAGCCGGTTGATAAGTAAGGAATAACGCCCGCCGTGCATTCCGGCAGGCAACGGGAGCACCGGGGGGCAAACAGGCAGCCCTCTGTGATCTCTGAGGCGCGGGGCTGTGCCCCCGGGATGGGGAGAAACCCATTCTGAGGCATGGCGTTCCAGAGGGCTTTGGTATAGGGATGCCTTAGATGCTTGGAAGTAAAATCACAGGGAGCGGCTTCTTCCACCGTTTCGCCTGCGTAGAGTACCACCACACGGTCGGCGATGGAAAGGGCTGACTCAAGCTCATGGGTGATGAGAAGAACTCCAGCGCCTTCATCGGCTAACTGACGGAAGTGGGAAAGGATGC
>JAHZIE010000015.1:0-28920 GCA_019419895.1 Clostridiales bacterium | reverse complement strand
GTATCCAGTCCGGGCGTCGGCTCATCAGCGATGATCAGTCGGGGAAATTCGACTACAGCTGTGGAAATCAGGACACGGCGTGCCATCCCGCCGGAAAGCTCAAAAGGATACAGCCGCTCTGTCCTGATGTTTAAATCATAACGGGAAAGAACTTCTCTGCACCGCTGGAAACTCTTTGCCTCCTTTTTTCCTTTTCGTATTTGTTCGCCCACCTTCATGAGAGGATCCAAATAGGTCACTCCCTGTGGAACAAGGACAATTTCACTGCCACGAAGATTTTCCGCCCGTTTTGGAGTCAGAGGTTCCCCACGGTACAGAAGGGTACCTTCCATGGCGGCGTTGTAGGGAAGAAGATGGAGGATACCATGTGCCAAAAGGCTTTTTCCTGATCCGCTGGCGCCCACAACGGCAACCACCTGACCTGCGTCCACAGCTAGGGAAAGATCACGGACAGCGTTCATCCGCTGACGGCTGACGCCCGACTGATATTGGATAAAGGAAATGGACATGTGTTCCACCCGGAGGAGATTCTCCATAAATGTTCTCCTTTCATTGATGTATGCTTGCGGGTGTGGTAAGACGGCGCAGCTGTTCCCCCATAAAGGAAAAGCTGATCACCACCAAAACCAGGGAAATGCCGGGAAAGAGGGCCAGCCACCATTTTCCGGTTGTGAGATAACGCATGCTCTCCGATAAGATAATGCCGATGGCCGGCTGTTCGGGCGGCAGGCCGAAGCCGAGAAAGGTGATGCTCGCTTCATGAAGTATGGCATGGGGAAACTGGAGGATGAAACCGGTGAGAAACTGAGGAAAGAGGTGGGGAAAAATATGGCGCCGGATGAGCTGCAGGCGGGGAACGCCCAGTTTTTCCGCGGCCAGAAGGTAAGGGGCGTTCCGCAGCTGTAAAATTTCTCCCCGGATCACCCGGGACAGAGAAGGCCAATGGCTTAGGGAAATACCGGCGGCAACACCGGCAAAGCCCTTTCCAAAGGCGAGGGAAATCAGCATCACCAAAAGAATATGGGGAATTCCCATAAATAAATCAATGAGCCAGGAAACGGCGGCGTCGATTCTCCGGTTAAGAGCCGCGGCCGTTCCCAAAATCAAGGCAATCACAGAGCTGGCCGCGGCGGTCAGAAGACCGATTTGGATGCTTAGGGAAAGTCCCGAAAGGGTGCGTGAGAGCATATCTCTTCCCATCCAGTCGGTGCCAAAAAGAGAAGCGGGGGAAGGAGGAAGATTTTTTTGGGAAAAATCCGTTTCCATAGCCCTCCCTGAGAGGAAAAGCCCTGACAGAACCACCCCGAACAAAAGGAAAAATACAATACTGAAGGAAATCAAGGAGGATTTCCGACGGTTCCATTTTTTCTTCATACCGCGATCCTCCCTCTTCTTACCCGGGGATCGATTACCTGATATAGAAGATCCGCCATTAGATTTCCCAAAAAAACAATGAAGGCTGTAAGAACAGTGATTCCCATCAGGAGGGGAAGATCGCCGCCCAGTCCGGCGGTGACGGCCGCCTGACCCAAACCGGGATAGGAAAATACCTGTTCCACAAGAACGGAGCCCCCGATAATTTCACTGACTGAGGCAAACTGCAGGGTAACAGCCGGCAGTGCCGCGCTGCGCAGTCCATGCCGCAGAAGGATGGAGGCTTTGGATTCCCCTCTGGCCCTGGCGAAAAGGATGAAGTCGGATTCCATAATATCACATATTTTTTCCCTGGTGTGCAGGGCGATGTGGGAAACACCTGTGATGCTCAGCGTCAGAGCGGGGAGGATGGCGTGTTGGAAACGGTCCGCAAGGGATACGCTCGCCTGCGCTTGGCCGGCCGGGACAGCCAGGCCGATAGGAAGAATCCCCAGCCAGACGGAAAAGATCATCAGAAGAAGCAGGGCCAGCCAAAAGGACGGCGTGCTGGATAACAGTAGACAATATCCCCGGATCAGCCTATCCGGCCACCTGCCCCGGAAAACGCCGGCCACCATTCCGAGAAGAAAGCCAAAGATGCCGGAAAGAAGCCAGGCGGCAGCCATCATCCAGAGGGAGGAGGAAAGGCGGTCCCATAGGATAAGGCTAACCGGCTGCCGGTAAAGAAGAGAGGTGCCCAGATCTCCATGAAACAAGCCGCCCAGCCAGCCAAGATATCTCTGGAGAGGCGGGGTATTCATTCCCCAGTATTCTTTGAGACTGGCGATCTGCTCCTGACTTATGGTGCCCAGCGCCGTCTGCCCGATATTGGTCTGCAGAGGATCTATGGGGGAGGCGCTCATCAAAAGGAATGCCGTCAGGCTGACACCCAGCAGCAGAAGAAGCATACGGATAATTTTTTTGCCGGCGGACAGTAGGCAATGGGACATATGGGGATTCCTTCCTTTCGAAAATCTGGATTCTCTCATTTTACCGGATCCAGTCCCATTGATCCACATTGTTGACAATGGACCAGCCGTGTCCGTGAGGATGTATTTTTTGTTCGGCTACCTGAAGTCCGTCCCGTACCCAATATAAATGATCCACATTTACCAGCCATACCCAGGGGATATCCCCATCCTGGGTGACGCCGGTGGAACCATCCCACTGAGCCGCCTGCCACAGCTGATAGGATTCTTCCAGGCTGGGGCTGGCAAGGGCCTGATCCATGTAGCTGTCTACCGTAGAATTGGAATAAGGGGAATACTGGGCGGAGTCTGTGCCTATGAGAGTGTGGTAAATATTATATAATTCCATAGGAGTATGGGCGCCCCAGCCCCAGAGAAGGGGAGTGGAGAGGGCCCGTTCATAGGCCGTATCCCAGCCGACGCCTTCTATCTTGCAGGAAAAGCCCAGCTCGCCCAGCTGGTTAGCCATATCGGCCGCAAGGGACTGCCGGACAGAGTCCCCGCTGGAGTAAAGCAGGGTAAGCTCCGCACGGACGCCGTCCTTTTCCCGGATTCCGTCGCTGCCGGGCAGCCAGCCGGCCTTATCCAGCAGGGCCGCGGCTTCTTGGGGATCGTACTCCACCTGGGAGGAAGGATTGTACCAGGGCATTTGGTCGCATACGCTGTATGCGGGAGTGCCATAACCGTTGAGAACATGCTCGATCATTTCCTCCCGGTTAATACCGATATTGATGGCGCGGCGGACAGAAATATCGGAGGTGACAGGGTTTCCTGTGACAGGCAGGTTAATTCCCCGGTTATCCACACTGCGGCAGGAAAGAAGCTGGTAACCGCTGGGAGCTTCATCGGAATAGGTCGCCGAGGTGTAGGCCAGATCCACCTGCCCGGCCTGTACGGCAAGAAAAGCCGCGTCCTCTTCCATAAACAGAATGGTTACTTTTTTCATCTTGGGGGGCTCCCCATAATAATCGGGATTGGCCTCAAGGATCACCTGCTGCCCGCGATCCCACTGTTTGAGAAGATAACGGCCGGAACCGATAGGCTGCAGGCCATAGCTGGCGCTGTCGTAGGCGTGTTCAGGCACAATCCCTACAACCGCCATGGTATAGGGCCAAATGGAAAAGGGGGAGGACATGTGAAACACCACGGTGGAGCCGTCTATGGCCTCCGCATAGTCCAGCATGGTAAAATCATTGACCGAGCTTGAGTTTTTGACCGTATTATAGGTAAAGGCAACATCGGAAGCCGTTAAAGGCGTTCCGTCAGTAAAGCGGGCGTCCTCGCGAATAGTTACTGTCCATGTCATGCCGTCCTCACTAACGGAATATCTGGTGGCAAGATCATAGCCAATGGTTAGATCTGGATTGGTAACCGTAAGGGTGCTTTGGATCAAGGGCTCATGAACATGTTCTCCCGCTCCCCAGCCAAAGACGGGATCAAATCCGGCTTCAGGCTCTGAGGCGGTGTCCATGGCGATGATAACAGAATCTTTTTCCACTGGGGATTCCGGCTGAGACAGGGCGCCTTGCTCTGAACGGCATGAGGAAAGCATCCCGACGGGAAATACTAATATGGTCAGCAAGCTCATGCTCAGACCCATACGAAGGAAGATTCCAAGGAATCTGAAAATTGATTTCTTCATTTTTTATGGTATGTCCTTTCTGTTAACTGCGCGCGCAACTCCTTCCCGCTTTCAGAAGGGGCTATTGGGAGAAGCGTGTTGTTCTTGGAAAGCTTGTCCGCCGGCCCGGAACCCTTTTCCTTTGCCGGAAAATGAGAGCTTTATTTTTTGTAATAACGCAAGGCCTCATCAGAGACTGCGTCAAAGGAAAGATGGTTTTTTCTTGCCAGGGAGGCCACATCCTCAAATTCGGGCTTGATATGGGTGACGCCATATCCCTGTGCCGTCTTTATCCGGACAATCCCCCAGGGGGTTTCAGCTGTTTCCTGACGTGGAGAAAGAAAATATTTTCCGCAGCGGCGTACCCGCAGGCCGTTGGTTGTCGTCTGTTCCAGAAGGTGAAGTGCCATTTCTCTCTCCTTTTCCGGTGAGCACAGCAGGGTGAGGACATGGCCGGGACGTCCCTTTTTCATGGTGCCGGGGACGGTGTATACATCCAGGGCGCCCAGCTCCAGCAGTTTGGCGCAGGCGAAGGAAAGGGCCTCGGGAGTCATATCGTCGATGTTACAGGTGAGCTCTGTGATGCCGGCGTTTTCCTCTTCCACGCTCTCCCCGAAAAAGACACGGACGCAGTTTGCCTGTTCAAATACCTTTGTGCCGATCCCGATCCCAGTCTTTTCCACGGACATTACAGGCATGCCGCCGAAAGAGGAAGCAAAGTGGGACAGCAATGCGGCCCCGGTGGGGGTGCAGAGCTCTCCTTGGACATTGCCGCCGTAGATGGGAATCCCTGTGAGAAGGGCCGCGGTAGCAGGAGCAGGTACGGGCATGACGCCATGAGCGCAGCGCGCCGTCCCGCTCCCCACATGAATGGGAGAAACGATAATCTTGTCCGCATCCAGAAGAGACAGGGCGTAGCTGACACCCACCACATCGGCGACAGCGTCTAAAGCGCCCACCTCATGAAAATGGACGTCCCCCACCGGGCACCCGTGAGCCTTGGCCTCCGCCTGGGCGATAGCGTCATATACCTGTTGGGCGTGCTTTTTCACCCCGGCAGGGACGGAAAGGGTATCGATGATGGATGCAATGTTGCCAGGAGATGCGTGGTGATGGTGATGACTGTGGATATGATTATGGCTGTGAGCGTCATCGTGCTCATGAGGATGGCCGTCATGGGATGGGGGAGAGGTTTCTTCCGCGCCGTTTACGGTAACTTTGATATGAGTGCCGGAAATTCCGCAGGTTGTGCCGGGGATAGCTTTCAAAGAGACGCCGGGAAGCCCCAGGGAGTTCATTTCTTTCAAAAATTTTTCCTTATCCTCCAGGAGTTCGTACAGGGCGGACATGAGCATATCCCCCGCGGCGCCCATCTGACATTCCACATATAAAATTTTCATTTTCTATTTTCCTCCAATCCTTCCATTTGATTGATTCTGCTGGCCAGATATCCGGCTCCAAAACCGTTGTCTATGTTGACAACGCTGCATCCGGACGCGCAGGAGTTGAGCATGGACAACAGGGCGGAAAGGCCGCCGAAGTTGGCGCCGTAGCCCACGCTGGTGGGAACGGCAATAACAGGGCAGTCCACAAGTCCTCCGACCACCGAAGCCAATGCTCCTTCCATGCCGGCGACAGCGACGACGCATCGTGCGCTCATGAGGACATCCAGGCTGGAAAGGAGCCGATGCAGCCCGGCCACTCCCACATCATAGAGCCGGGTGACCCGGTTGCCCAGCGCCTCGGCGGTCAGGGCGGCTTCCTCGGCTACAGGCATATCGCTGGTGCCGCCGGTGGCTACGACGATATGGCCAAGAGAGCCAGGAGCTTCCGGAAATGCAACCGCCAGTCGGGCGGTGTCGGAGTAATCCAAGGGGAGGGAGGATGAGATAAAGTCAGCGGTTTCCTTGTCAATCCGTGTAATGAGCACGTTGCGGCAGCCGCGCTGCCCCATAGAGGAAGCAATGCCTAAAATCTGGCTGGGTGTTTTTCCCGCTCCGTAAATCACTTCAGGTGTGCCCTGCCGTACGCCGCGGTGGAGATCCACCTTGGCATATCCCAAGTCCTCAAAAGGGGCCTGCTTGAGCTTAAGCATTGCTTCCTCCGGTGTGGTGCTTCCATCGGAAACCTTCCGGAGCAGCTGAAGAATTTCATGATGATTCATATCATACCTCCTGAATAGATGACGGCCGGGCCTTTAGGTCCAGCACCAGATGGGGAAAGTCAGTTCCCAGCGCGTTTAGAATTTCTTCCCGCTTTTCTATCATCAGGGGAAACTGAGAGGCAGTCGCCTGAATAAGGGCGCCGTCCTGACAGAGCCGGACGCGGAAATCCCTCAAGCCCAGCTGAAAGAGAAAGGCTTCCGCCCGTTCTGCCTTGCTTAAGGCGTCCCTGGTAATGGGAATACCGGCGGGAATACGGGTGGCGAGGCAGGCGTAAGCCGGTTTGTCCCAGGTGAAAAGCCCGGCTTGCTGGGAAAGCCGGCGTATTTCAGCTTTTGTCATACCGCATTCCCGCAGTGGGGAAAGTACTTCCAATTCTCGCAGGGCACGCATACCGGGACGGTCAGTAGCGTCATCCGAGGCATTGGTTCCGTCTAGGAGGAGGGAATAGCCGTCCCTGCCCGCGTGCTGTATCAGCAGAGAAAAAAGCGCCCGCTTACAGTGATAGCAGCGGTCAGGGCCGTTGAAGACGGCGCCGGGAACGGCAAAAATGTCGGCTTCTATAACCTTCATGGGAACGGAAAGCTCTTTGGAAAGCCGGAGGGCGTCTTCCAGCTCGAATTCCGGCTGAAAAGCGGTTTTGACATAATAGGGCTGGATATCGCATCCATATTTTTTTGCGGCCCATAATAAAAAAGCGGAATCTGTTCCTCCGGAAAAGGCTAAAGCGGCCTTCGGATGGGAATGAAAAAATTCCTGCAGCGTCATACCAAGCTCCTTTCAAAAAATAAAAAGGTATCTGCCCTCCCATTTTGGAAAGGCGGATACCTTCTTGGCATCATTGGTTTAGAAGATTCAAAGTCAGCATGAAAACTGGAAAAGAAGTCCCACCCCAGCTTCTGCTGGCCGGCACGGCTTCCTGCCTATGCGGGGGCTTCCGTTGATAAGGATATTTCCTTTTGTACCAAAACCGCGGCGCGAGCAAGAGCGTCCTCAAGACGGCAGTCTTCTGAACCGGCGATGAGGATACCACAGCTGGAGGAAGGAATCAGAATTTTGACAGCGCGGGAACCGGAAACCGCCGCCGCCATGCCGGAGGAGACTTCCCCCATAATCCCGTTGGCCAGGATAACGCCGACGGGCCCCATAATAATATCGGCCCTGCCTGCGTTGTAAATCACCGCGTTTTCTCCCGTAGCTCCCTGTGAAGCGCCTGCCTTTAGCATGGAACTGGTTGCCAGGGAATTTGTACCGACGCATATAAGCTCCCAGTTGGCCGGAAGCTTTGGAGAGATCAGCTTGATGAGCCGGGCTCCAATGCCTCCTCCCTGGCCGTCCAGAACTAAAATCCGGTATTTGTTTTTCTGCATTGCTACAACTCTCCCTCCTCCACGCGTTAGCTTAAAATTCATCTACTTAATATTATATACGATTGGAAGGAAAGAATCAAATCCCACAGATAAATTCTTGTGCGTATGACGGAAAAATTTTATGATTTTTCGTTTCAATCCATATGGAGAGCGAAGACCTCTGTTTATCCAATGATGGGAGACAATTTTATGGTAAACTGAAAAAACGCAGGACGAAGGGGCCCAGCTGGATTAGGACATGATAGATGTTTATGAAAGGATGAGCGTAATTCAATTGCCGGTGTTTTTTCAGCAAAATAAAGCTCTCAACTGGATAAAGTTGAGTTGGAGGTTTTCAAAAAAACGGAGAGAGGAAAGAAGGAAAAAACGGTATGAGAAATACGGCAGGACGGATAACAATAGAAAGATGAGCGCCGGTTCACGTTTTATGGAGTAGGAGGAGATTGAAGGGCTTGCCGATTGGCCGGAGAGGGTGATTGCATTTCCTTTTGGAATCCCATATAATATGCTTATCTTGTTGTTTTGATACATCAAATGTGAGAGAAGAAAGCAGGCGGGAGATTTGATTCGGATGAAAAGAAAAAATTTCCTTACCTATCATGGGTTTCGGCAGGATCGGATTATAGAGAGGGCTGAAAAATCTTTGGGGGCATCGTGCGTGCATATTACCGATACAGCCGCCGAATGCAGCAGGGGAACTGCGCATGATTACTATTCTAATGGCGATTACTGGTGGCCCAACCCGGAAACAGAGGACGGCCTTCCTTATGTCCGCCGTGATGGTGAAAGTAATCCCCGGGCCTTTTTCGCCCATCGGATTGCCATGCGTAAGACGCGGACAAATATTGCTAACCTCGCCGCCGGTTATAAAATCAGCGGTGACGAGAGATACGCGGAAAAAGCTGTACGTATGCTCTATGAATTTTTTCTGGATCCCACGTTCTGTATGGCTCCCAATCTCAGATATGCCCAGGCGGTCCCAGGAGTATCTGATGAAAGAGGGATTGGCATCATCGACGGCCTGCATATGATTGATATTCCTTTTGCCATTGAGACGCTCAGATCTTCCCCTTTTATGACGCCGAAGATTTATTCCGGATTGAGGGAATGGTTTTCTTTGCTGTTAAACTGGTTGATGACAAGCAAAAACGGCAGAGAAGAAAGGATTCATCCCAATAATCACAGCATCTGTTTTTACCTTCAGGCGGCTGTGTATGCCGTTTTCACCGAGAATACAGCCTTGGTGGAGGAATGCCGGAGACAGTACCGGGAATTTTTGATTCCCCTTCAGCAGGCGCCGGATGGAAGCTTTCCCCAGGAACTGGCCCGGACAAAGCCTTACAGCTACAGCATTTTTGTTTTAGACAGCATTGTGGCCTTGTGCCATGTTCTTTCGGATAGTGAAGAGGAAAATCTCTGGAGGTTCGACTGTGGGGGTCGGACGATCCAGTCCGCGGTGGAATTTCTCTATCCCTATTTAAAGGATAAAAACTCATGGCCTTATCCCCGTGATATTGAGCATTTTGAAAGCCTCCCTGTACGCATGCCGTTTATGCTGTTTGCCGGTTGTGCCCTTCCCATGCCGGAGCTTATCGAGCTTTATGAGGCGCTGCCGGAGGAGTCCCAGGACACGGAGGTGCGTCGCAATGTGGCCATCCGCCAGCCGATTTTATGGCTATAAGTCGCAAGACTCCTGAGGAAGGGGCTTAAAGAAATAAAGCTTGGCGGTGTGCGCTGTAAAAAATTATAAGGAGAAAGACAATAGAATGAAATTTGTAATCGAACATCTGCAAAAGCGTTTTGAGAAAAAAGAAGTTTTAAGAGATATTGATTTTGTTTTTGAAAGTGGGAAAATCTACGGCCTTCTGGGAAGAAACGGGGCGGGAAAAACCACCCTTTTTAACTGCCTGAACCGCGATATCAAAATAGACGGTGGCGCGTTTTATCTGGAAACGGCGGAGGGGAAGAGGGAGCTAATGGCGGAAGATACCGGTTATGTCCTCTCGACGCCTACTGTGCCTGAGTTTCTGACCGGGCGGGAATTTCTAAAATTTTTTCTAGATATTAACGAAGAGAAAA
Source organism: Clostridiales bacterium (assembly GCA_019419895.1). GTDB lineage: Bacteria > Bacillota > Clostridia > Oscillospirales > Acutalibacteraceae > JAHZIE01. The sequence goes on along the minus strand of JAHZIE010000015.1, from coordinate 19,307 downwards.
TTAAGTCCCCCAAGACCATAGACGACTATTTTGAGGAAATGAGCATTGAACCGGAGGATAGAGACAAGCTGCTGAAGGATTATTCCCATGGCATGAAAAATAAAATGCAGATGCTGATCAATATCATCGCCCAGCCGTCGGTTCTTCTTTTGGACGAGCCCCTGACGTCGCTGGATGTAGTGGTGGCGGAGGAAATGAAGCAGCTTCTCCGTTCCCTGAAGGACGGACGGGTGACAATTTTTTCCACTCATATTATGGATCTGGCCTTGGATTTATGTGATGAAATCATCCTCCTTAACCACGGCGTGCTAGAAGCTGTAGACAAGTCCAATCTGGATAACCAGGAGTTTAAGGAGAAAATAATCGCGGCTTTGCGGGAGGACGGCCATGAATAAGACCCTGAGAATTTCTTTTTCCCTAAAAAACACCTACAGGGTGAACTCTATTCTATTTTCTCTTAAGCAAATCCCTTTGCTCAAAAAATTTCTGCCTTCCGCCCTGTATGGGAGCAGAGGGCTAAAGATTTTCGCCAATGTTGTGTCCGCTTTGTGGGAATTCGTCTCCGTTTTCGCGGGGAAATTTCTGTATTTTATTATAATGGTTGTGGGAATCGGGATGCTCTATGAAAATGTCTCGGAACAGGAAGTATTTTTGCATATCCTGTTTTTTCTCACGATCATCGGTTCCTATGCCAACACTTTTCTTTTCAACCCTACCAATGACAAATACTATGCCATCATATTGATGAGGATGAACGCGAAGGAATATACCCTTGTCAATTATGGATACTCCATGCTGAAAATGACGGTGGGATTTTTCCCCTTTTCCTTATGGCTTGGAATGGAAAGGGGAATTCCGGCCTGGCTGTGCGGAATGATTCCCTTCTTTGTTGCCGGATGCAAGCTCACAGCTGCGTCTCTTTCCCTTGTCCGGTATGAAAAAACGGGAAAGGCGGCCAATGAAAACGGCCTGAGCAAGTGGGAATGGATAGGGATGCTTCTGCTGTCAGCGGCGGCTTATGGACTTCCGGCAGCGGGACTGACACTTCCTGTGTGGGCGTTTGAGATACTTGCAGGAATCGCCATTCTTCTTGGAATTCTTTCCATAAGGAAGATTCTCCTTTTTTCCCATTACCGCGAGATGTACCAGCAGCTGCTGACGGCAAAACGACAGGGAATGGATCAAAAACAGCTCAGCGGACAGATAGCGCGGGAACAGAGCAGAAAGCTGATTTCGAACGATGCAGGGATTATCAGCCGCCGCAGGGGTTTTGAATTTTTGAATGATCTTTTTATCAAGCGCCACCAGAAGATATTATGGAGGGCTTCCAAGCGTACGGCGGCCGCCTGCCTGGTGTTGGTTCTGGGGTGCCTGGCGGCGATTTCTTCCCTTACTGAGCTGAGGGAGGGCGTCAACAGCCTGCTGATGGTTTATCTGCCTTATTTTGTGTTTATTATGTATGCAGTCAACCGGGGGTCGGGCTTCACCAGGGCTCTGTTTATGAACTGTGATCACAGCCTGTTGACCTATTCTTTTTATAAACAGCCCAAGCACATTCTCAAGCTGTTTCAAATTCGTCTTAGGGAGATTATCAAGATCAACCTTCTCCCGGCGATTGTGGTTGGGGGAGGACTGTCTCTGCTGCTCTATGCCTCCGGAGGGACAGAAAACCCTCTAAATTACGCGGTGATTTTTATTTCCATACTCAGCCTGAGCGTCTTTTTTTCCGTCCATTATCTGACGATTTATTACCTTCTCCAGCCCTATAACGCAGGGACGGAGATGAAAAGCGGCGCCTACCAGTTGGTGTCTTCCGGTACCTATTTTATCTGCTTTGTTATGATGCAGCTAAAGATTCCGACCCTGTTGTTTGGGGGATTGACCATTGCTTTTTGTGTGGCTTACTGTGTTGTCGCAAGTATTTTGGTCTATCATTTTGCGCCGAAAACTTTCCGAATACGAAATTAGATCGGAGGTTTGTTTATGAACAGAGTATGTACTGAGGGAGGAGAATTGCCGTTGCGGAGTCTTTATGACAATGAGGAATTTTTTAAAGAGTATGCCGAAATGCCGCGCAGCAGGGAAGGACTGTCAGGAGCAGGAGAATGGCATCAGTTGAAAAAGCTTTTCCCTGATTTGAGGGGGGAACAGGTACTGGATTTGGGCTGTGGTTATGGATGGCATTGCAAATATGCCGTGGAAAACGGGGCTTCCCATGTACTTGGAATTGACGGCAGCCGCCGGATGATTCAAATGGCGGAAGAGAGGAACGGGGATCCTAAAATCTGCTATCAGGTGTGTAGCTTGGATGAATTTTCTTATCCCGCGGAACACTTTGATTGTGTCATATCCAACCTGGTACTTCATTATGTGGAGGATTTGGACTGGATTTACCGCCGTGTATACCGGACGCTGAAAAAGGGCGGTTGTTTTCTCATGAATATCGAGCACCCTGTTTTTACAGGAAGTATCCGGCAGGAATGGATTCGCGACAGTAACGGACGTCCCTTTTGCTGGCCGGTGGATAATTATTTTTATCCAGGCAGAAGAGAAACAGTTTTTCTGGGAAAAAATGTGGTGAAACAGCATCATACTTTGACGCAGCTTCTGAATGGTCTGATAGTTGCCGGTTTTCGGCTGGATGCGGTAGAGGAAGCGGTTCCTCCGCAGGAAATGATGGGACTGCCCGGTATGCTGGATGAACTCAGACGGCCCATGATGCTCTTGGTGAAGGGAAGCAAGGAGTGAACTGAGAAAAGGTGGTGTGCCAATACAGTCCCGGTGGGGAATTCTGACGGCAGTGAAGCGTCGTATTTTATTGTGAAAAACGCCCAATGAATGTTTTACGGAAGAAGAAAGAGAAGCTCTTGAAGAAATGGCCTGATTGGAAAGAAAATTTTTCATAGGGAAATCATCCGTATCCCCAAAAAATGCGGCGTTAGGACACTTTTAGAAAAATCTGTTGTGAAAGCTAGGGTTTCCATTCATAAATATCCCGGGAAGTGTTTCCTGTGTAGAGGAAAATTCAGGCTGGTGTCAAGGCGGTGCGTGCCGGAAGAGGAGAAAAAGTGCAAAGATGAAAAATGCCCTTTCCATTGCCCGTCAGAGGCGTTTTGAGTAAAATGAAAAATATGCGGCCATGTCCGGCTCTTGCAGAATGGACGCGTTTAGCTGTAAACATAGAATAGGCAGGGAGGTTCCCTTATGAAAGAAGGCTTGGCCGGCAAAATCAGAAAGGCGTTTTTGGCGGCTTTTCCTCATACAATTCCAATTTTTGCCGGTTTTTGGTTTCTTGGGCTGACATACGGAATCTACATGAATGTGTCCGGATTTAGTTTTTGGTACCCTATGCTGATGAGTTTGACAATTTTTGCCGGTTCGGTGGAGTTTATTGCCGTCAATCTGCTCTTGGGTTCCTTTAATCCTCTGCAGGCGCTGGTGATGACCCTGGTGATCAATGCCAGGCATCTTTTTTATGGAATTTCCATGCTGGACAAGTATAAGGGCACCGGATGGAAAAAAATTTATCTGATCTTTGGAATGTGTGACGAAAGCTTCTCTATTAATTACACTGCGAAGATCCCGGAAAATGTGGACAGAGGATGGTTTATGTTTTTTGTGACTCTCCTCAATCATTTCTATTGGTTTTTAGGAGCCACCTTGGGAGGAATTTTTGGCTCCTTCCTCCATTTTAATACAGAGGGGCTGGATTTTGTTATGACAGCTATGTTTGTCGTCATATTTTTGGAACAATGGTTGAAAGACAAAAAACATACCAGCGCTGTTTTAGGACTTGGTCTTTCCTTGCTTTGCCTGATAGCCTTTGGCGCCGATAATTTTATGATTCCCGCTATGTTCGCAATTTTAGGGGTATTGACACTGTTGCGGCATCCTCTGGGAGAAGGGGAGAAGAAACTATGACGATAACGCAGCAGATAATTACCATAGCCATGGTAGTGCTGGGGACCATGTTTACCCGTTTTTTGCCTTTTCTTCTCTTTCCAGCGGGCAGGCCAACGCCCCATTATATTCAATACCTTGGCAAAGTTCTTCCGGCGGCTGTATTTGGCCTGCTGGTGGTATACTGCCTGAAAAATGTCAATGTGTTTTCTGGAAGCTATGGAATCCCTGAGTTCATTTCCATTGGCGTGGTGATTGCCCTACATCTGTGGAAAAGGCAGATGCTCTTATCCATTGTAGGCGGGACGGTCTGCTATATGCTGCTGGTGCAGTTGGTATTTTAGAAGAGAACAGGGAGAAGTGTGACATGACACAGCATATAGTAAAATATTTTCTGATTATCAAGATAAAATTTTGCTAAAAATTCTGATGTTATGTAAGAAAATATACTCTATCCGTAGAATTTTAGCCGGGTGATTGACATTTCATTCTTTGAAAAGTATACTTATCCCTAGCTTCTCAATAAAAAATGTAAGGAGTAGTTCTATGAAAAAGTTGATTGGCAAACTGGTTGTATGTGTCTTGGCGGCTCTCATGGCGGTTTCTTTCGCGGCTTGCAGCAATTCTAAAACCATTGAGGATTACGTGAAATCCTCCGAGGTTCAGTCTCAGATTACCGAGCTGAAGGAAGATTTGAAAGACAGCGGCATGGACATTGAAGTAAAGGGTGAAGGCGACAAGCTCATTTATGTTTATACTATCGACAGCGCTTATGTGGTTGACGGCTTGGCGGAAGAACTGGAAAAGGCTTTGACCGCCCAGTCCAGCGTCTTTGAAGAGGTGGCTTCTACCTTGAAAGAGGCGACTAATGTGAGCGATCCCATTGTTGTCGTTCAGTATGTGGACAGCGACGGAAATGAAATTCATTCTCAGGAATTTAAAGCCAAATAATTGAACAACAGAAATAAGAAAAGCGGGACGCATAAACATGCGTCCCGCTTTTTGTTATATATTAAGATTACTAATAAATGCTCCAGCTTTTGAAGGTAAAACCTGGCCCTGTATCGGTATCCCGCATTAAGCTCCAAGAGAAACAGAAATAATACACTTATATTCCATTTTTTTACTTAGAATGGGGACAATCCGAAATGCAGCATTCCACTTCCTCCTTTTTTATTTTATCTTTTTCATCATGCCTAGGAAGAACCGGAGAAGATTTGCCTTCAAAAAATAAAATGTTTTCCCAAATTAATGAATTGTATCACCTTCAAAAGAGAAGGTTGAAAACGATGCTCTTTAGGATGCCTTAAAAATTGGCGACGGCGGCAAATCACCATGAAAAGAGCGAGACAGTTAAAGAATAGGAGAAGGTAGTTAAAAAAAGCGGCGTTTTTAGGATAAAATGAAAGCTCGTCATAAGCGGTATACCGCTTATGACGAGCTGGCGCCCCCGACCAGAATCGAACTGATAACTAACCCTTAGGAGGGGTTTGTTATATCCATTTAACTACGGGGGCAAATCAGAATAAATTAAAATAGCTTATATATTTTACAATAGATTGTAAGCTTTGTCAAGAGAGAGTATAAGGATAAAAAAGAAGAAATATTGTTCTTGTAAAAGGAAAGAATATTCTTGAAAATTAAATCGTATTATGCTATACTAAAAATCAAAGATTCAGAACGATTGTTCTATGATGACTTCATAAAGGGAGGAATCCTATGAGTGTGTCGGCTGGAAATACGGATATGGACAATGTGAATATAAACAATTTGGACATGAAGGCTTTAGCCTGGGCGCAGGAATATCTTTTGGAGGCTGATAAAGTTAAGAAATACTTATTCCGTCTGAAAAAACAAAAATCAAAGGGGGAACAAGAAAATGAGGCGGATTTGGAGAAAAGGATCCAGATGATATACACAATTTATTTGGAGATGTCTCATACAGGGGGATATTTGCTCAGATACGCGAAAAGGAGGCAGCTGCAATGAGGCAGATTCTTCACCTGGATGATTTTACAGAAAGCCTGTTTTTTGCATCCCGGCGGGGAATGGGAGATGATAACAGTAAGCAGAGGGAATTTATTATAGAGGCCGTGCGTCAGGCGATGAAGGAGGATCTGACATCAAGACAAAAGGAGTGTGTTTCCCTATATTATTTGCAGGGAAAAACCATGAAGGAAATCGCCCGGATGATGGAGATTAATACCGCGACGGTTTCCAGGCATTTAAAAAAGGCAAGAATCCGCCTCCAGCGGTCCCTGCGTTTTGTAAATTTTAGGCAGTGATAAACGTACAAATTCCCATATGAATATATGGAAATTTGTAAATTTTTTTCGTGCCATGTTGCAACCAGCTGTTTTTTCATGTATCATAAATATCAATAGGGCAGAGGATTCTCTGCTGGTTTATGAGTACTGAAAGGAAGTTTGTTCATGCCGCTGGAATACTACTTAATTAATGCCGCCATTGGGGTGGTTTTTGCCATACCTCCCGTCGTATATTCTTTGATTATTAAGGTGAAAAAGCTTGCTCTCCTTTACGGTGTATTCTGCATTTTGGTCACTACCATTGCAGGCTGGTTTTTCGGGCTTATTATGTGTGGTCTGGCGATGTTCTGGACTTATAAAATGCATTTGAAGATCAAAGATGCCCAGGAAAAAAAGAACCGTGTTGCCTTCCAAAAAAGAATGGAGGAGGAGCAGGCGGTTTCTCCCAAAATTGATGAAAAAAAGGCGCAGAAGGCTTGGCCTCCGATTCAGAATCAAATTATTGATGAGGACGCTGCCCGTGAGTTTGTGGAATGGCGGGAGAAGCAGGATAATCAATAACCGAATGACTAGGTGAAAAACGCAGTGTTTTGTGATAAATAAAAATGAGGGAATACTGAAGTTTCCCTCATTTTTATTTATGGTTTTTATCCTTTCACGCCTGGAATATTAAAAAAACCCCAAGCAGAATTTCTGCTTGGGGTTTCCAATATTACGGCCTGAGAAACTTCACAAACAGAAAATACTGTTATTTGAAATAAGCAACGCCGCTGTTGAAGATCAGCTGATCCTTTGCACCGGGGACATTTTTGTAAAGATTGTCGCCCTTACGTTCGGAATGCCCCATTTTTCCAAAAACACGGCCATCCGGGCTGGTGATTCCCTCGATCGCGCAGACAGAACCATTGGGATTCCATTCGATATCCATAGAAGGCTTGCCGCAGGGGGTGCAGTACTGCGTGGCAATTTGACCATTTTCGATCAGGCGGCGAAGTGTCGGCTCATCGGCAACAAAACGGCCCTCACCGTGAGAGACCGGAACGGAAAAGATGTCGCCGGCGTTTACCATGGAAAGCCATGGGGATTTCACAGAGGTCATTCTGGTATAGGCCATGCGGGAAACATGGCGGCCAAGGGTATTAAAGGTCAGAGTTGGATCAGAGGAAGACAGAGCTGTGATTTTTCCGTAAGGAACCAAACCAAGCTTGATCAAAGCCTGAAAACCATTGCAGATTCCCAGCATCAGGCCATCACGTTGTTCCAATAGCTCTGTGACAGCTTCCGCAATTCTCGGGTTGCGGAAGGTGGTAGCGATAAATTTGCCGGAACCATCCGGTTCATCGCCGCCTGAGAACCCGCCAGGGAGCATGACAATTTGGGATTTACGGATAGAGGCTGCCATGCGCTCAATGGTTTCCTCAATTCCGGCAGCCGTCAGATTGCGGACAACCAGAATTTCCGGTTGAGCGCCTGCCTGTTCAAAAGCGCGGGCAGTATCGATTTCGCAGTTGGTACCGGGAAATACGGGAATAAAAACCCTGGGCTTGGCCGCGTGTATGGAGGGCGAAGCTCCATTTCTCTGTAAATAGAGGGGAATTTCTTCCATTTCTGTGTCTGCCTGGGCATGGATGGGGAAAATGGACTCCAGCGTCCCCGTCCAGGTTTGAATGAGACGGCTCAGAGGCAGCTCATCCCCTTCCAGGAAGATGCTTGGTTTTTCTATTGTCTGGCCCAAATAGCACACCTCAAAGCCCTCAAACAAGGAAGAGCTTTCCGCGGTGACAATCAGAGAGCCGCACAGGGGGGCAAACAGCAGCTGGCGGGACAAATTCCTCTCAAAGGAGAATCCGATTTGATTTCCGAAGCTCATTTTTGCCACTGAAGCGGCGGCGCCACCCTCGTGAACAGAGGAAGCGGTGGAAATTTTACCCTCCCGCATCAGAGTAAAGATATGTGCGTACAGCTTGCGGACTTTTTCCCAATCGGGCAGCTGGCTTTCGGAATCCACGGGAAGAGGCAGGAGGAAGGCCTTTTCTCCTGCCTTGATGAAGGCAGCGGACAGGGTGGAGGATGCTGTTGTCATTGCGACGGCAAAGCTGACAAGGGTGGGGGGGACATCCAGATCCTCAAAGGAACCGGACATGCTGTCCTTTCCACCAATGGAGGGCACGCCCATTTTTTCCTGGGCAAGAAAAGCCCCAAGCAGGGCAGCCGCCGGTTTTCCCCAGCGTTTGGGATTGTCATGGAGACGCTCAAAGTATTCCTGGAAGGTCAACCGGGCGTGGGAAGTGTCGCAGCCGACAGCCAGCAGACGGGCCAGTGACTCGACAACGGCATAAGCCGCTCCATGGAAGGGGCTCCATTTACTGATGCCCGGAATATATCCAAAGCTCATAGCGGTAGCGGTATCTGTGCTTCCATGTTCCAGAGGAATTTTTGCAACCATCGCTTCCTCGGGTGTATACTGGTACTTTCCTGCAAAAGGCATCAGTACAGTCGACGCTCCAATACTCGCGTCAAAACGCTCGGACAGCCCTTTTTGGGAACAAACCTCCAGACGGCCCAGGTTTTTTTCAAAGGCTTCCCCGATGGGAAGGGATTCCAGCATGGCGGGAACAGAGGTGCGGTAATTTTTATCAGCCGCCGGGCTGGAAATGTATGCCTTAGCGTGCTGTGTGACACCGTTGGTATTCAGAAACTCACGGCTCAAATCCACAATGGTATTGCCGCGCCACCGCATGCAAAGGCGCGGGCTGCTGGTGACATGCGCCACAACTGTAGCTTCCAGATTTTCCTCCTCTGCGGCCGCGGTAAAGGCATCAACATCCTTTGGAGCAAGGACAACGGCCATGCGCTCCTGGGATTCTGAAATGGCCAGTTCAGTTCCGTCCAGCCCTTCATATTTTTTGGGGACACTGTCCAGATGAATAGTCAGCCCGTCAGCCAGCTCTCCGATGGCGACACAGACGCCGCCGGCGCCAAAGTCGTTGCAGCGCTTAATCAGGCGGGAAATGCGGGGATTGCGGAACAGACGCTGGATTTTTCGTTCCGTGGGAGGATTTCCTTTTTGTACTTCCGCCCCGCAGGTAGAGATGGACTCTTCTGTGTGAGCCTTGGAGGAGCCGGTGGCGCCGCCGCAGCCGTCACGTCCGGTGCGCCCGCCCAGCAGGACGATAACATCCCCCTCTTGAGGGACAGAGCGGACCACATTTTCCTTGGGGGAAGCGCCGATAACAGCGCCGATTTCCAATCGTTTGGCAACATAGCCGGGATCATACAGCTCAGTTACCTGACCGGTGGCAAGTCCAATCTGGTTTCCATAAGAGCTGTAGCCGCTGGCGGCGCCGGTGGTGATTTTACGGGAAGGAAGCTTGCCGGGAAGGGTATCTTCAAAAGGAATACGGGGATCACCGGAGCCAGTGACGCGCATTGCCTGATAAACATAAGAACGGCCGGACAGAGGATCGCGTATTGCCCCGCCCAGACAGGTGGCGGCGCCGCCGAAGGGCTCAATTTCAGTGGGATGGTTGTGGGTTTCGTTTTTAAACTGTACCAGCCAGGTCTGCACCTGCCCGTCAATTTCCACCGGGACTTCGATGGAACAGGCGTTGATTTCCTCGCTGACATCCAGATCTGGGATCATCCCCCTCTTGCGGAGAAGCTTCATTCCCATGACTGCCATGTCCATCAGGGAGACAGGACGGTCTGTTTCTCCATAGACCTCGCCGCGGGCCGCGTAATAAGCGGACAATGCCTGTTCAATGGCGGAGGACAAGGCGCCTTTTTCAATTTCAATTTCTTCCAGCCGGGTAAGAAAGGTAGTATGGCGGCAGTGATCAGACCAATAAGTATCGATAACCCGCAGCTCTGTGACAAAGGGATCGCGGCCCTCCGTCTTGGCAAAATACTCCTGACAGAAAGCGAGATCATCCAGGGTCATAGCGAATCCCATGGAACGGTAATAGGCGGCAAGCTCTTCCTGGTTCCAGGAAGTAAAGCCTTTGATAATTTCAATGTCTTTGGGAATTTCAGCCTTCATTTCCAGGCTTTCCGGCTTTTTCAGAGAGGCGATGCGGGATTCTACAGGGTTGACCAGATAATGTTGAATTTTTAAAAATTCAGCATCAGAAATATCGCCTTTGATGCCGATTACGCGGGCAGTTAAAACCTCGGGCCGCTCCCCCTGGGTAAGAAGCTGAACGCACTGCGCTGCGGAATCAGCCCTTTGATCATACTGGCCCGGCAGATATTCCATGGCAAAAACGCGGTATTCAGCCGGCAAGGGATACGTTTCCTCATAAACGATGTCGGCGTTCGGTTCGGAGAAAATCGTTGTTTTTGCCTGTTCAAACTCTTCTGCTGTCAGTCCGGAGATATCGTACCGGTTAGCAAATCGCAGGCCGGTGATTGCTGTCAGTCCCAGATTATCGCGCAGATCCGCCAGGATATGCTGCGCCTCAATATCGAATCCAGGGCGCTTTTCAACAAAGACGCGGATTACATTAGACATGAACAAAACCATTCCTTTCCATTTCCTTTGACCGTTTGCGGCCTTTGGGACACTTGCACACTCATTCACAGCTGCCACAGACATTTTCTGCCTCTGCTCTGTTATGACAAGATATAACTTATTTTAACATATTACCGCTGTAAGGAAAAGGGGCAAAAATAACAGAAAAATTTTTTAAGGAAAGAAATCATTCGTACAGGAGGGGCAGAAGAATTCAGGGAAAATGGATAAGACGGCAGAATCTGGGTTGACCGTGGGAGAGAAACGATCTAAAATAAACAAGTACGTATATCTGCTGCCAAAGACAGCGCGGCGGCCTTTCCTTTGGAATATGCCGGGGGTGATTGCCGTATCCGGTGGAAAGGAAAACCGCAAGAAACAGGAGAGTAGGAGATTGGTATGAGTTCCTTTGTAAGAAGAACCTGGGCGGAGATCGATCTGGACGCCCTTGCGCATAATTATGGGGTGATTCGCCGGACGGTAAGGCCCTCCTGCAAAATTATGAGTGTAGTTAAGGCGGATGCTTATGGGCATGGAGCGGAATTTGTTGCCCCGCTGCTTCAGGAGTTGGGCAGCGACTGGTTTGCGGTTTCCAATTTAGAGGAAGCGATTCAGCTGAGAAACCATCAAATTACAAAGCCGATTTTGATATTGGGCTTTACCCCTCCGGAGAATGCCGATCTGCTGGCAAAGTATCAGATTACGCAGGCGGTTTATTCCCTTTCATATGCCATGGCCCTTGGGAAGATGGCTGCCTCGTATCAGGCTGAAATAGATATCCATATCAAGGTAGACACGGGAATGAGCCGAATCGGATTTATGTACCAAAACGAGGAGGAAGACGCCGGCAGCCTTGAGGAGATAGTCCGGGCGTGCCAAGTAGACGGATTGAAGGCAAAGGGGATTTTCACCCATTTTGCGGTGTCGGATGAAAAAGAAGAGGGCAGGAAGTATACGCTGGAACAGTACCGCCATTTTACCTCCTGTATCAGCGCGTTGGAGAAAAGAGGGGTTTTCTTTGAACTGCGGCACTGTTGCAACAGCGGAGGCGTGATGGATTATTCCGAAATGTGTCTGGATATGGTGCGGCCCGGAATTATCCTGTACGGCCTCTGGCCGTCTCAAAAACTGGCTGGGCAAATGGATTTGCATCCAGCCATGGAACTAAAATCGACCGTTTCCCTGGTGAAGGAGGTACGTCCAGGAACCGCGGTAAGTTATGGATGCACCTATCATGCGGATTCTAGAAAGAGGATCGCCACAGTTCCTATTGGATACGCCGACGGCTATGCCAGGCAGTACGGGGGAAGGGCGGAGATGCTGGTTCAGGGACATAGGGCGCCGGTGATTGGGAGGGTATGCATGGATCAGCTCCTTCTGGATATTACAGGTATTCCCAATGTTCGTGAGGGGGACACGGTTACAGTGTTCGGCAGAGACGGAGAGGAATTTCTCTCTGTTGACGAGCTGTCACAATTGGGCGGATCGATCAATTACGAGACAGTCTGTCTTGTGGGAAAAAGGGTGCCCCGCATATATTATCGGCAGGGGCAGAGAATGGGAATGCTTAATTATATTTGCCCTGAATCTCTTTAAAAGCCAATTGTCAACTTTTTATTTAATTTAGTTGACAATTTTGGGCGGTTTATGCTACAATGAGACCGTTGCAGTTTTTATGCTGCCGCGGTCTTTTTTATTCGCCGATTTACAGTGTAATGGTATTCCCAATTTTATTACTCAGGTAGGACAAGGAAAATCTCTCTTTGTAGGAATTATGGATATTATATCTCACAGGTTGTCGTAATACGATAGCATCCGTTTACAGGTAACAGAAAGCGTACATTTTTTAAGAGAAACAAAATGTCGCTGGGAGATTTTAGGGACTATGTAAGCCGTCCGTTTCGACGCGGCATGATTGTATTGACTTTTTTGGGTGAAATACTTCCAAGATGGAAGCGGAATTCCCAGAGAAAAATTGCCTGACAAAATGCATATCAATTACTAGAGGCCGGGCGGGGAGGAAAGAAAATTTTCAGCATCTTCTTCCACAAGGTTTATTTAAAGGCCACAGACCGTATATGATGAATGATTTCCATGTGGATTTTCCGGAAAGGAAAAAAGTCTTTTCGATATCTGGAAAACGGACTATGAGCTGGAGGTTTTATGGCGGAGACCCCGGAAAATCTCTGTGACCCGGGAAAATTGGAAGAGAAACCCCTGCCTGACTGAAATACCTCGGGTGACCGAAACGGCGGCATGAAAAATTGAATCAGAAACCAGATGTTTTGGAGGAATGGAAATGAAAACAAAGGATATTATCTTAATGGCCTTTTTGGCCGCCATCACCTGTGTGTGCGCGGTGATTTCAATCCCCCTGCCCTTTACCCCGGTACCGATTACCCTGTCTGTTTTTGCCGTATTGCTGACAGGGGCGCTTCTTTCCCCGTGGAAGGCTTTTCTCACCCAGATGGTCTATATATTGCTTGGAATTGTCGGAATCCCGGTGTTTTCCAGCTTCAGCAGCGGGCTTGGCGTTGTCGCTGGGCCGACGGGAGGCTATCTGATTGTTTATCCTATCATGGCATGGATTGTGGCTATGTTTGCTTCTTATGGAAAAAAACACCGTAAACTTTGGACTGGAATGGGAATGCTGTCGGCCATGCTGGTATGCTACGCGGCGGGCACCCTGTGGCTTTGCGTTCAGCTTGGCTGCGGCTTTATCGCCGGACTGGGAATTGGCGTCATCCCATATTTGATTCCTGATGCCGCCAAACTGGTGCTGGCCTTTCTCCTTTCCGCGGTGCTGCGGGTTCAGATGGAGAAGATTTTCTTATCTGCGAAAACTGCCTCCTAAGGTATAGAAAAACGTTGTTCCCTGATATCAGGAATGCGGCACAAAGCTTTACGCGTGCCGCTTATGCGTAAATGTAAAAAATCAACTATTTTTTAATTTATAGCAAACTAGTATTTGATTATTTGCCGTCAATCAGTACCCGCCTGTGGGAAATTCGATCAGTCGGCAGCTTTGATTTTTACCGCTGTGAGCTTTTTTCAAAGTTCATTCTACCAGAAAATGTCTTGACAGATTAATAAAGAAAACAAAGCTGTAGGCCGTGGTGAAAAGAGCCCGGCACCTTTCATTTGCGCCGCTTGGCGAATGAAACCGCGGGAAAGGGGCAAATTCCTCTCAGTGCTGGATGGCGTCAGTTTTTTCAGAGACTTGACTATTTCTTATGGATTGAAAAGATGAAAATACCAATGGAAATACAAAAATGAAAACTAACAAAAACTCCCCCTTCAAAAAGAAGAGGGAGTTTTTCAACGGATTTTTATAGTGGATTCCTTTAAAAGCTATGTAGGAAGTCTGTAAACTTTAAAAATTCACAGCAGAAAATTGCACGTCAGAAAAAGGCGGCCATACCCCTTTTCCTCCTGTCTTTCTCAAATTACTTTTTCGGAAGGAATCCATACCCTTTGTTCCATTGAGGGTAATTGTATCCAAAGGTACACTCCGGAATATCTTCGAAATCCAGCTCAATTACGCCCACATTTGCATGGGTATCCGGGCTTTTTCCCGGAAGCTTCTCCAAAATAATGCGGCGGCCCTCCTGACGGAAGGAAACAGGTTCTCCGGTTTTTAAAAGCTTTGCGGAGCGCAGCTTGGTAGAATATCCGCCAATGGTGAGGATCCCGTCCTTCGGCCAGATCCACACCCAGCAGAAAACCTTATTCCCTGTTTGGCTGAAGCTTTTGATTCCCATGCCAGTGTCGGTAAAATCATGGATGCCATAGACGGCGTCGCCGTTTTCCTGTAGCCATTTTCCTACAGTTTCAAGAGGCTCCACAGCCTCTGAGGGGACAGAACCGTCTGGGGCTGGGCCGATATTTAAAAGAAGGTTCCCTTTTTTAGCGGCCACAGTATTGAGCATTCTCAGGATTCTGGGGGCGTTGTAGCTGTAGGGAGCGGCCTGCTCCGAGTCCAGATAGCCCCAGCTCATGTCGTTGAAAGTCATGCAGGCTTCCCAGTCTCTGGCGCTATCCGCGACAATGCTTCCTTCCGGAGTGCCGAAATCCTCATCCAATAGGCTGCGGTTATTGATGATAATATCCGGCTGCAGCTCCCGGCACATCTGGTTGAGCGCCAGAGAATCCCATCCCTCCCAGGAAGTCATTGGGCTTGCGACATCATACCAGAGAATATCAATTTTTCCATAGTTGGTCAGCAGCTCCCGGTTGATTGCTTTAATATAATCTGTATAGCGGCGGCGGGCTTCGGGATCATAGGCGCAAGCCCAGCTGTCGGGATGGTGCCACTCCATCAATGTGGAATAGAAACCGATCTTAAGGCCATACTCCCGGCAGGCGTCCACAAATTCGCGAACCAAATCCCTTTTTGGACCGTAGTTGACGGAGTTATAGGGGTTTGCCTTGGAATCCCAAAGGGAGAAGCCTTCGTGGTGGCGGGTTGTCATGACCATATATTTCATGCCCGCCTTTTTGGCTAGGGCGGCCCATTCATAAGCGGCGCCCGGCTTTGGCTGAAATTGATCGGCCAGCTTTTCATATTCCGCCACAGGAATTTCATCCATCAACATGGCCCATTCGTGATGTCCGAGGACTGAAAAGAGGCCGTAATGGACGAACATGCCGAATCTCGCGCCGCGCCACCATTCCATCCGCTGATCTCTGGTAGCCGCGATGGCGGCTTCATATTCTGGTTTGCAAAGCAGTTGCATAATGAATTCCTCCCAAAAAGTAAATATAGGGGGTACTATATCCTCTGCATTATAGCCTATTTTTTTATAAAATGATATAGATTTTTAGAAGTTTATTTCCCATTTTTAGCCTTTTGATGTAAAAAATGATTTGGCTTTTTTGTTTAATATGACGGGTACGGCCAGTTTGAAAAGAATTATTCTTTTTCAGAATATGTAAAAAACACAAAAAGATTTTGTGTTTCAATTTATATGAGGAACCTACTTATTTTTATCCTCAATTGATTGACATTGCAAAGGGAAAGCCGTATAATTTCCACGTTGGATTCCACATTTGGAAAAATCACCTTATGGAAAATAAAAATTAGGGGGTTCCTGTATGGAAAACTGGGAGTTTTATGTTTCCCCACAGGGGAATGATCAATGGAGCGGGCGGCTTTCCTCTCCGTCCGCGGATGGAAATGACGGACCGTTCCGCACGCTGGAAAAGGCGAGGGATGTTATCCGCGCGCTCAATTCACGTGGAAAGCTTTATAAGGAAGTCAAAGTATTTATTCGGGGCGGGGAATACCCGGTCAAAAAGCCGGTGGATTTTGATGAGCGTGATTCTTTTCCCACTACCTACCAGGCTTATCCTGGGGAACAGCCGGTTTTCAATGGTGGAATTAGGTTGACTGGCTTTACAGAAGAGACACTGGCCAATGGATGTACCGCGTGGGTGAAGGAGCTCCCCGAGGTAAAAGCGGGGAAATGGAGTTTTACACAGCTGTATGTCAATGATCAAAGGAGAAACCGTCCCCGCTTGCCGAAAAGCGGTTACTTCTGGATTGACCAGGCGGATTTGAAAGATGGTCAGCTTTTTGATGGAAGCGACACTTTCCGTTATCAGAACGATGATATCCAGAATTATAAAAATCTACAGGATATTGACATTATTGTGGATCATTATTGGATCGATGAACGTATGCCCATTGATTGGGTCGATACTGCGGCCAAGACGGTTAAATCCACAAGCCGCAGCGTTTTTGTCCTGAAGGATGATGTAACGGGAAAATTCGCGAAATATTTTCTTGAAAATGTTTTTGAAGCCCTTTCCGAGCCAGGAGAATGGTATTTGGATAAGAAAGAGGGAAAACTATACTATATTCCCTATCCGGGCGAAACCCAGGAAAACACCGCAGTGATCGCCCCTGTGACCGCCCAGTTTATCCATGTCGCCGGACAGCCGGAAAAAAACTCCTATGTGGAAAATCTGCATTTTGAAGGATTGACCTTTGTCAACAGTGACTGCCGTTTTCCAAAAATCGTGGAGACATCCGAACAGCGGGGATATGCTTTTGAGGAATACCATGCAGGCGGCCGGCTTTCCTATAGGGAGAGTTCTGCCCAGCCGGTTGCGGGAACCCCCCAAGGTGCTCTCCATATACCTGGAGTGCTTTATTTCGAAGGCGCAAAAAAATGTTCGGTGACAGACTGTACTATCAAACATATTGGCTGGTATGGAATTGAACTGGGAGACGGCTGTTTTGGCAATACCCTGGCATATAATGAGATTCATGATACGGGAGCGGGTGGAATCAAAAATGGGGGCAGCGATGCCTATGGCCCGGTGTGCAGAAGAAACGGGGGGAATCAAATTACGGATAATCATATCTATGACTGCACCCATGTTTATCATGGAGCGACGGGCATCCTCTCCATTCATTCCTATGACAATGTTATCAGCCACAATCATATCCACGATTTGACCTATACCGGAATTTCCTGCGGCTGGGTATGGGGATATACCGAAAACGTATCCAAAAATAACAGGATCGAGAAGAATCATATCCATGACCTTGGAAAAGGCGTTATGAGTGATATGGGCGGCATTTATACTCTGGGAATACAGCCGGGAACTGAAGTGAACGGCAATTTGATTTATAATGTGGAAAAGAGCAATTACGGCGGCTGGGGAATTTACTTTGACGAGGGCAGCTCGCATATTATTGCCCAGAATAATATTTGTATCAATATGAGCAGCCAGCCCTTCCATCAGCACTATGGCAGGGAAAATACTCTGAGAAATAATATTTTTATGGGCGGTAAGGAAGGACAGATGAGAATTACGAGAAAAGAAGATCATGTGTCCATTGTCTCAGAAAGAAATATTATTATTACGGAGGGCACCCCATACTTTATTCCCGCAATTGATGAAGCGGCAAAGGAAGGGCATGTGATCAGCGATCTGAATCTCTTTTGGACGACTGGAAATCCTTCGGAGGCCGAAAAGGATCTGGAACAGTGGAAGACCTTGGGGCAGGACAGCCATTCCGCTTTTGGCGATCCTTTGTTCCGTGATTTGGCGGGGCATGACTTCACTCTGTCCCCTGATTCCCCGGCTCTTGCGCTGGGATTCCAGCAAATTGATATGTCGGATGTCGGTCCACGTCCTAAAAATTGAGAAGAAACAGCCCCGCCTTCCCGTCATGTAGTGCGTGCGGAAGGCAGGGGCCCTTTTGAATTTATGGGCAAGGCCCAATATTTCGTAGAAGGTCAAAGAATCTGGGATCTTCCTTGACTTTTCTCTTCTGTCTTTGTTATAATTAATTAATACACAGGGCAGAATTCATATGGGGGTGCGGTTGGCAGAAAGCTATGTGACTCATCAAAGGAGGAAAGCAAAATGGCAAAAGAAAATTTAAAGACAATTGCCCAGAATAAAAAGGCTTTCCACGATTACTTTGTAGAGGAAAGCATGGAGGCGGGAATTGAGCTCTGTGGAACAGAGGTGAAGTCCATCCGGCAGGGAAGGGTCAATTTGAAGGATTCCTGGTGCGAGGTGGACGAAGGAGAGTTGCTGATCAATGGTATGCACGTCAGTCCCTATGAGCAGGGGAATATTTTCAACCGGGAACCTATGCGGGTGCGGCGGCTGCTGATGCACAAACGGGAAATTATGCGTCTGCTTGGTTATGTGAAGCAGGACGGGTATGCGCTGATCCCTCTTTCTTTATATTTTAAGGGTTCCAGGGTTAAGGTGCAGCTTGGCGTATGCAAAGGAAAGAAAAACTACGACAAAAGGGAGGATATGGCCAGAAAAGCTGCAAAGCGAGATGCGGAGCGGGCTTTGAAATCCCATAACCAGGGATAGAAAAATTCTATATAATATGGGGATGTAAAGGTTTCGACGGGGATTGTGAGTCATGGTAAGCGAGTAGTGGCGCAGAACCACTATAAAAGCTGCACACTTAAAAATAAACGACAACAAACAAGTTGCGTTAGCAGCCTAATTTAGGCTGTCGTCTCTGCCGGGAGTACCGCGGCCTGGATAGAGGCGTCGATGAGCGGTGAACATGAATCAGCGAATGCCTTGGCGTTGATCACGACTTAAAGGCTACCGTAGCGCAAAGCCTGCCTGTCGGCGTTGCGTGAGGGGAATCTGAAAGGATGGGCTGCACTCGGAGAAAGCCATGATAAGTGATTTTCGGACAGGGGTTCGATTCCCCTCATCTCCACCATATTAAGGAACAATCTTTAATACAAAAACAGCCTTCCAAATCGGAGGGCTGTTTTTGTATCTATGCCCGGAAAGCCCACAATATCAGGCTTTCCGGGCTTTTTCTGTTTTCCGGGGACTTGGTGGATTAGTCCGCCATCGGCCCGCTTCCTATCGCGGCGATCACATAGTCCCATGGCGGCTCATTTTTGCACACCCTTGTCCGGCCCGTATATGCCAGAAACGAGGAAACGCTAAAAAGTATCCACTCCCGGACAGCGCCACCTCTTTCAATGAGAACAATTTAGCGGGAACCTTACGGCTCCCGCTTTTGTCTCATTCCTGCTCGAATGGCTCTCCGCAATCCCCGCAGATTACATTGACCTCCCGCGTTGCCCGGATAATGGTGCCGCAGCAGGGGCAGACATATTTGATGC
>JAHZIE010000014.1 GCA_019419895.1 Clostridiales bacterium | reverse complement strand
CCGTCATCCGCTGCCAGCCGGCGGTCAGCCCCCCCACCTGATCGCAGCGGATCACGGCAATGATCAAGGCGGCAACACCGAACATCATCACAATCCCCTGCACAAAATCCGCTTTCAGTGTAGCGAGATATCCGCCAAGCACCAAAACCACCGCGGAGGCCACAGCGATAATCAGCATACAGACCGTCTCGTCCACATTCAGCAGAACAGAGCATACGCTTGTCAACCCCTTATAGACAGAAGCGGAATAGGGCAAAAGAAATACGAAAATGATAATGCAGGAAAAAAGCTTCATTCCTCTGCTGTCATACCGGAAGGCAAAAAACTGGGGCATGGATTTTATTTTCAGACGCTGCGTTACTTCCCTTGTCCTTTTTGCCAAAACAAGCCAAGCTAAAAGAGATCCGAATACAGCGTTCCCTATGCCAGGCAGGATTGACCATAGGCCGTAGTTCCAGCCGGAACCTCCTGAATATCCTATAAACATCACGGCGGAAAAATATGCTGTTCCGTAAGAAAGGGCCGTAATCCATCCTCCGGCGTCCCTTTTCCCTACAGTAAAATCTGATACGCTTTTGGCGCTTTTTGAACTGAGGATTCCCACGGCCAGCATAAAAACAGCATACACCGCAATAACAATCCAGATCACCTGCTGTTGACTCATCGTCTTTCTCCTCCCGCTTTTACACTTAAACGCATTGATTCATTTATGATTTAAATTGCTAAAGTGAATCGATAGAAGCATACCACAAATTTTATTAAATTGCAAGCTTTTTTCATAAGATTGAATAATTCCCTGTGTCAGCGGATTCCCTAATTCTTTATGTGGAAACGGACATTAGTTTATTCCAAGAATTGATAAAAGCTATTAATACATACACGCCTTTTATTCGTAAATGTTTCCAACCCTGCTTTTCAACGACTCGCCGTAAGGTTTGCAGCGATTCTTCAGTTTTTGCTCGTCACCTCTTATATCATTTTCTCTTGGGAAAACTGCTCCTTTTCTTTTACCTTTCTAATGGCTTCCACTATTTTATTTGCCAAAACTTTTTACCTTTCCCCTGTAGGGCTGGGGATTTTCTCTGACCGAAACGACAAAAAAGCCAGGAAAGCTTTCATAGCTTTCCTGGCTTTTTATGAAAGATTAAAAAATAACCAATGAAATTAACCCAGCTTCTCTACCATGGTATTCAGCTGATTTCTCAATTCCTGAGGCAGTCTGTCGCCAAACTGTGCGTAGAACTCCTTGATTCCTTCGGCATCCTGCTTCCAGAGATCCTTATCTACTTCCAGCAGACCCTTCAAGGTATCAATATCGAGATCCAATCCCTCAAGATTAATATCCTCAGCATAAGGCACATAACCAATTGCAGTTTCCTGAGCGCCAACTTTATTTTCGCAGCGCTTGAGAATCCACTCGAGCACACGCAGATTGTCACCAAATCCAGGCCAAATGAAATGTCCTTCATCATCAGTGCGGAACCAGTTGACATTAAAGATCTTCGGAGCCTTGTCACCCAGCTTCTCACCCATTTCCAGCCAATGACCAAAGTAGTCGCCCATATGATAACCGCAGAAAGGACGCATCGCCATGGGGTCACGGCGGACAACGCCAACCGCGCCGGTAGCGGCAGCGGTGGTCTCAGAAGCCATGATAGAACCTACAAACACGCCGTTCTTCCAATCTCTTGACTGGTAAACCAGCGGAGCGGTCTTTGCGCGGCGGCCTCCGAATACGATAGCGGAAATCGGGACTCCGGTGGGAGCTTCAAACTCGGAGCTGATGCAGGGGCAATTCTTTGCAGGAGCGGTAAAGCGGCTGTTGGGATGAGCGCCCTTTTCCTGAGAGGTGGTTCCATCCCAGGGATTGCCCTTCCAGTCGATGGCGTTCTTGGGAGGATTCTTGTCCAAGCCTTCCCACCAAACAGTCTTATCATCACAGTTGTAAGCAACATTAGTGAAGATTGTATTCTTCTTTGTGGAAGCCAGGGCATTGGGGTTGGATTTCGCGTTGGTTCCAGGAGCAACGCCAAAGAAACCATTTTCCGGATTGATTGCCCACAGTCTGCCGTCGGGACCAATTCTCATCCAGGCGATGTCATCACCGACACACCAAACCTTATAACCCTTATCCTTATAATATTTTGGAGGAATCAGCATAGCCAGATTGGTCTTTCCGCAGGCAGAGGGGAACGCCGCGGCAATGTATTTAATTTCTCCCTGGGGATTTTCAATGCCGAGAATCAGCATATGCTCGGCCATCCAGCCTTCTTTTCTTCCAAGGAAGGAAGCGATGCGGAGGGCGAAGCATTTTTTGCCCAGCAGAACGTTTCCGCCGTAACCGGAATTAACGGAAATAATGGTATTGTCCTCAGGGAAATGGCAGATATAACGCTTTTCAGCGTCAATCTGGCATTTGCAGTGCAGGCCGCGGACCCAATCCTCACTGTCGCCCAAAGCATCCAGGACCGCCTGGCCGACTCTGGTCATAATAGCCATGTTGCACACAACATAGATGGAGTCTGTCAATTCAACGCCGATTTTGGAGAAAGGAGAGCCGACAGGGCCCATAGAGTAAGGAATCACATACATTGTACGTCCCGCATAGCTGCCGCGGGCGATATCATAGAGCATTTTATAGGATTTTTCAGGATCCATCCAATTGTTAATAGGGCCTGCATCCTCTTCCTTTTTGGTGCAGATAAAGGTGCGATCCTCAACGCGTGCCACATCATTGACCGCCGTACGGTGCAGATAGCAACCCGGCAGCTTCTCCTCATTTAATTTAATCAGTTCCCCAGTGGAAACAGCCTGGGCGCGGAGAGACTCCAGCTGCTCCTCGGAACCGTCAATCCACACAACATTGTCAGGATTGACAAGAGCTTTCATTTCTTCAATCCAATTGAGTACGGATTTATTGTTTGTCATCTCAATTTCTCCTTTCATTTGACGCTTTCACAAGCTAATTGCCTTTATTATAATATATAATGCGCAAATTATCAATGATTATTTTGTTAATAATCTGTCAAGCTTAAGAATTTTTTCTTTATATTTCCTGCAAATTATTCTTATTCCTTTTCTTGAATCATTTTTAGCCATTCAGGAAAATTTCTATTTGATATCCTTATACTCCGCCTGGATCGGACCGCTTCCTCCCGTGCGCTCAATATAGAGCCTGATCTTCTTAGAAGCCCATGAAAGATAGATTTCTGTTCCAAGGCCAATGATTCCAGCGAGGATCATAACGACACCGATGAAGGTAGCGAACCAGGCCATCGCGCGGAAAGGATTCAATGCCATAATTAAGCCCAGCACTACCATCACGCCGCCAAAAATGAAGGAAAATATCTGTTTTCCTTCAATTTCTCTCATACTATACCCAATCTGAGCAATCGACGCCCCAACAAGAATCAGATACAGCCCAAGCACCAGGGAAAGCAGGCTGGCAAAGGTACCAGGAGACAAAATAATCCATAAGCCCAATGCCGCCACCGCAATACTCAGGACGAGCTGGAGCCTGGAATTCTTTTCATGCTCTTTCAAAAGATAGGTCAGAATCATCACTCCGCCGACCAATACAATCAATGCGCCGAAAATGCTTGCAAGACTTAGGAAAGCATTTTCTTTCATCACGAGAAACAAAATTCCCACAATCAGCACGGCGAGAGAAAGCAGAGA
Source organism: Clostridiales bacterium (assembly GCA_019419895.1). GTDB lineage: Bacteria > Bacillota > Clostridia > Oscillospirales > Acutalibacteraceae > JAHZIE01. The sequence continues at coordinate 43,228 of JAHZIE010000014.1, read as the reverse complement.
AAAGCTCAAACGGTATTTTTTTAAGACTGCAAAACTTTTTTCCTTCAAAGAGGGCTCCTCCTTTCATAAAACAGGCTGTGATTCTATTGGCATGGAAGCCACGGCGTTTAAATCCATTCTCGCCACATTTCCCGCAAGATATTCATAATATCCCTGAGAACCCACCATGGCGGCATTATCACCGCAAAGATTCAGCGGCGGCACATATAATCTCCACCCTTTTGAACCGCATTCCTCCTGTAACCTTCTGCGAAGCTCACGGTTGGCGGACACTCCTCCGGCAATGACGATTTTGTCATATCCAAGCTCTTCCGCCGCCTGGACGGTATTCCTCATCAGACAGTCCACCACCGCTTTACGGAAGGACGCCGACAGATCCGGAATGGAAATGGGCTCCTTTTTCTGCTCCGCGTTATGCCAAAGATTGATCACCGCTGTTTTCAGTCCGGAAAAACTGAAATCATAGGGCGCCCCATCCACCCTGGGATGAGGAAAGCGAAAAGCAAGAGGATCACCCGACTCGGCCACCTCATCCAGGTGAATCCCGCCGGGATAAGACATTCCCATAGTCCGGGCGGCCTTGTCAAACGCTTCTCCCGCAGCATCATCCCTTGTTCTGCCGACAACATCAAACCTTGTATAATCCTTCACTTCCACCAAATGGGTGTGACCGCCGGACACCACCAAACACAGAAAAGGCGGCTCCAGTTTTTCGTGGGCAATGTAGTTTGCCGCAATATGACTGCGGAGATGATGAACAGGGATCAGGGGGAGCCCGCCCGAAAATGCCAGCCCTTTGGCAAAATTGACACCCACCAAAAGAGCTCCGATCAGACCGGGGGCATAAGTTACCGCAACGCCATCCAATCCCTCCAGGGAGGATATCCCCGCTTTTTCCATCGCCTCCGCCACAACGCCGGAAACCGCTTCCAGATGGCGTCTTGAGGCAATCTCCGGCACGACGCCGCCGTATAATTTGTGCTCTTCCACCTGGGTGGCCACAATACTGGAAAGCACTTTCCTTCCGTCTTCCACCACCGCCGCCGCGGTTTCATCACAGGAGGATTCTATTGCCAGCAATCTCATTTCTTTTCCCTCTCTCGTTTTGATACCCTTCTTCTGGCAGAGTTCCCGGTCCAACGCAAAATTCCAAAACACCTTTCTCATGGAAGAAACCGGGCAAATCCCTGCTGAAGTCATTTCTCCAGATAAGTTTCCAGCATTCCTCTGCCTCTAATGTATTTCCTGTTTAATATTATATCATATCCCCAGAGAAAAAGAATATCGGCATTTTTTCCGTATTGTAAGCAATTTATGAACATTCCAGAGATTCCCTTCCCTCTTTTTCTTCGGAAGAAAGGATCCCATCCTGCTCCAGCAGGCGCAAAAGCGTCGGAGAAAATCCAAATTCTTCTGTCAGGCTCCGTATCTCGCGGAGCACCCTCTTCTTTTTTTCCTTTCCCACATTTCCCTTCACCGCTCGGATCAGAATGTTCTTGGGCGTATGGGAAAAATCCACAAATTCCATCAGCTGTGTCTTGTACCCACAGGCTTCCAGCAGATTTCCCCGGACAGCGTCCGTCATCAAAGCGGCGGTTCTTTCCTGGATAATTCCATACCGGGTGAGAATCGAAAATTTATCACTTTTCATCTGTCCATTAAGCTCATGCTGACAGCAGGGAACCGAAAAAATCATCCTTGTCCCCCAGCGGACCGCGTGGTATAGGGCGTAATCGGTTGCCGTATCGCAGGCATGGAGGGTGACAACCATATCCACCCTCCCACTGTACTGATATCCGTTAATATCCCCGATTTCAAAAGACAGTCCTTCATAACCGTATTTCTTCGCAACAGAATTGCAGTGCTCCACAACCTCTTTCTTTAAATCCAGGCCAATCATCGTTACGCGGCAGCGCTTAAGGAAAACAAAGTAATAATACAGGACAAAGGTCAGATAAGATTTTCCACATCCAAAATCTATAATGGTAAATTCCTTTTGATCCTCAGGGATCACATCGTCCACCATTTCCAAAAAACGGTTAATCTGCCGGTATTTGTCATAATAGGCGTTGACCACCTTTCCGGACGGGGTGAAAATCCCCAAATCCACCAAAGGGGGAATCATCCTTCCCTCTTCCAGCAGGTAACGCTTCTTTTTATTGTGTCCCCGTTCTGATTGCCCCGTAATTTTCCGCGCCAGAGCGGCATCTGTTTTCTTTTTGGAAAAGAACAATTTTCCCTTTTTGCTTTCCTTTAAACAGCATGCAAATGTCTCCCCGAAGGAGTCTGCCTGCTTATACCCCTCCAAAAAAATATCCCGCAGGGCTTTTTCCCCCTCCTCCAGAGAAAGGTTTTCATGAAAAGCCTGTTTTTCCGTATATCTCGTCATCTGAAAACACGGCTTTTTCTTCAGGCGGATCCTTTCCAGCACCGTCCTGACATAAGGGTATTCTTTTTTCCGGCGGTTGCTCACCACAATTTTCCGGGGCTCCGTCTCCAAAATCTGCCGTATGATTTGAGTCAATTCCTCCACAGCCGCACACTCCTTTACTGTCCGTCAGTCTGGAAAAAGCAAGTCATAATCAGTCCGTCTTCCTTGGGATTCTTATAAAAATCCCTGCGTTTTCCCACAATGGAAAATCCCTCGGAGGTATACAGCCCGATGGCCGTCGCATTGGATTCCCGCACCTCTAAGGTCAGCATAGAAAAACCGCGGCGGATACAAAAATTTTTCTGCGCCTGCAACAGAGCGCGTCCAATACCCCGGTGACGGAACCGGGAGGCAACAGCGATATTCGTGATATATCCTTCATCCATGACAAAATGAAGCCCCGCGTAGCCGACGAGTTCTCCATCCAGCTCCGCCACAAAAACCACCGCCTGTTGGTTTTCCAATTCTGCCCCCACCGCCTGCTCCGACCAGGGCTCCGAAAAGCATTCCCGTTCCAGCCGGGCAACCGCCGGAATATGTTTTTTCCCCATCCGGCAGATAACCGGCCTGCCTTTGCCTTCCATTAGAATTCCCCCTTATTTTTTCTCCTTCCACCTATTATTGACCTTTTGCCACAATATTTCAACCGCTTTTTTAATTTCATCCCTGCTTGTCCGGTATTCATCCAACCCGCCGCCATAAGGATCCCGCAGATTTCCCAGTGGATAAATCTTTTCTTTTGGAACCCCGGCCCGCAGCAAGGCCTCTCCGTGCCGTGGGGAAACCACCGCTATCAGAGAAGCCTCCTGTAAGTCCTCCCGGTTAATTTGATGGGCTCTATGGGAAGAAATATCCACCTCAATTTCGCGGCAGGCTTTCACCGCGTTGGAGGATGCCCTTTCCCCCTCGCAGGCGGCAAGCCCCCCGCTGGAACAGGTAATCTCCGGACATCCCCCAGCCAGAGACCGAAAAATCCCCTCCGCCATCGGACTTCGGCAGGTATTTCCTGTACAGACAAAAAGAATATGCAAATCAAAGCCCTTCCTTTCAAAACAAAAGGCGGAATTGCTCCAACCCGTTCAAGTTTTCACCACTCCGCCTTGCAGTAATTTTAACTTTTCTCTGTCACCATTCGCCAGGCGTTAACCCTGAATTGACTTCAGAAGCCCGCCCTTTTGGATAATATTCTGGATAAAGGGAGGGAACGGCTCAGCCTGGTAGGTTTTCCCAGTTGTCACATCAGTAATCACACCGGTGTCAAAATCCACCTTCACCTCGTCGCCGTCCGCGATTTCCTTCGCGGCCTCATCACATTCCAGAATCGCAAGGCCAATATTAATAGCGTTGCGGTAAAAAATCCGCGCAAAGGTGGAAGCAATCACGCAGGAAATGCCGGAAGCCTGGATGGCAATGGGGGCGTGCTCCCTGGAGGAACCGCAGCCAAAATTTTTATTGGCTACAATGATGTCTCCTTCCCTGACCTTATTGACAAAATCCTTATCGATATCCTCCATACAGTGAGAGGCCAGCTCCTTATGGGAGGAAGTATTCAAATATCTTGCCGGGATGATAACGTCGGTATCCACGTTGTCCCCATACTTATGTACTCTGCCATGTGCGTTCATAATTATAATCCTCCTTAGACCCTATTTCATAATTTTCTCCGGATCGGTGATATAGCCAGTCACCGCGCTTGCCGCCGCGACGGCGGGACTTGCCAGATAGACCTCTGATTCCACATGTCCCATTCTTCCCACAAAATTGCGGTTTGTTGTGGAAACAGCCCGCTCGCCTTTGGCAAGGATGCCCATATGGCCGCCCAGACACGGGCCGCAGGTTGGGGTGGAGAAAACCGCGCCTGCCTCGACAAAGATTTCAACAAGCCCTTCACGGACAGCCTGGAGATAGATGTTCTGCGTGCCGGGGATGATGATGCAGCGGACATCCTTCGCCACCTTTTTGCCCTTCAGGATATCGGCCGCAATCCGCAGATCCTCCATACGGCCATTGGTGCAGGAACCGATCACCGCCTGATCAATCTTGATTTCTCCCACATTGTCAATGGTGCGCGTGTTTTCCGGCAGATGGGGAAAAGCAACGGTCGGCCTGAGCTTGCTCAGATCAATGGTATAGGTTTCCTCATAAACCGCATCCTCGTCGGCGGCATATTCCACCGGCGTGCGCTGGAACCTATTTCTGACATAAGCGCGGGTGACATCGTCCACCGGGAAAATCCCGTTTTTCGCACCGGCCTCGATGGCCATATTGGCAATGCACAGTCTGTCATCGATCGAAAGGTATTTCAGGCCGTCGCCGCAGAATTCCATAGATTTATACAGCGCGCCGTCCACGCCGATCATCCCGATGATATGAAGGATGACATCCTTTCCGCTCACCCATTTGGCGGGCTTATTGACCAGCTCAAACCGCAGGGCGGAGGGAACCTTAAACCAAGCTTTCCCCGTGATCATGCCGGCAGCCATATCGGTGGAGCCGACGCCGGTAGAAAACGCGCCCAGGGCGCCATAGGTACAGGTGTGAGAGTCGGCGCCAATGACGCAGTCGCCGGGGCCTACCAGTCCCTTTTCGGGAAGAAGAGCGTGTTCAATTCCCATCTGCCCCACATCAAAAAAATTGGCGATATCATACTTCCTAGCAAAAGAACGAACCTGCTTGCACTGCTCGGCCGCCTTAATGTCCTTATTCGGCGTAAAATGATCCATCACCAGGGAGATCCTTGTCTTGTCGAAAATACTGTCCGCCCCGGCCTTCTCAAATTCGTTGACCGCCACGGGGGATGTAATATCATTTGCCAACACCATATCCAGTTTTGCTTCAATCAGCTGCCCCGCCTTGACCTCGTTCAATCCCGCGTGTGCCGCGAGGATTTTTTGCGTCATTGTCATTCCCATTTTTCATTCCTCCTAAGTAAGATTCACAGCTGGGAATTTCTCACATTCCTTCCCGGCCCATATATTCAGGCTTTTGCCTTACTGTCCTCCAAGTCCCGAATCAGCTTGTATTCCACCGAATCCACCAGCGCCAGCCAGCTGGCTTCCAGCACGTCGCCGGAAACTCCAATGGTCGTCCATACGTTTTTCCCGTCCGTTGAGGTGATAAGTACCCTAACCACAGCGGCGGTGGCATCCTTAGAATCCAGAACACGGACCTTGTAATCGATAAGATGAACCTGCCTGAGCTGGGGATAAAATACCTCCAAGGCAAAGCGCAGGGCCTTATCCAAAGCGTTGACCGGGCCGTTTCCCTCGGCGGCCATCAGCTGCACCTTATCCCCTACCCGCACCTTAATGGCAGCTGTGGCGCTGCAATCCAAATCAGCGGGACGGGTTGAGATAATCTTGTAGTGGATCAATTCAAAGAAAGGCCGGTATTCCCCTGTATTTTTCCGGATCAGCAGTTCAAAGCTGCTGTCGGCCCCTTCAAACTGATAGCCCTTTGCCTCCAGCCCTTTTAAGGCTTCCATCACGGCAAAGGTCTCTGGGGAATCCCTGCGGAGCTCTGGGCGTATCCTCTGGATTTTTTCCAGAACCGCCGTCCGCCCCGACATTTCCGACATTAAAAAGCGACGTTCATTTCCCACCTTCTCCGGCGGCACATGTTCAAAGGAACGGGGCAGTTTCAGAACTCCATCAGCGTGCATCCCCGCTTTATGAGCGAAAGCGCTGCTTCCCACATAGGGTTCTGTAGTCCGCAGGGTCACATTGGCTATTTCCGCCACGGAACGGGCCGTCTGGGTAAGAAGCGGCAGATTTTCCTCCGGTATGCAGCTCATTCCCGCCTTCAGCTGAAGGGTAGCGACAACCGTGGAAAGGGCCGCGTTGCCGCACCGCTCTCCAAAACCAAGATAGGTCCCCTGCACCTGGGAAGCGCCAGCCTGCACCGCCAGAACAGAATTGGCCACCGCCATGCCGATATCATTATGGGTGTGGATACCAACCTCTACCCCATATTCCCTGCAGGCCAGAACCACCCTCTTGGTGATCTCCGAAATTTCCATAGGGAAACTCCCGCCGTTTGTATCGCAAAGAACCACGGCGGACGCGCCGTTCCGCACGGCGGCCATCAAAGCCTCCATCGCAAACTCCGGATCATCCTTATAACCGTCAAAAAAATGCTCCGCGTCAAAGAAAACCTGTTTTCCCTCAGATACCAGGAATTTCACGGTATCCCCAATCATGGAAAGGTTTTCCTCTCTGGATGTTTTTAAAATCTCATCCACATGAAGCTTCCAGCATTTGCCGAAAATACATACCGTTTCCGTCTGAGCTGAAAGGAGCGCCTTAACATTACTGTCCTCCTCAACGGAAATTCCCTTTCTCCTGGTGCTTCCAAAAGCCACCAAAGACGCGTGCCGAAGCCCCATATGGGCCGCCCGGTGAAAAAACTCCAAATCCTTAGGATTGGAGCCGGGATTTCCCGCCTCAATATAAGCGACGCCCAGCCGGTCCAGCAGTGAGACAATATGCAGCTTATCCTCTACCGAAAAAGAGATACCCTCCCCTTGGGCGCCATCCCTTAAGGTGGAATCCAAAATCTCTACGGTTCTCTTTTCCATGCAATTCATCTTCCTTTCTTATTATACCGCCGCCCGGCGCGGAACGCAAGGCGTGATATGAGTGCATTATTCTCCAAATAAATCCGCTTCCCGCTCCGCGTCCAAAAGACAGTGATCTCCCTTCTCCAAAGCGGTGATGCCGGTGCGGGCCATTTCCAAAATTCCCGGCTTTTTGAGCTTTTCAATAAATAAATCCAGTTCCCCGCCGTATCCTGTGGCTTCCAGCGTCATGGAGCTTTCTCCAATATTCAGCACCCTGGCATGATAAGATCCCGCAATCCGCAAAACCTCTTCCCTGTTTTCCGGCAAAGCCTGCACCTTGACCACAAGAAGCTCTGAACAGGAAACCTCCTCTGCGGAAAAATAGGAAACCTTTTTCACATCAACCACCTTGGCCATCTGATATTTCACCTGTTCCAGAACATCCTCATCCCCTTCGATGACCACCGTCATGCGGGAAAATTCCGGATTTCTTGTTTCGCTTGCGGTAAGACTGACGATATTGAAGCCCCTGCGGTTAAACAGCCCGGTCAGCCGCAGCAGTACGCCGGGATGGTTGTGAAGCATGGCGCAAATAATATGTTTCATCAGCTGATTCCCCTTTTCCTAAGAATTTACATTTCTGTGATGATGCGGTCCACAGACGCGCCGGGCGGGATCATAGGCAGCACATTCTCATCGGGAGAGATTTGACAGTCCACAACCACCGGTTTTTTCAGTTCCAACGCCCTTTGCACCACATCGTCCACTTCTTCCGGTCTGGTGATTCTCATTCCAGTGACGCCAAAGGCTTCGGCCAGCTTGACAAAATCTGTCTTTCTATGGGGATCCGTCTGGGAAAAGCGTCCGCCATAGAACAGCTTCTGCCACTGACGGACCATACCCAGAACAGAGTTGTTCATCACTATCACCACAACAGGCAGCTCATAGGACGCCAGGGTGGTCAGCTCGTTCAGATTCATATGAAAGCTTCCATCCCCGCTGATCAGGACAACTCTCCGTTCTGGATGGGCAACCTGCGCTCCAATGGCGGCCCCAAGTCCAAATCCCATGGTTCCCAGCCCGCCGGAGGTAAGGAAGGTGCGCGACTTTTCAAACCGGTAGGTCTGTGCCGTCCACATCTGATGCTGTCCCACATCAGTGGCAATGATATCGTCCTGATTCAGACACCGCTGCACCGCCTGGATGACTTTCAGGGGATGAGGATAGGAATCCTTCTGCTCCTTCACAACCCCTACGTTTTTCCATCCAGAAATCTCTTGGAGCCATTTCTCGTGTTCCATGGGACAGCCTTCCTCCGCAATTTTCTCAAGGCTCTCCTTTAAATCCCCCACAACCGAGTGCTGTACATAGACATTTTTATTGATTTCCGCCGGATCGATATCCAGTTGGATAATTACAGCTCCTTCGCCGAACTTCTTTCGATCTCCGGCAACACGGTCGGAGAAACGGGCGCCGGCGGTCAGAATCAAATCGCTGTTGTCAACCGCCATCCCCGTCTGGAAGCTTCCATGCATGCCGATATTCCCGATAAACAAAGGATGGCTGGCCGGAAAACCACCCAGCCCCATAATGGAGCAGCAGACAGGGATCTGAAATTTTTCCGCCAGACGCAGCAGCTCCTGGGAGGCACCTGAGGAAATCACCCCGCCGCCCGCATAAATGATCGGACGCTTGCTTGCGGCTATCAGTTCAGCCGCCTTCCGGCAGGCTGAAGGCTCCGGGTTGCCTCCTTTAAAGACAGGCAGCTTCTGCCGCGGTTCATATTCCGTAACGGCCGAAGTAATGTCTTTCGGAATATCAATCAGGACCGGCCCCTTTCTCCCGGAATTGGCGATCTGAAAGGCCCTGCGAATCACCCCGGCAAGTTCGCCGACATCCTTGACGATAAAATTATGCTTGGTCACAGGCATGGTAATTCCCTGGATATCCACCTCCTGAAAACTATCCCGTCCCAGCAGATCCACATTGACATTCCCGGTAATCGCCACCATGGGAACAGAATCCATATAAGCGGTTGCGATCCCCGTTACAAGATTCGTCGCGCCTGGCCCGGAGGTTGCGATGACCACCCCCACCTTTCCCGTGGAACGGGCGTATCCGTCCGCCGCATGGGCCGCGCCCTGTTCATGGGCGGTTAAAATGTGGGTAATCCTGTCTCTGTATTGATAAAGGGCATCATAAATATTTAGTACCGCCCCGCCCGGATAACCAAAAACCGTATCAACTCCCTGCTCAAGCAGGCACTCCGCGATAATCTCAGAGCCATTTTTCCGCATCTTCAACATCCTTCCTAAATGCGTCAAACAGTCCACAAACAAAACGCCTGTAGCCAAACCGCATTGTCAATTTGATTATTTTTTGCAATAAAAAACCGCGGGGATGCTTTCTTCTCCAAAGAGACGAAAGAGAATCCTCCGCGGTACCACTCTTCTTGCCATTGCATATTTCAACGGCCGCTTTCTTCACATCGGGCAGGTTCTGCCGAATGCTGCCCCGGTTAACGGTGGGGAGCCGTCCTCTCTTACTCAAAAATTCTTTCAGAAGGCTGCTCAGGGGTGATATTCCTTCTTTTCCAAGACTGCCTCTCACCACCCGGCAGCTCTCTGAACACTGGCAAAAAAGTACTTTTCCCCATCAACGCAATTTTTATCATTCAATTTTGATTTGTATTTATTGTAATCTTGTTTCCCAGCCTTGTCAATAACAGCCCGGTAAATTTTACATAATGAACAAATTCCCTCTGTCCGCCTTTCCATTTTCAGATTAATTCAAGAAAGCATGACTTTTTATTTTTCTTTATTTGACAAGAATCGCGGACCTTTCAGAAAAAAGATTATATTTTTTGCAGCCTTTCTTTTTCAAGCACATTTTGCTATAATAAAGCTTAGGTGTTTCCCGGTTGATCTGTTTTTTAACAGAAAATAGTGCAGCTGCCATTATTTTTCTTTATACGAAATATATAAAAACGCTGGGTTCTTTTGAAAGCTACGCTTAAGGATGGATGGCGGACTGCGTTTGACCGGATATGGATAATAGATAATAAAAACAAAAAATGAAAAGATACCGAAAGAGGGACTGGGGAAGAAATGGAGCATCAGATGAAATATGTCGTTGTACTCTGCGATGGAATGGCGGATTATCCTGTTCCGGAGCTGGATGGGAAAACCCCAATGATGGCAGCGCAAAAACCCAATATGGATTTTCTCGCGTCACATGGGGAGGTCGGATTGGTAAAAACCGTAGCGGACGGACTGATTCCAGGGAGCGATGTGGCAAATCTTTCCGCTATCGGCTACGACCCAAAAATTTATTACTCCGGCCGTTCCCCACTGGAAGCCGTCAGCATGGGAATTCCTCTGGAAAGCTCCGACGTCACCATCCGATGCAACTTGGTCACTCTGTCGGAGGACTCTCCCTTTGAAGAAAAAACAATGGTGGATTACTGCGCCGACGATATTTCCACGGCTGAGGCCAAAGAACTGATCAATACCCTTCAGGAGAAGCTCGGCAATGATTCCTTCCACTTTTACCCAGGCGTCAGCTACCGCCACTGTCTTGTGTGGCGCAACGGCGTTTTGGAGTTGGGCGATCTCACCGCTCCCCATGATTTCCCCGGCAGAAAAATTCGGGATTATCTCCCCACTGAGCCCAGCGCCGCCCCATTAATCTATTTTATGAAACGCGCCTATGATATCTTGAAGGATCACCCTGTCAATCAGAAACGTGTTGTGAATGGCAGGCGCCCTGCAAACGGCATCTGGCTTTGGGGACAGGGCTACCGGCCTAAGCTGGATTCTTTCGCTTCAAGGTATCATCTTTCCGGTTCCATCGTTTCCGCCGTTGATTTGATCAAAGGGATCGGGGTCTGCGCCGATATGAATGTATGCCACGTTCCCGGCGCGACTGGATATCTTGATACCAATTTTGAGGGTAAGGCGCAGGCCGCCCTCGACGAGCTGGACAGAGGCCGGGATTTTGTCTATATTCATTTGGAAGCGCCGGACGAATGCGGGCACCGTCATGAAGTAAGCAACAAGGTCAAAGCGATTGAGGCAATTGATTCCCGGATATTGGCGCCTCTTCTAAAAGGGCTTGCCAAATATGATGATTACGGTATTTTGCTTCTGCCTGATCATCCCACCCCTCTTGTCACCCGCTCTCATACCTCTGATCCCGTCCCTTTTTTGATCTACAGAAAAAGCCGGGAGCTGGAAAACGGCATTGGCAGCTTTCATGAGGAGACGGCCAAGGCTACGGGCGTTTATATCGCTAAAGGATATACCCTGATGGAACATTTTCTTCAGAAATAAGTTATTCCTGTCTGTTTCACTCTAAAAAACATGCGTCTCTTTCCAGCGCCGGGCAATTTGCTTCCTGTCGCAAGTTTTCTCTCTCCTTTGGTCCATTTATTCTCTCTTTGAAAATTATTCCATATACGCCAAAAAGCCTCCGGAAAAATCCGGAGGCTTTTCTTCTCTTTTCCTTTCAGCCTTTCCTAAAGACGTTAAGTTAAAACAATGTGCAGCCAATTTCTTTAAAATAAGCGATCTTTTCCTCTAAAGCTGGAACCGACACCCTCATCTCCTCGGCGAGGCATTCAATGCACAAATATTCTTCCGCGTCACGGTAGATCAGCCTGCGGTAAAGGGCAATTTCGTCAGAGGAAAGAACCTTTCCGCATTTTTTGCACACGCTCTTCATTTCACAGAAACCAATTTTCCCTTAAATACCCGGCAGTCCCCCGCCTTCACCTCAACATCCATATATTCCTTCTGAATTCCTATGTTTTCACCGCTGAAAACATCTTTCATATCAAAGCCATAACCCAGCAGAGGATCCAGCCCAATTTCATAAAAGGAAAGCATCACCTTTAAATCCTGCTCATAGGGATTGAACATCGCGACGACATACTCATTATTGGACAAGTGTTTGAAGCAAATGGTATTCTCAGTCTTTCCCCGGTTATCTCTAATAAACATCGGCGGACGAGCTTCTTCGTCCTGGTTAATCGCAATCAATTCCTTATTTGTGATAAGCGCTTTCAGCTCAGGGGACATATTTCTCACATCACAGCCCAGCATAAGAGGAGAGGCAAAAAGGCACCACATGGCGAAATGATAACGGTACTGCGCTTCTGTGCAGCCCTGTCCCAAGCCGATATTGCCTGTTCCCTTCAGCCCCGCCACCAGCATATCAATGTCATTAAAACATCCCGGCGCGGAGTAGCAGAGATTTTCCTTTTGGCTTTCTGACAGCCGTTTGATGCTTTCAAAATTATCCGTGATATCCCCAGTTGAACGGTACATATGCGCCCCAACGGACCGTGCCCAGGAATGGACATTTTCATTCCCCCAATTGCAGGCGGAAAAAAGGATTTCCCTGCCGGTGGATTTCAATGCCATACTCATACGGTTATAGGCAAATTTATTCTGAAGGGTGGAGTGATAACAATTGTCATATTTCAGCAAATCAATGCCGACCTCCGCAAAGTACTTTGCATCGTCAAACTCATGAGTCCAGCTTCCTGGATACCCCGCGCAGGTCTTTGTGCCACAGCAGGAATACATTCCAAATTTCACCCCTTTGGAATGGACATAATCGGCCACATATTTCATTTCATGGGGGAATTTCTGATGATCCGCCACCAGCATTCCATTTTCGTCCCGCTGCATTTCACTCCAGCAGTCATCAATCACCAGATATTCATAACCGGCATCGAGCAGGCCCTCTCGCACCATAGCGTCTGCTGTTTCCATGATCATTTTTTCATTGATGTCCTTCGTAAAGGTATTCCAAGAGTTCCACCCCATAGGAGGAGTTTTAGCCAGCATATAATTCCCTTCTTTGTTCCAAATTTGAAAAGGCTTCAAGCCTTAACCGTCTGTAGTATATCAGATTCAAGGGTCAATTGCAATAAATTTTCTCTTTCTCTCCTTTTCATAGTTTCTTTTTTGTCAAATTTATTGTTTATCAATAATTCTTCTTGCTTATACCTCTTTACATCTGTCGAAAGTTGTTCGCGATTTCTTGTTTTTTGTCGTGTGAATGCTATAATAAAACTTGAAAATATTTGACAGATATTTTTAAAGATATAATTAAAGGAGTTACCCAAAATGAAAAAGAAGCCAATACTCTTTTTGAGCCTATTTCTCGTATGCTGCCTTCTTTTCAGCGGATGTCATTGGGACGGGCTTGTTTTCCTTCCCTCTTCCTCATCCTCCCAGGACAATTCCAGTGGTTCTTCAGAAGAATCTTCTTCCTCGGAAGCAATAGATTCCGAGGAAGAAAGCAGCTCCACTATGGAAGAGAACTCCAGCTCCATAGATGAACCGGATGAATCTTCCTCTAAAAATTCTGGCAGCTCCAAAGCTTCTGTCTCTTCCAAAACATCCCCATCCTCTTCGGGAAACGGAACCTCCTCTGTCTCCAAGCCGGATCCAGTTTCTTCCGCCGAACCTCAGCCAAAAGTGGTGAGAGTTACTATCCCAGAGGGCTACAGCTTTATGCAAATCGCGCAGACACTGGAAAATAAGGGCGTCTGTTCCCAAAAGGAATTTTATGAGGCATGTCAGTCCTATACGGTAAAATCCTTTACTATTCCTGTCAGCGCCAGCCGCTGCTTCCGTCTGGAGGGATACCTTTTCCCGGATACTTACGAATTTTATTTGAACGATAATCCTGAAAACGTCATTCGAAAAATGCTGAACAATTACGCCGCAAAATCCGGGATGCCTTCCGACGAAACCCTGATCCTCGCCTCTATTATTGAAAGAGAGGCCCGCAGCAGCGGAGAGATGGCCAAGGTTTCCTCCGTTTTTCACAACCGTCTGGCTGCCGGGATGCGGCTGGATGCCGACCCCACCAGGGAATATGTCAATAATTATATTACCAATAATCCCCTGGTTGCCAACAGCGGAAGCTTTGCCGCTCTTTACAATACATATAAATGCTCCGGGCTTCCCGCGGGGCCCATTTGTTCCCCCAGCACCCGCGCTATCCAGGCCGCCCTTCATCCCGCCGATACTGATTACCTTTATTTTTTCTTTGGTATGGATAATCAAAACCATTACAGTGCCACACTGGAAGAACATGAGCAGAAGATGAAAGAGATCGGCGTCCAGGGGAGATAAGCTTCTAAGAATTTTTCAACTAAGTAAAAAATCAACTGAAAAGGAGTGTGTTGTAAACGCTAACACCTGTAATAAAGTATTTCAAAAAGAGGCAGTACAACACCAATAAATGGCTACGCTACCTCTTGGAATTTTGTGTGATAAAACCTGACATTTGCTAAGATTGCGACCTGTCTTTCAATATGTGCTTGATAAAGTCAAATTTTAATATATATATAAAGAGGAAATAGTCATGAGCAAAAAACGACTATTGAAACATTGGTGTGATTTATCAAAGGAATCTATTGTTCACATTGTAACGGATGATTTACAGTATCCAGTTGCAAAAGCTATTGAAAACGATATAGATAACAAATGTGAAATTATTTATTATTCCCAATATGATAATTTATCTGAAAAAATCAACCTTTTATCAAAAAAGGATTTACTAATAGTAATTCTGTCTTTAAAAACATATACGGAAGCCGGAGCAAATAAATTGTTTTCGCCTTTTGGTAAGCCAGAAAAAATGATGGCAAACTATATTTTTGTCAGGCTTGATATTACCGAGGAGTCTCTTTTTCAGGGCCTTTCTACTCCTAAGAATTTGGTATACTCTAAAATAAGTGAAATGAACCAATTTAATCCTCAAAATACGGTAAGTGTCAGAAATAGCCCTGGAACAAATATAACACTAAAGATTGATTCTTTTAACACCTGTTCCCATGAAGTGACAAAAGATTGTGATTACGCTTTTCTTCCTCCGTCGGAAACTTCAGCATATGTGATAGAAGGCACAGCAAATGGTACGATTGTTGTAGATGTGACCGTAGGACAGTTTTATTATTATGGCAGGCTGTTGAATAAATTTGGACTTGTTAATTCTCTTATAGAAATTAAAATTCGTGATGGATATGTGATTGATATTTTAGGAGGAAGTATGGCTAAAGAATTGAAAGAAATATTATTTAGTTTGCCAAAAGAATGTCGTAAACTCGTTGAACTGGGACAAGGACTTTCCAAAATGACCCCCACCGGTCTGATTGGAGTTGATGAAAGTATTATTGATACTTGCCACTTTGGGATTGGAGATGCAGAAAAATGTGGATTACATTTAGATGTTGTAGTCTCCAAACCGCTCATCCAACTTTCAAATTAAATACTGCAGAAATATTTTAATTTCAATTTAGATAAATTTAATCTGAAACGAGCGATGGCGGCTGTCATCGCTCGTTTCAGATTGGAAAACTTTCTTATCGGAATGTACAAAAAACAACACACTCTTTTCGATCTATAAGAAATTTTTATTCCGGGAAACTCCCATTTGGAGTCTTTCGGGCAATGAAATTTGAGTTTCCAGTCATTACGGACAACTTGTGATAAAATCACTTTCTTACAAACAAACCTGCTGTTTACAAAGACTTTCGGCGTAAAAAAGACCTTGCGGATGTTACTCCACAAGGTCTTTTTTCTATTTGGTTTTTGCTATCAGGCTTTGCCCTAAATCAAATTTTAAATTAAGCCTTTTTCGCCTTGATTGCAGCCTGCGCGGCAGCCAGACGGGCGATCGGCACACGGAACGGAGAGCAGGAAACATAATCCAGTCCCACATTGTGGCAGAACTCGACAGAACTCGGATCTCCGCCATGCTCGCCGCAGATGCCCAGCTTGATGTTCGGACGGGTAGAACGGCCCAGATCAGCAGCCATTTTCACCAGCTTGCCGACTCCCTTTTGATCCAAGCGGGCAAAAGGATCGGACTCATAAATCTTAGTGTCATAGTAGGCATCCAAGAACTTGCCGGCATCGTCACGGCTGAAGCCAAAGGTCATCTGAGTCAGGTCGTTGGTGCCAAAGCTGAAGAATTCAGCCTCAGTGGCGATCTCATCCGCGGTCAGAGCGGCACGCGGAATCTCAATCATAGTACCAACATGATATTCCATCTTCACACCAGCATCGGCGATCAGCTTGTCAGCGGTAGCTGTGACGATATCCTTGACATATTTCAATTCCTTGACTTCTCCAACCAGAGGAATCATGATTTCAGGAACAATGTTGTAATCCGGATGCTTTTGATTGACAGCGATAGCAGCCTGAATTACAGCAGTGGTCTGCATCTCGGCAATTTCCGGGTAGGTGACAGCCAGGCGGCAGCCGCGATGTCCCATCATGGGGTTGAACTCATGGAGGGAAGCGATGACACCCTTGAGCTCATCAACAGAAATATTCAATTCTGCCGCAATCTCTGCAATATCCTCTTCCTTGGTAGGCAGGAACTCGTGCAGCGGGGGATCCAGGAAACGGATGGTCATTGGACGGCCTTCCAGAACCTCATACATTGCTTCAAAGTCGCCCTGCTGATAAGGCAGAATCTTGGACAAAGCCTTTTTACGGCTTTCAGCATCCTTGGAGACGATCATCTCGCGCATTGCCTTGATTCTGTCAGCTTCAAAGAACATATGCTCGGTACGGCACAGGCCGATGCCTTCCGCGCCAAATTTTACAGCCTGAGCGGTATCGCGGGGAGTATCCGCATTGGTTCTGACCTTCAGGGTGCGGGCAGCGTCAGCCCAAGCCATAAAGCGGCCGAAATCGCCGCTGATGCTGGCTTCTACCGTAGCCACAGCCTCACCGTAAATATTACCGGTAGAACCGTCAATAGAAATGTAGTCGCCCTCAACTATTTTCTGTCCGCCAAGAGTAAACTCCTTGGCTTCCTCATTGATCTTGATTTCTCCACAGCCGGAAACACAGCAGGTTCCCATTCCGCGGGCAACAACAGCAGCGTGAGAGGTCATACCGCCGCGCACTGTCAGGATACCCTGAGCGGCAGCCATGCCCTCGATATCTTCCGGAGAGGTTTCCAGACGAACCAGAACAACCTTCTCTCCTCTTTCATTCCACTCTTTCGCATCCTCCGCGGTAAACACCACGCGTCCGCAGGCAGCGCCGGGGGAAGCGGCCAAGCCCTTGCCGATCACTTTGGCAGCCTTCAGAGCCTTAGCATCAAACTGAGGATGAAGGACAGCGTCCAGCTGCTTGGGCTCTACGCGCATGACAGCTTCTTCTTCAGTGATCATGCCTTCGTCCACCAGGTCAACGGCGATCTTCAAGGCAGCGGCAGCGGTTCTCTTGCCGTTTCTGGTCTGGAGCATATAGAGTTTGCCATCCTCGATGGTAAATTCCATATCCTGCATGTCCCTGTAGTGCTTCTCCAAACGGTTCGCGATATCGGCAAACTGCTTGTAAACCTCCGGCATATCCTCCGCCAGCTTGGAAATATGGCTTGGGGTACGGATACCGGCAACAACGTCCTCGCCCTGAGCGTTGATCAGATACTCGCCAAAGAGAGCCTTCTCACCAGTTGCGGGATCGCGGGTAAAGGCAACGCCTGTACCGGACTTTTCATTCAGATTTCCGAAAACCATGGGCTGAACATTAACAGCAGTACCCCAGGAATAAGGAATATCATTCATTCTTCTGTAGACATTCGCGCGGGGGTTGTCCCAGGAACGGAAGACAGCCTTGACAGCTTCCATCATCTGGACCTTGGGATCCGACGGGAAGTCAACGCCCATTTCCTTCTTATAATGCTCTTTGAAGAGAACGACAAGCTTCTTCATGTCCTCGGCAGTCAAATCAATATCATTCTTGACGCCTTTTTCTTCTTTTACTTCATCGATGATCACTTCAAACGTTTTCTTGGAAAGCTCCATCACAACGTCGGAGAACATCTGGATAAAGCGGCGGTAGGAATCGTAAACAAAACGCTCAAATTTAGGATCGCTGTTTTTCTTGAGCAGGCCGGAGACAACGTCCTCATTCAAGCCCAGGTTCAAAATGGTATCCATCATACCAGGCATGGAAGCGCGCGCGCCGGAACGAACAGAAACCAAGAGCGGATTTTCGGTATCTCCGAATTTCTTTCCATTGATTTCTTCAATTTTAGCAAGCGCCTGATAAATTTCGGCTTCAATCTCAGGGGCAATGCTCTTACCGTCTTCATAGTAACGGGTGCAAGCCTCCGTAGAAATTGTAAAGCCCTGTGGCACAGGCATTCCAAGGCTGGTCATTTCAGCCAGGTTGGCGCCTTTTCCGCCGAGGAGTTCACGCATTGTGCCGTTCCCTTCAGAGAACAGGTAAACGTACTTGTGACTCATCATATTACCTCCTGTTTTTTCTTTCTGTCTTCATCCCGCGCAGGGGAGGACATTCCAATCACACACACAGATTGTCCAACTGATATTATAACAAATCCAAGCGCCCTTTGCCAATAGTTTTTTCAAAAGAATTCACCTAAAAAATGGGATTCCTTCTAATTTTTCCAGTTTTTGTCCCTTTGTCCCTTCTTTTTGACGACAGATGAGCAATTCCAATAAGAAAATATTGTTTTTCGTAACCTGAAAATCAAAAGGATAAGGTTTGATTTTTACAGAATTGTTGTATATAATATAACAAAACTCTTCTTTCAGTCTGGGGGGTTCCCCTTTTTCTGTTTTCTCCGAAAATAGGATACTGAGATTTTTGGGGCTTTCAAATTATTCTCCAGCTTCTGTCGGTATTAGGGAAAGCCCTTCTTTACTATAATTAATCGGGCCGGTGGCGGTTATACGCCTTCCCCGCCCTTTCCAATACAAAGGAGGTACTTCAATGGAAAATACCTGTGCAATCATTATGGCCGCCGGAGACGGGAAACGCACCAAATCCAGCCGGCCGAAAGCCCTGTCAAAAATCCTGTTTACCCCTATCCTGCAATGGATCATAGCTGCTGTCAAAGCGGCCGGGGTCGAGGATATTTGTGTTGTTGCCGGTTCTAAACATGAGGCTGTGGAGGAATTTTTGGCGCGTTATGACGATTCAGTGGAAATTGTACGCCAGGAGCAGCGCCTGGGAACAAGCCACGCGGTAAAACAGGCTTGGGAAATGATAGAAAAGCATGCCGGCGGAAATGTTCTCATTCTGAGAGGCGACTGCCCCCTCATTGACGCCGAAAGTATTCACGACGCTTATGAAGCTCATCTTGAGGAAAACAACGCCGTTACGGTAATTTCCTCTTATTTGGATGATCCTGAGGAATACGACCGAATTTTAAGAAGCGACAATGGCCGTCTTTTGGATATTCTTGATGAAGACGCTATAGAGGAAACAGAAGAGGAAATTCAGGAAATTGATACCGGAGCCTGTTGGTTCCAGTGTGATGAGCTGTTGCCTCAGTTAGAGAATGTTGGAAGTAACGAACAGCAAGAGTACCGTCTGCGGGATCTCATCAAAGATATGATCCCAGAATATTTTGTCAATGCCTAGCCCTGTGATAACTCCGACTTTGCCCGCGGTTTCAGCAATTGCCTCCAGCTGAACCAGCTGAACCAGATTGCCCGCCGCTACATTTTAGAGGGACTGATGCTCGACGGCGTTGAGATTCCCTGCACTGACGGGATTATGATCGGACCTAATGTGCAAATCGGCCGCGGAACCGTAATCCTGCCCGGAACAATTCTTAAGGGCGATGTCAAAATCGGAGAGGAATGTGTGATTGGCCCCAACACCCTGATCGAAGACAGCATCATCGGGGACGAGACTACCCTGAATTCTGTCCAATGTTTTCAAAGCGTGGTGGAAAGCCATGCTTCAATCGGACCCTTTGTGCATCTGCGTCCTAACAGTCATATCTCTCAGGGAGTCAAAATTGGGGATTTTGTGGAAGTCAAGAATGCCGTTATTGGAAAGGACACCAAAATTGCCCATCTGACTTATGTAGGGGATTCCGATGTGGGAGAACGGGTTAACTTTGGATGCGGCTGCGTCACTGTCAACTATGATGGCGTCAATAAGCACCGCTGTACCATCGGCAATGATGTGTTCCTCGGCTGCAACACCAATCTTGTGGCCCCTGTCACCTTAGAAGACGGCGCCTATACCGCCGCCGGTTCAACCATCACCGAAAATGTACCGCCTGATTCCCTCGCTATCGCCCGGGCCAGACAGGTCAATAAGGAGGGCTGGGTGACCGCAAACGGGAAAAGAAAGACAAAAAAATAAATTTTCTCAATTTTCTCAGCATCTTTATGGGAATCAGGAAGGGATAACCCCACTTGACCATCAGGGAATGTCCCCAAAGAAAGATGATTTTTATATCACCATATACAATTCAAAAAATTAATCTTTTAGAAAAGCAAGTATTAAAATATAGCAATATTCTCACAGTTTTTTCTCAGTTCTACAGGCGTAGACTTGATATATAAATAAGCTCCGCATGATCCTATGAAGATTTGAATGAAAGACATGATACAAGGCATTCTTTTTCTTCGGACGGCGGGGATACGGGCTGCAATAGTATGTTCCACCGTCCTTGAGGATTCAACCGAAAAGAATTTCATTCGTCTTATAACAGAAAAATCGCAAAAGGAGGCGCTGGGAAAATATCCCAGCGCCTCCTTTTTATCATGTGCTTTTATTAAAAAACGTCATGATGCAGTTTTCTGAATTCTATATAGCGCAACCAGTCGGTGCGGCTGAAAAAGTGGCTGCCTTCTCTGATTTGGTAAGCAATCTTTCCATCCAAAAAAGCCTGACCCGCTCTGGGGCGTTCCTCAGGCGCCTGAAGCCCTCTCTGTCCCAGCAGTTCAAAAACCTCAGAAGCGGCCGCGCAGGATAAAAATTCCGACCAGGGATCCGCCCAAGCGTCTTCCGCGGCGCTTCCAACGCAAAGGGCCCTCGGCGCGGCCAAGGCGAGGAGAAAATGCTGGTCGAAAGGAAGGGAATTTTCCTTTCCCGCATACTTGCAGTAATTCCCGCAGAACCAGTAAGGGATCACCTTGGACATAAATTCAATATGCTCCCCTGTTTTCTGACGGAAGAGGGCGGCTCCGGCGCAGCCTGAATCATTGGAAACCACCATGGAAATCCTCTCATCCTGAGCGCCGCACCAGAGAGCGGTTTTTCCCAGCCTGGAATGACCAATCACCGCCACCCGGCGGCTGTCCACGTCCTCCCTTGTACACAAATAGTCCATAACCCGGCTGGCCGCCCAGGCCCAAATGGAGATTTTTCCCCAACCTGTTTGGGGATCCCTGGGATAAGCGGCGGGAAGCCCTGTGGCAAAGCCGTCCTCCTTATCCGGAGAAACATCCTCATAGCAAAAATTCGCAATAGCATACCCCTCGTCCAGAATCTCCTCGACTGGAAGATAACGATCGGGAATATCCGGCCGGAAAGCAATATGCAAAAATACCGCCGGCCTCTTCACCTTCTTGGGAACAAGCATATGGACGGGGAAACAAAAACTCCCTTCTGGCGTTTCAAATTCCAGGGAAACGGTGTCGTGCCTCGCCTTGCCGGCAAAAGCACTCTCCTCCGATTCCATCAGGATCCCCCTCACGTTTTCCGGTGCTTTGGGAGAATATCCATAAATTTCCCTGCGCAGCAGATCCAAAATCTCTTCCCTGCGCTCTCTCCACTGAGACTGGTTTTGAACTCTTCCGCCATTTCTCAGACGCATCACGTCCGGTATGGCCCGCTGCTTCCATACATGCTCCAACATAAATTCCACCCCTTTTTCTTGAACACCAAATGAAAAGCCAAAATTTTTTATCCATCATTCAGAAAAGCCCTTAAAAGGGCATTTTCTGTAATTCCTTTACCTTCTCCGCCATTTCTTTTCCAAAGGCAAGCTCTTTGTTTTCTATCATCATCAACAGGCTTGTCATCAGCTCATTATGCGCCTCACAGGTATACAGGTTCCTTAAATTGAGAAAATCCCTGTCCTCCGACCATTTTTCCTCTTCCAGATATTTTTGCCGGAACACCATCATCTCCGCATAAACAGGCCCCGCAATCATACACCATCCTTTAAAATACGCCTCGTGCTCCGCCGGATCCTGAAACAGGCGGGACAGCTTTTGGAGATACTCCATCATTTTTTCCTTTTGTTCTCCTATCAGAGGGGTAATCTCTGTTCCCCATTTTTCAAATGTATAGGGAAAAATCTCCAGGGAAACCCCATCCGTGGAAAAAGTCAGTTTTGGCATATATCCATAATACCATTGGCTGTTTTGCGGCCCCTTATCCCCAGGAAAATAAAAATTGCCTGTACTGTATACGATTGGGGCGCCGTGATAATTTTCCATTCCCTGGGGACAGTGTGGGTGCATTCCCACCACCGCGTCCGCACCGAACTCCACCATCATGCGGTATCTCTCCACCACTCTGGGGCTGGGCAGAGGATTTCCCTCATTGCCGCCATGAACCACCACCAGAACAAACCGGGCCTTTTGTTTTTCCTTGGCCTCCCGGATTGCCCGGAATAGACGACGCATATGCAGGCCCGCCATGCCGCCGCAGGTACTTCCCGCCGCTCCAAATTCATTTTCCCCAACCGCCAGCACCGCTACCCTGACACTATTCTTTTCCGCAATCCACGGCCGCCAGCTTTCCTCCAACGAGAGTCCGCCCCCTACATGGGCAATCTGGTGTTCCTGAAGAAGGCGGAGGGTACTTTCGATCCCTTCTTTCCCATAGTCGCCAAAGTGATTGTTTGCTAAGATTGCGCAGTCAAATCCTCCAGCCTTTAAAAATTCAATATTTTTCGGAAGCCCCTTCAGGGGAGGCCCGCTCTTTGGAATGGGTGTTCCACCCTCCAGGAGCGGATTTTCCAAATTGATCAGGCGGAAATCGGCCTTTTCCAAAAGCGGCAGCATCTGCCGCAGCGCTTTTTCCGCATATGCTTTATCCACCCGTTCCGCGACATAGCTTGTGGAAACGTCGCCTCCCAGGATGATTGACAATTCCCCCATCATTGCTTTCCTCCAATTTTCGTATAATTCAACGGCTTCTCAAGAGAAGCCTCCTCAGATTTGGCTGTAAGGGCGCTCCCATGCTTTCCTTTCCAGTTTCTCACCCTTCCGCGGGCTTTCTGCCGCTCTCTCAGATTAGAAAAAAAACGTCGCAGAATTTCCGCGCATTCCTTTTCCATAAGCCCTGGAACCACCTCGGCCTTATGGTTGTAGGGCAGAGATAACAAATCCGCCACCGAACCGCAGGATCCGGCCTTCGCGTCGGACGCGCCAAAATATACCTTTGGGATTCTGGCGTTGATAATTGCCCCTGTACACATAGGGCATGGTTCCAAGGTAACATATAATTCACATTCCCACAGCCGCCAGCCGCCCAGCTTCCGGCAGGCCAAGTTTATCGCTTCCAGTTCAGCGTGGCAAAGGGCATTTTTTTCCTTTTCCCGCCGGTTCCTGCCCATTGAGATTACCTCATCCCCCTTAACAATGACGGCGCCCACCGGCACTTCACCATCCCGTGCCGCTTCCTCCGCCAGTTCAAGGGCAAGACGCATAAATTTTTCCTCCCGGCACAAAAAAATCCCCCATTTCCAACGCATTCCTCTCTTCCAGAGGGAAGTTTTTCAAAAAGCTAGACAAAACGCAGCTGCAAAAGGACCTCAATTCCAATATAGCATAGGCAGATAATCATCCCCACGTT
Source organism: Clostridiales bacterium (assembly GCA_019419895.1). GTDB lineage: Bacteria > Bacillota > Clostridia > Oscillospirales > Acutalibacteraceae > JAHZIE01. The sequence goes on along the minus strand of JAHZIE010000014.1, from coordinate 19,620 downwards.
GCCAACTATCTTTTGAAACTGCTGTTTGACAGACAAAATTCCCTGACCTCCTCTTTCCAAGGAAAAGAAATATCTGTCCCTTTTCAGCAGGAAGATCACGCCAAGGATTGCTCCCACGGCGGTGATAAGAAAGGATGCGTAAACAAAAATCGTATAGGCCGTAACGCTTCCGGTTTCTTGGACAATTTGCTGTAAAACAGAAATCAAATTATTGAAAAAGTGGATCCCAACGCCTACCCACATGGACTTTGTCTTGATCACCAAAAATCCGAATACCAGGCCGCATACAAAAGCAAAGGGGATCTGGACAATATTCCCATGCATCATTCCAAAGGCAAACGCCGATCCAACCACAGCAATCCCATTTCCAAAAGGACGCAGCAGGGCCATCACCACTCCCCGGTAGGCAAATTCTTCCGCAAGAGCAGGCAGCACCGCAATTACAACGGCGTACAGGAACATAGACATAGGTTCCGCAGAAAAAGGCAGCTGGGACAAATCCGGTTCTATATGAAAAATAGAGAGCGCCCGCTGAAAGGAAGAAACCAGCATATTCACCATCATAGACGCGCCGACGCCTATCAGTACGCACAATCCCAGTTTCTGTTTGGAGACCGCTTCAAAATAGAAAATATCCCTTAGATGAAGGCGGAAGCACAAAGCCAGCACGACAAATGGCAGTACCATCATCAGCAGATAACGCACAGCGTATTGAATAAAATATATGTCGGGAGATAAATAGCTGAATTCCGCCGCCTGGCCGCGGTCAAAATATCCCAGAGCGCTTAAAAGGAAAGAAACCAAATCCGCAGAAATATAGGCTACAACCGTGGAACCCAGAATTGCCAGGCCGATCCCCATCCCCCTTCGGGCAAGGCCGCGCCTTTCCCTGTTTCTCTCCGCCATCATCATCTGCTGATGGTAATAATCCTGGGCATTCTGAGACGGCCGGCCCATGGGCGACTGATACATTTCGCTCTCCCCTTTTATCTACGATTTCCTTACGGTTTATTATAGCGCAAGTTTTCCCTCTTGCCTAGCTCTATTTTTTCTCCTTTGAGAAGCTTTTGCCGATTTGTTTTTTCGTATTTTTCTTTGTTGAAATTAAACATCCGCAATTATAAATTTTACTTTACAACCATTCTCTACCGAGAAACAGATTTTTAAGGAATTGAATACACTTTGCGCAACCCTATTTGTTATTATATTTCAGAATAAGGGGATTTCCTTAGGCGGCAAAACGCCCGCTGAAAGGAAATAATCCTTTCAACGGGCGCCTGTATCTTTGTTTGCTTTTTATATTCCGGCGGTCAAAAGCTTTCCGTCCATCTGGTTAGTTATTCATCCAAACAATGCCGACAGCGCCAATTCCCAGATGAATGCTCAATGTCGGCCCGATGGTACGCGTTTCGATACGAATATCCGGACGGATCCGCTTAAGCTCCGAGCTATACCCAGAGCAATCTCCCTGCGGTCAATATGATGGATGACAGCTTCATGGACGCCGCTGGGAACCTTTCCCGCAAGAAGACGGATCATTTCCCCTTTTCCTCTCACCATCATATCGGAGACAATAGCACCATCCTGCAATATGAAAAGAGGCCTGCGGTTAAGCATCGTGCTCATGGACTGCCTTACCCGTCCAAACCTTCTTCCCTTGCGTACCAGATCGATATCATCGACAGAAAACGCAATTGAAATTTTTTCCCGGAGGCTCAGGAGCTGGCTGGCAATCTGATCCAAATCCATTCCCGCCACAGCCATGGCTTTGGCCTCCCGGATGAGAAAATACATTCCGCCCGCCGCTGAGAGGGAATCCACAATCACAATATGTTCATTTCCCAGCGCCTTTGCCGCAAGGGCCGCGCTGGTATAGGTTCCGCTCAGGCGTGAGGAAACCGTAAGGCACAGGACTTCAAAACCCTGCCGGAGCAATTCCTGAAAAGTGCTCAGAAAGGCCGAAACCGGCGCCTGTGAAGTGGAAAGACTATATTTGCTTTCATTGATAATACATTCAAAATTTCCATTGCAATCCGCATAGGTCTCATGAAAAACCTGGCCGTCTACCGTATAGCTCATAGGGACAACACGGATGCTCAATTCCTGGGCTTCGCGTTTGCTTAAATAGGCCGTGCTGTCTGTCACAATGGCAACCATCAGCCCATCCTCCCAATTTTTCTGAATTTCTGGTACCGTCTTTCCAGAAGCTCCTCAATTGGGAGCCGACGGCTGTTTTTTATTTCTTCCTCCAGCGAAACCCTCAGACCTTCATAAACCGTTTGAAAATCACCCGGCTCCCTGAAAATCTTTTCAATAACACCAAAGCCGAACAGATCCTCCGCGGTAAGCTTCAAGCATTCCGACGCCTCCTGGGTTTTTGAGGAATCCTTCCATAAAATACTGGCGCACCCTTCCGGGGAAATCACGGAATAAACGGAATTTTCCATCATCCAGACCTGATCAGCTACCGCCAAAGCCAACGCGCCGCCGCTGCCTCCCTCTCCTATCAGGATGGAGATCACCGGCGTTTTCAGGGCCATCATTTCCGTCAAATTCTCGGCGATGGCCTGCGCCTGTCCCCGCTCTTCTGCCCCAAGACCGCAATAGGCGCCTGAGGTATCCACAAAACAGATCACCGGACGGTGAAATTTTTCAGCCAGCTTCATTTGCCGGAGGGCCTTACGGTATCCTTCCGGGTGGGCGGAGCCAAAATTTCTTGCCACCTTTTCCTTGGTGTCATGCCCCTTCTCAATTCCAATGACCGTCACCGGCATCTCCCCTAAACAGGCAATCCCAGCGATAACGGCTTTGTCATCTCCATAGCGCCGATCCCCATGGAACTCCATAAAATTCTCAAAAATATGGTCGATGTAATCCTTTGCTGTCGGCCTCCCCTTCGCCCTTGCAGCACAAACTCTCTCGTACGCACTGAAGCTCATTTCTGATCACCTCCGGGAATATCCTGCCGCCACTGCCCTCTTCGGTGCATTCTCAGCAGCTGCCATAAATATTTTTTCTGCCTGGAACGCTCCACAATTTCATCCACAAAGCCCTTTTCCAATAGGAATTCCGCCCGTTGAAAGCCTTGAGGGAGCTTCTGACGTATGGTCTGTTCGATCACCCGGGGACCGGCAAAGCCAATCAAAGCTCTGGGTTCAGCGAGAATATAATCCGCCTCCATGGCAAAGCTGGCCGTCACTCCTCCTGTGGTAGGATCAGTCAAAACGGCAACATATAAATTTCCGGCGTCACTGTGTCGTTTGACCGCTCCGCTGGTTTTCGCCATCTGCATCAGGGAAAGAATTCCCTCCTGCATCCTGGCGCCGCCTGAGACGGTATACCCCACTATCGGCATGCTGTGCTCCGTGGCATATTCAAACAGCCGCGTGATTTTCTCTCCTACCACCACGCCCATGGATCCCATCATAAAAAACGGTTCCATCAAAAAGATGGCGCAGGGCTCCCCTTCAATATTTCCCACACCGCAAATCACGCCGTCCCGTTCGGCGCTCTCCAAAATGGCATTCCTCAACTTCTTATCGTAATCAGGAAAATTAAGAAGATTTCTGGAAACCATCTGGCTGTCAAACTCCTGAAAATCCCCGTCGTCCATCAGCATTCCCAAACGCTGCCGGGCGTTCATTCGAAAATGATAGCCGCAGGAGGGACAAACGTTATAATTCTCAGAAAGCTCGCTGCTGAAAAGCATCTTTTTACAGGATGGACAGGAGACGCACATTTCATCAGGAATATAGGGAGCGGGAGCCTTTGTCAGCTTGGTCAGCCCTTCCAGCTCAATATTTGGTTTCTTAAACAATCCCTTTTTCACAGCAACCTCCATTTCTTGGAATTCCCTTTTCAGAAACTCCAATCCTTACCTCTGATAGCGGACCGCGTTAATGCAGCTTCTGCTCCAGAAAATCTGTGGTATAAGTACCGTCCATAAACCTCGGTTCAGAAAGCAGATCAATTTGCAACTCACTGTTGTGATCAATTCCCTCAATCACCAGCTCGCACAAGGCGGCCTTCATCTTTCGGATAGCCTCTTCCCTGGTTTTGGCGTATACAATCAGCTTTCCAATCATGGAATCATAAAAGGGAGGAACAAAATAATCCTGGTATAATGCCGTATCAAAACGCACCCAAGGTCCCCCGGGAATATGAAGCAGAGTGATCCGTCCACAGCTGGGTCGGAAATTCAGTTCCGGATTTTCCGCGTTGATTCTGCATTCAATGGCATGCCCCTGCAGAACAATGTCTCTCTGGGAGAAATCCAGCGGCATGCCGGAAGCCACCCGTATCTGCCATTTGACCAGATCGATTCCCGTCACCATCTCCGTCACCGGATGCTCCACTTGAAGCCGGGTATTCATTTCCATAAAGTAAAAACAGCCTTTGGAATCCAACAGGAATTCAATGGTTCCCACACCCCGGTAGTCAGCCGCCCTGGCCGCTTTGACAGAAACTTCTATCATTTTTTCCCTCACCGCCTGTGAAATCGCCGGCGAAGGGCTTTCCTCTATCATCTTCTGATTTTTTCGCTGCATGGAGCATTCCCTTTCTCCCAGGCAGACAACATTACCAAAATTGTCGCAGAGAATCTGCATTTCCACATGCTTTACCGGCTTGAGGAACTTTTCCAGATACAGAGCTCCGTCGCCAAAGGCCTTTTCCGCCTCCTGGGAGGCAGCAAGATAAGCGCGTTCAAAATCCTCTTTTCTTTCCACCAGACGGATTCCTTTTCCTCCGCCTCCGGCACGGGCTTTCACCAGCAGGGGATATCCAATTTTATCCGCTTCCTCCCTGGCCTGAGCAATATCCTCTATCAAATCACAGCCAGGAATGACTGGAACACCTGCTTCTCTCATCGTCCGTTTGGCTTCATCCTTGTCCCCCATTTTGGCAATTACCTGAGAAGGCGGGCCGATAAATACAATGTTGCATTTTTCACACAGGGAAGCAAATTTTGTGTTTTCAGAAAGAAGCCCATAGCCAGGGTGTATCGCCATAGCCCCGGTCGAGACCGCCACAGACAAAATTGCCCCCATATTCAGGTAACTGTCCTGTACGCTGGGACCACCGATGCAATAGCTCTCATCCGCTAGGCTGACATGAAGGGCCTCCCTGTCGGCTTCAGAAAAAACCGCTACTGTGGAGATCCCCATCTCTTTGCAGGCACGGATGATTCTTACTGCAATCTCTCCTCGGTTGGCAATTAAGATCTTTGAAAACACCAGGCTACACCCTCTCTACCAAAGCAAAAGAAAATTTCCCGCTCACGCAAAGCTTCCCGTCAACGCTGGCCTTGCCTTCGGCAAAATAAAAATTCGCTTTTGATCTTGTGATTTTCGCCTCAATTTCCAATGTATCCCCGGGATAGACACTGTGCTTAAACTTGAAGTCCGTCATTCCGGTCACATAGGTAATATGCCCTTTGATTCTCTCCGCCAGCAGCACACAGCAGGTCTGCGCCATAATTTCGCACTGAATGACGCCCGGGACTACCGGAAATCCCGGAAAATGGCCCTTAAGGAACCATTCATCCCCTTTGACCTTATATTTTCCATGTGCAATGTGGTTTTCATCCATATATGCTTCATCCACCAAAAGCATCGGTTCACGATGCGGCAGGATTTCCTTTAACTCTTCCCTTGTCATGATGCATCCTTCTTCTCTCAAAGATTTTATCCGCGCCGCCTCCCCTGGGGCGCATGCCGGCCCTCTCTAGCTCCGGTCCTTCCAGTTTCGGAGAGAGCCACAAAAATTTTCATCAGGCAGGCGTCCTACAGTATTTTAAAAATTGTCTGCCCATATTCCACTATCTGACCGTTCTCGGCACAGATGTCGATAATCTCGCCGTCCATTTCAGCAGTGATTTCATTCATCAGCTTCATCGCCTCAATAATACCACGGCCATCCCCCTTCTTCACCTTGCTTCCAATGGAAACAAAGGGTTCCTTGTCAGGCGACGGAGCGGCATAAAACACCCCTACCATAGGAGATTTTACTTCCTTCATATTGTTATAATCCACCGTATTTTCCGCTACCGGGCTGGCCGGAACCGAAGAGGCCGGAGACGAAAGTGGAGAGGAAAAAACCGGATTCGATAATACCGGAGCGGCATGCTGCCTTTCCATATGGATTTTCAAATCCCCCTCCGAAATATCCAATACAGACAGATCTGCCTGCTCCAAAATTTGGGCCAAAGCCCGAATCTGTTTCATTTCCATGAAAAACGCATCCTTCCCGCCCGCATGGCAAGCCTATGTTAATACCATGCAGCAAATTCCTAAATTTTTCTAAAAGCCACACAGGCGTTCTGACCGCCGAATCCCATAGAGGAGGAAAAAGCCAGGTTAACATCGGCTTTTCTCGCCTGATTGGGAATATAATCCAGGTCGCACTCAGGATCCTTTTCACGGTATCCAATGGTAGGCGGAAGAATCCCTTCATGGAGCGCCATAACCGACGCGATCGCCTCTACAGCCCCCGCCGCTCCCAGCATGTGCCCTGTCATTGATTTCGTGGAGCTGATCATCATGCGGTAAGCTTCTTCTCCAAAAGCCTTTTTCATCGCCATGGTTTCAATCCTATCATTCGGAGGCGTGCTGGTGCCATGGGCGTTAATATAAACCCGGTCGCCGGAGGAATATCCCGCTTCTTCTGCGGCAAGGCGGATGGCTTCTGTGCTTCCCGCGGCTTCCGGATGAGGCGCCGTAATATGATAAGCGTCACATGTATTACCATAGCCACAGATCTCGGCGTAAATTTCCGCCCCCCTGGCCACAGCATGCTCATAATCTTCAAGAAGAAGGGCGCCCGCTCCTTCTCCCATGACAAAACCGTCACGGCGGGCGTCGAAAGGAATGGATGCCTCTTCCGGTATATTTCTTGTGGACAAAGCTTTACAATTGGTAAAGCCCGCAATGGCAATAGGCGTCAGCGCCGCCTCCGAGCCTCCCGCGATGATGGCGTCCGCATAACCGTACTTTATAGCGCGAAACGCCTCCCCAACCTCATGACTGGAGGTCGCACATGCTGTAACCACGGGCAGACACGGCCCCTGCGCCTGGAATTTCATAGCAATTTTTCCCGCGGCAATATTCGCGATCATCATTGGAATAAAGAAGGGGGAAACTTTTTTGGGGCCGCCTTCCATAAACTTCTTATCCTCATTGACAAAGGTATCGATGCCGCCGATGCCGGAACCAAAATAGACGCCAAAGCGCCTGGGCTCCACCTTGCCCATGATTCCGCTCCCCTCCACCGCCTGTGTCGCGGCGGCAATGGCATACTGGGCATAAAGGTCTGTCTTTCTTACATCTGTTTTTTCAATATAGAGCAACGGATCAAAATTTTTGACTTCCGCGGCAATTTTGACCTTACAATCAGCCGTATCAAAACGGGTAATCTCTCCAATGCCGCATTTTCCCGCTATCAGGGACTGCCAAAACTCAGCCAGTGTATTACCCACCGGTGTGACAGCGCCCATGCCTGTGACTACCACTCGTCTCATCCGGATCTATCCTTTCCTGATTCTAAAATAAACTAGGATATATTATACACGCAAACACGCCATTTGTAAAATCACATAGCAAGCCCGCCGTCCACCTTTAAAACCTCTCCGGTAATATAGTCGGAACAGTCGGAAGCCAAAAACAGCACCGCGTTCGCAATATCCTCCGGCCGCGCCATCCGCTTCATGGGAATTCCCTTTACCGCTTCTTCCCGGATTGCCTCCGGCATGGCGTCAGTCATATCTGTCTGGACAAAACCAGGCGCGACAGCATTGCAGTTGACTCCTCTGCCCGCCAGCTCCCTAGCTACCGATTTGGTAAGACCAATCATTCCCGCCTTGGCAGAGGAGTAATTGGCTTGCCCCGCATTTCCCATTACGCCGGAAACGGAAGAAATATTAATAATCTTTCCCCTGCGCTTCTTCATAAAATGAGGATACAGCTGTTTAATCATATAAAAAGCTCCCGACAGATTGGTATCAACCACCTTTTTGAAATCATCCTCCGTCATGCGCAGAACAAGATTATCCTTGGTGATCCCGGCATTATTTACCAGGATATCCACACTGCCGAAGTCCTCCAGCACCTTGGCGACAATAGCTTTAACCTCCCCGGCATCAGATACATCGCACTGATAGCTCTCCGCACGGACGCCAAGAGCGGCCGCCTGCATCCGGGTTTCCTCCGCCGCCTTAACATTGCCCGCAAAAAGAATAGCTACATTTGCTCCCTGGGCAGCCAGCTTAAGAACAACGGCTCTTCCTATTCCTCTTGACCCTCCGGTCACAACAGCGGTTTTGCCAGTTAACTCCATCATTCCTGTTACTCCTATCCGTTTCATTTTTTACAAATCCAGCTTTTAGAATGCCCCAACAGTCTCTTCCAGACTTTGAAGATCCTCTACATGGAATACCCTCGCGCCGCGATCAATCTTTTTCACAAGGCCGCTTAGGGTTTTCCCCGCTCCCACCTCGATAAATGTATCAAAACCGTCCGCGGTCATCTGTTCGATGGTTTTTTGCCATTGTACAGGGGAAACAACCTGCCTCGCAATCAGATCCGCCGCCCTCTCCTTCGTATACGGACGGGCATCTACATTAGCATACAGCGGAATTTCCGGCTTACAGAGTTCAGCGTGAGAGAGCCATTTCTGTAGTTTGCCACATGCCTCCTCCATAAAAGGGGAGTGAAAAGCGCCGCTGACCGCCAGTCTGACACATCTTCCGCCAGCCTGTCCCGCTTTTTCTTCCAGCTTGCCAATAGTCTCCTCAGAAGCGGCGACCACCAGCTGCCCGGGACAATTGTAATTAACCGGATATGCGTCCGGAAATTCTTCACAGAGCTGTTCCACCGTTTCAAAGGGCAGCTTCAAAACCGCGCTCATTGCACCTCTTTTGCTTCGCGCGCAGTCATCCATATATTCTCCCCGCCTGCACACCAGTTCAAAAGCCTGTTCCAAAGGAAGTACCCCGCAAAAAGCCAGGGCTGGGATTTCTCCCAGGGAAAAACCGGCCGCGCCCTGGGGAACAATTCCCCTCTCCTGCAAGGCCAAAGCACAGGCCAGATCCACCGCGAAAAGGCAAGGCTGTGTATTGCAGGTTTGGGAAAGGAGCTCTTTTGTTCCCTCAAAGCATTGTCCAGAGGTTCCAGGCCGAATAGAATCGAAAACATCAAATATCTTTTTTGCCGACGAGACATTCTCATAAAGTTCTCGTCCCATTCCTGTATACTGCGCCCCCTGCCCAGCAAATAGAAAAGCTATTTTACCCATTGATCGGCACCACCTAAAAGTTTTTCTGCCTCTCCAAACATCTCACGGATGATTTCAGCGGCGGGCTGCTCCTTTTTTACCAGCCCGGCAATCTGCCCGCAGAGGAAAGAGCCATGCTTTTCATCTCCCTCTTTCGCAGCCTTGCGAAGGGCGCCGACCCCCAGCTTTTCAAAATCCTCATCTGTGACAGAGGCATCGTATTCCTTAGCCGCCAAATCCCTTGTGAAAGCAGTTTTCAAAGCGCGCACAGGATGTCCCAGACGTTTGCCTGTAGCGATGGTGTCAATATCCTTTGCTTTCAGCACCCGGTTTTTATAATTCTGATGAACCGTACATTCCTTGGCCACCAAAAACCTTGTTCCCACCTGGACGCCAATCGCCCCCAGCATCAAAGCGGCGGCAATCCCCCGGCCATCACCGATTCCTCCGGCAGCAACCACCGGAATTTTGACCGCATCGCAGACCTGGGGCACCAACGCCATGGTACTGAGATCTCCCACATGGCCGCCCGACTCACCGCCCTCCGCGATCACGGCGTCTGCTCCGGCACGCTCCGCCAGCTTTGCAAAGCTGCAGGAAGCCACTACAGGAAGAACTTTAATGCCTGCCTCTTTCCACGCTGGGATATATTTGCCCGCGTTTCCCGCACCGGTGGTGACAATCTGCACCTTTTCCTCAATCACCACTTTAGCGACCTCTTCCGCAAAGGGACTCATCAGCATAATATTGACGCCAAATGGTTTGTCCGTCATTTCCTTTGCTTTTCTGATCTCACCGCGCACCCATTCAGCATCAGCGTTCATGGCGGAAATCAGTCCCACACCGCCAGCGTTGGAAACAGCCGACGCTAAGGGCGCGTCCGCAATCCACGCCATGCCTCCTTGTATAATGGGATATTCCACGCCGAGCAGTTCGCACAATTGAGTTTTTATCATAAATCATTCTCCTTTTCTATCGTCGATTTTACCATCTGAGAACACATGCCCCTGTTGTCAGCCCCCCGCCAAAAGCGCTGATGACCAGCAAATCTCCCCTCTTGAGCTTACCGCCGCGGTTCATTTCGTCCAACATGATAGGAACACAGGAAGAAGAAGTGTTGCCATATTTCTGAATGACCATAGGAAACTTTTCCCTTGGCTGCTTGAGTTTCTTCATAATTGTTTCCACAATCCGATAATTCGCCTGGTGGAGGATAAAGTAGGCGATATTCTCAATCTTCACCTTTGCCCTCTGTATCACCTCAGCAATATCATTTCCAGCGGAAGAAACCGCGAATTTATAAACCTCCTGCCCGTTCATATACAGGCTGCTGGTTCTGACTTCCCTGTTCTTAGGCCGGAAAGGACTATTTCCCTGTATGGTAGGAATCCGCAGAACCTCCGTCCCCCCCCTGGCGGAAAGCTTGATGGAAAGAAGGCTCTCTCCCTGGGTAAGCACCACAGCGGCGGCGCCGTCTCCAAAAAGTACACAGGTTGCCCTGTCCTTCCAATCCACCATTTTAGACATCTCTTCCGCAGAGACAATCAGAACATTTTTTACCTTTCCGCTGGAAAAATAAGAATCGGCAATATCCAGAGCATAAATAAAACCCGAGCAGGCCGCATTCAGATCCACTGCCGGGCAGGAAGCCCCCAGTGCTCTTTGAACAACGCAGGCAAGAGAAGGCGTAAAAAAGTCTCCCGCGATAGTTGAACAAAGGATTAAATCCAGATCCTCCACCCGGATTCCAGCATTTTCCACCGCCCTTTGAGCTGCCCCTACCGAAAGCTCCGTCAGAGTTTCGTCTGTACAAACCCTGCGTTCCCGGATACCAGTCCTGGAAACAATCCATTCATCGCTGGTATCCAAAAATTCCGACAGCTTGTTGTTGTCTACGGAAAGCTTGGGAACGCGGCTTCCCGTTCCGATAATTTTGAAATTCATCTGTCTACTCAGGCCTCCATTTCAGCTATTTTTTGTTTGAGATAGCTATTGAGTTTTTTTATTCCACGCAGTAACGTCACTTTCTCTTCATTGGTAAAATCCTTAACCACGCTGTGTACCATCTGTTCATGAAAATGCCTGTGGACCGAATCCATCTTTTTTCCCAGACGAGTCAGCGTTACATAGACCATTCTTCCATCTCCGCTGCTTTTCACTTTTTGGACATAGCCCTTTTTCATCAGTTTATTGATTCCAACTGTCACCGAAGGCATGGTAATTCCCAATTCCCTGGCGATTTCTCCTATTTTAGCCCCCATTTCCTTATTTTTTCCAACAACCTCCAGCATGTGCATTTCGCTGATAGAAAGATTGATATTCTGTATGCTCCTGAGCGTACGTTCTTCTACACGGAGAACGGAACGGTAGGTATCCACCAGCACCGCATTAAATTGAACCGCATATTCATCCATGGGTACACTCTCCTAATGATTAGATTATCAAACTAATTATAATCGCTTTGATCCATTTTGTCAATGCGGGGGCGCTTTTCCGTTTTCGCCATTCTGTTTCAATGATCCGGCAAAAACATATATTTACAACATAAAAATTTGCCCCACGCATTTTCGCGTGGGGCAAATCCTAAAAAGACTTATTTTTCGTCTTCTTCCTTATAAAGCTCTTTCAATTCCACCAAGTGATTATACTTGTCAGCAGCCGTCTTTTCAGCGATGGCAAAGAGCTTCTCCGCACGCTCCGGGAACGCACGCGTCAAAGAATTGTAGCGGACTTCATTCATGATAAAGTCGCGGTAGCTTGCTGTCGGAGCCTTGCTGTCCAGAGAGAAGGGATTCTTTCCTTCTTCAGCCAGCATGGGATTGAAGCGGAACAGATGCCAATAACCGGCCTTAACCGCCCTGTCTTCCTCCAACTGGGAGATTCCCATGCCGCCCTTAATACCATGATTGATGCACGGCGCATAAGCAATAATCAGGGAAGGTCCATTGTAAGCCTCCGCCTCATTAAAGGCCTTGATGCACTGGTTGCGATCCGCACCCATTGCGATCTGAGCAACATAGACATAACCATAGCTCATCGCGATGGCAGCCAAATCCTTTTTCTTCACACCCTTACCGGTTGCGGCAAACTGAGCGACAGATCCGATAGGTGTTGCCTTGGAAGCCTGACCGCCGGTGTTGGAGTAAACCTCAGTATCAAATACCAGAACATTGACGTTCTCGCCGGATGCAAGCACATGATCCAATCCGCCAAAGCCGATATCATAGGCCCAGCCGTCGCCACCAAGGATCCACATGGATTTCTTCGCCAGATAGTCCTTGTCAGCCAAGGTTTTCTTAGCGAGCTGTCCAACTTCACAATCGCAGTCCGCAACCTTCTCCAACTCCGCAATCAAAGCATCAGCCGCACCGCGGTTAGCCCCGCTGTCAGAAGCGGTTGCAAGATAATTCTCACAGGCCGCTTTCAAATCAGCACTGTCGGTAGCAGCGGCAATCTTCTCCACATACTCGGCCAGTCTGCCGCGGATTGCGTTCTGTGCCAGGGTCATACCCAAACCATACTCGGCATTATCCTCAAAGAGGGAGTTTGCCCAAGCCGGTCCATACCCCTTCTTATTGACAGTGTAGGGAGTGGACGGAGCGGAAGCTCCCCAAATGGAAGAACATCCGGTCGCATTGGCAATGTACATTCTGTCGCCATACAGCTGGGTCATCAGCTTGGCGTAAGGAGTCTCGCCGCAGCCTGCGCATGCGCCGGAGAACTCGAGCAACGGCTGTTTGAACTGGCTGCCCTTGACAGTATCGGGTTTGAACTTAGCGGCAACCTCCTCCTTCTCAGGCAGGGTCTGACCATAGTTGAACACTTCCTGCTGAGCCATCTGGCTGTCGATCGGCTTCATTACCAAAGCCTTTTCCTTCGCCGGACAAACGGACGCGCAGGAACCGCAGCCTGTGCAGTCCAGAGTAGAAATGGTCATGGCAAACTTCATGCCGGGAACACCGGTCATATCTTTGGACTTAGTAGCCTCAGGCGCAGCAGCCAATTCCTCCGCAGTCATAGCGATGGGACGAATAACCGCATGGGGGCAGACATAGGAGCAGAAGTTACACTGGATACATTTGGTTGGATCCCATTCAGGAACATCAACGGCAATACCACGCTTCTCATAAGCGGAAGAACCGTTGGGGAAGGTGCCGTCCGCATCCTTCACAAAAGCGGAAACCGGCAGGGAGTCGCCCCTCTGGGCATTTACAGGATTCTGGATGTTGTTGACATAGTCCACAAGCTCTTTCCTGCTGCCAGTAGCAACATGAGCAACAGTATCATCAGCAGCATCCTTCCAGGAAGCCGGAACATCAACCTTAACAACATCGGCAATACCGCGGTCGATTGCGTTATAGTTCATCTGAACAATGGCATCGCCCTTCTTGCCATAAGACTTCTTCGCCGCAGCCTTCATATATTCCACAGCGTCATCGGTGGGAATGATAGCGGAAAGCTTGAAGAAGGCAGCCTGCAGAATGGTGTTGATGCGGGTGCCCAAACCGAGCTCTTTACCGATCTTAACACCATCGATAATATAGAATTTAATGTCATTATCAGCGATGAATTTCTTCACCTTGCCGGGCAGTCTCTTATCAAGCTCTTCCGCATCCCAACCACAGTTCAGCAGGAAGGTGCCGCCCTTTTTCAAATCCTCAACAATATCGTACTTATCAATGTAAGAAAGGTTATGACATGCGACAAAGTCAGCCTTCTTTACATAATAGGTAGACTTGATCGGCTTAGGTCCAAAACGCAGGTGGGAAATGGTAACACCACCAGACTTTTTAGAGTCATACTGGAAGTAGCCCTGGGCGTACATATCAGTATGGTCACCGATAATTTTAATGGAGTTTTTGTTAGCGCCGACAGTACCGTCGGAACCGAGTCCCCAGAACTTACAGGAGGTGGTGCCGGCAGGCGTGGTATCTGGATCCTCTGTCTCCTTCAGGGACAGGTTTGTAACATCATCCTCAATACCAATGGTGAAGCGTTTCTTGCCGTTGGCATCATCCATATTACGGTAAACAGCGATAATCTGGGCGGGAGTGGTGTCCTTGGAGCCAAGGCCATAACGTCCGGTGAACACAGGAGCGCCGGCAAAAGCGGAACCCTGCAGAGCGGCCAGAACATCGAGATACAGAGGTTCGCCGATGGAGCCGGGCTCCTTGGTCCTGTCGAGAACCGCAAACTTCTTCACAGTTGCCGGAATCACATCCAGCAGATACTTTGCGACAAAAGGACGGTAGAGGTGAACCTTGACCAGACCCACCTTTTCGCCCGCGGCGGTCATGTAGTCGACAACTTCCTCGGCGGCGTCGCAGACAGAGCCCATTGCAATGATGACTTTTTCAGCGTCGGGAGCACCATAATAATTGAAGGGCTTGTAATCAGTTCCGATCTTTTCATTGACCTTATTCATGTAGTCAACAACAATTTCAGGAACAGCGTCATAATATTTATTGCAGGCTTCACGCGCCTGGAAGAAGATATCACCATTCTGGGCGGTACCGCGGGTAACCGGGTGCTCCGGATTCAGCGCATGGCGGCGGAAAGCGTCAACCGCGTCCCAATCAAGCATCTCTGCCAAATCAGCGTAATCCCATGTCTCAATTTTCTGAATTTCATGGGAAGTGCGGAAACCATCAAAGAAATGCAGGAAAGGCACACGCCCTTTAATTGCGGAAAGATGTGCCACGGCACCCAAATCCATACATTCTTGGGGGCTGTTGGAGCAAAGCATTGCATAACCAGTCTGGCGGCAGGCATAAATATCAGAATGATCGCCAAAAATGTTCAGGGCGTGGCTGGCCAAGCAGCGCGCGGAAACATGGATAACACTGGGCAGCAGCTCGCCGGCCATTTTATACATATTGGGGATCATCAACAGCAGGCCCTGGGAAGCTGTGTAAGTAGTGGTCAGGGCACCGGCGGCCAAAGAGCCGTGCACCGCGCCGGCGGCGCCGCCTTCCGACTGCATTTCCGTCACCTTAACCTGGCGTCCAAACAGGTTTTTCACTCCGCTGGCAGCATATTTGTCAGTTTCATCCGCCATGACGGAAGAAGGGGTAATCGGATAGATAGCAGCGACATCAGTAAACGCATAGGATACATGCGCGGTTGCGCTGTTACCATCCATGGTTTTCATTTTTCTTGCCATGAATATGTCCTCCTTTAAGGATAATCTTTCCTAGTGGTATTCTGAAAATAGAATATACCATATGTATGATTTTAACATTTTTCTATCCTTCTGTAAAGCGGTAACGCCGTAAAGGATCTAACAAAATTTCATTATTTTTTTTATATTTTTGTTTATGTTGCAAGCATGTAAAAATTCCTTTATTTCCCTCATTCTCCCCGCCTGGCAAGATTTGATTTCAAAATTTATCTTAGTGTTTCAATAAAGTTTTATCCCTTGCCTATCCGCCGGATTCAACTTATTTTCGCTGGATTCTGTCATTTGACAAGTGAAAATAAATTTATTATTATTAATAGTAAATCTATAAATTTGCAATGGTTTATAGAAAATTTTTTGCTGATTTTGAAAGGAGTTAAACCTCTATGCCTCCAGAACCAGAAGGCCCCCACTTATTCACGCTCCTCAACGGAGCTGCCGCTGGCGATCCCGCAGCCGCTTCAGCGGGAAATATTGTTCTGCAACTGCTTGTATTGGTCATCCTTATTTTAATCAACGCTTTTTTCGCAGCCTCGGAAATTGCCGTTATCAGTCTGAACGACAACAAACTCAAGAGGATGGCGGAAGAAGGCCATAAACGGGCCGCCAAGCTGTATAAGCTTGTCCAGAATTCCAGCAAGTTTCTTGCCACTATTCAAGTGGGAGTCACCCTGGCCGGATTTCTTTCTTCCGCATCGGCGTCCCAGAGCTTCTCCTCCCTTTTGGCGCAGAAGCTTACCTTTCTCCCTCTTCCAGTCAGTACTGTCGAGACAATTTCCACTGTGCTCATCACCCTGATTCTGTCCTATTTCTCTCTTGTATTCGGTGAACTGGTTCCCAAAAAAATCGCCATGCAGAAAGCGGAAGAGCTTTCGTTCAAGGCGGTTGGGATCCTGAGCGCTGTCTCAAAAATTTTCAGTCCTTTTATTCGTTTTCTCTCCTTTTCCACCAACGGCGTTCTACGCCTGCTCGGTTTTGATCCCAATGCCGCTGAAGAAGCAGTTACCGCTGAGGAAATCCTTATGATGGTGGATGCCGGAGAAGAAAAGGGTGTCATCGAAGAGGGAGCCAAGGATATGATCACCAATATCTTCGACTTTGATGACAAGGAAGCCAGCGAAATCATGACCCATCGCACAGATGTCACTGCCGTTGAGGATGACAAGAACGTGCATGATGTTATAAAAATTGCCTTGGAGGAAGGTTACTCCAGAATCCCCTTATATCATGAGGATATTGACAATATCCTCGGCATCATTTATGTAAAAGATTTGCTCAAATATGTAGGCCATCCTGACACCGAATCGGTTTCCCTTTCCGAGCTGATGCGTCCGGCCTATTTTATTCCTGAAATGAAAAAATGCCGGGATTTGTTTGCGGAAATGACGGAGAAAAAAATACAGATGGCTGTCGTGTGTGATGAATACGGCGGCACGGCCGGTATTATCACAATGGAAGATTTGCTGGAATCCATTGTAGGCAACATTCAGGACGAATACGACCATGAGGAAGAGGAAATTTCGCAGGTGAGCGAAAATTCCTTTACTGTAGACGGCGCCACCGCCCTGGATGAAATTTCTGAGCTGATCGGGTTTGAACTGCCCGAAGGAGATTACGACACCATTGCCGGCATGATTGTCGATATGCTGGGTTATATTCCGGAGGATCATACCCATCCTGTTGTCGAAGAAGGAAACGCCACCTTTACCGTTTTGGAGGTTGAGGATCAAAGAATCTCTAAAATTCTTGTGGAATTAACCCCTCCTGTCGCGCAAGAAGAGAAGCCGGAGCCCGCCGACGCTTCCGACGCTAAATCCAGCAGCAAAAAAGAAAAATAATCCAACTCCTGCGACAGCAGGAATTGTCCCTTATTAATATTTTAAAGGAGTGATTTTCCTTTTATGGAAAGCCACAGTATTATCTTAATTATTTGTATTCTTATCCTGGTCTTGTTTTCCGCCTTTTTCTCTTCCACAGAAACTGCATTTTCCAGCCTGAACAAAATCCGGCTCAAAAATATGGCGTCCTCGGGCAACAAACGCGCCGAGCATACCCTAAGGCTGTCAGAACGCTTTGATGAAATCCTTTCTACCCTTTTGATCGGCAATAATATCGTCAATATTACCATGGCCTCCTTGGGAACCATTTTGTTCACCATCTTTTTCGCTCAGAACGGAGTCACCATATCTACAATCGTCATTACCATTGTGGTTCTTATTTTTGGTGAAATCACGCCCAAAAGCCTCGCCAAGGAAAACCCCGAAAAATTCGCCATCTTTGCCACTCCCATCCTGCGCTTTTTTATGGTAATTTTATGCCCGCTGACATTTATTTTTAAACAGTGGAAAAAGCTGCTTTCCAAACTGTTCAAGGTGAACGATTCCAAACAAATTACGGAGGATGAGCTCATCACCTTTGTGGACGAGGCGCAGAATGAGGGCGGCATCGACGAGCATGAGGGGAAATTGATTCGCGCGGCCATTGAGTTCAATGATGTGGACGCCTCAGACATTCTGACCCCGCGGGTTGATATTGAGGCGGTCGAGCTCACCGATTCCATGGAGGAAATCGCCAGGGTATTTAGGGAAAGCGGTTTTTCCCGTCTCCCTATTTATAAAGGCACCATTGACCACATTGTCGGCGTCATTCATGAAAAAGGATTCCATAAATGCAGGGCGGAAGGTTTTACTTCCATTGAATCAGCTGTTTCGGAGGTGGCCTATACCACAGAAAATACAAAAATTTCCAATCTTCTCCGGTTGCTGCAAAGCAACAAAACCCATATGGCAATTGTTGTTGACGAATTCGGTGGAACTGTGGGTATTATTACAATGGAGGACATTCTTGAGGAGCTGGTAGGAGATATCTGGGATGAACACGATGAGGTAATCGAGGACTTTCAAAAAACAGGTGAAAACACCTACCGAATCCTGTGCAGTGCAGATTTGGAAGATATGCTGGAGCTTTTCCATATTGATGAAGAATTCGACTGCGCTACTGTCAGCGGCTGGGTTGTTCAAACTCTGGGAAAGATCCCCTCTGTAGGCGATCATTTTACTTATGAGAACCTGGATATTACTGTCACCACAACTGATATGCGCAGGGTTTTGGGAATCGAGGTCAAAGTAACTCCAAGACCGGATGAATCCTCTGGAGATGAAAAAAGGGAGGACTGAGCCTCGTTTGTTTCAAAATATCCTCTTTACCGGTTTAAAAATTTTTTCATAATAAAAACAGGTGGTACGCTGCCAAAAAGGGCAATGTACCACCTGTTTTTGTGTCCAAAATTTTGTGAAAGAAGGGCCCGGAGATATACAGCTGCCTTTCAAAGCCTTGAAACAGCGAAATGACCCGATAGGAACCTTTTTATGCACAGAGCGTTCCTTACAAGACGCTTAATGGAAACAAAGCTGGGACAGGCAGCAGGCGCTGATATAGAAAAAAGCAAAGGCCTTAAAAAATGACAGTCTTTCATGCCTACAAATTTATCGATTAAATGGCCTGTTGAAAGATCCAATTTCAATCAAATTCCCCTCTGGATCCGCTATATAGCAGGTTCTCTGTCCCCATGGCTCTGTCGTAGGCTCAAAAACAGGTATCGCTCCTTTCTTTATTGCCTTGGCATATTCTTCATCCACCTCTTGAAACGTGTCAACATATAAAGCAATTTCAAAATGCCCATTGAGGCCATTGATATACTCATATTTTTTGTCTGTCATTTTTTCAAAATTCCTGCGTTCATACAGCATAAACAGAGTCCCATTTTTGACTAGATAAACATTTACCGCATTTTCTTTCTCTGCAATCTCAAATCCCAATACGTCTCTGTAAAAACGAACCATTGTTGGCATATCCCTAACAAATAATCCAACGCCATCAAGCTTCACTGATCAATCTCTCCTTATATCTTCGGTCCTTTATGACCCCATTACAACATCCGTTCCTTTTCATGTCTATAAATATTAGTATAAGAAAGGATAATTCTAATTTGTATTTTTGAGGTGCTGGCCTCTTCTCTCCCATACCTATTTTCCTTATGCTTCCCTTCTCATTCTTTTATCTCAGCTAAGCCACGGATTTCTCATTCTGGCTGGGACATAGCGCTTCACCAACAAGAACCCAGGCGGCAAATCTGCCGCCTGGGTTCTTATCCTTATATTCGCCTTTGATTTATT
>JAHZIE010000013.1 GCA_019419895.1 Clostridiales bacterium | reverse complement strand
GGAATGAAAACATTGGAAGAACTGCGCGAAATAAGAGAAAAAGCCCGGCGTCAGGTGGAATTGCGCCAGGAAAAGCCCGATTGCCGGCGGATTATTGTCTGTATGGATGACTGCGGCCTGCAGTCTGGGGCGCGGGAGGTGCTGCGCGCCGCTATGGAAGCAGTGGAGAAGCTGGAGCTTGATGAAGTGGCCGTTATGCAGCAGGGCTGTATTGGAATGTGTGAGCTGGAACCGATTGTGGAAATTGAAACGCCCAAGGATGGGAGGATCACCTACATAGAAATGACGCCGGAGAAGATGCGTGAAGTGGTGCGGAGACATTTAGGCGGCGGGGAAATAGTGGAAGAGTATACCATAGGAACCCAGATGGAATAAAGGGGGCAGAAAAATGTATCGTTCCAATGTACTGGTCTGCGGAGGGACTGGATGTACCTCCTCAAACAGTGAAAAGATCATAGAAAGACTGAAATTTGAGATTGCAAAGCAGGGGCTGGAAAAAGAGGTCAATGTGGTGAGGACGGGCTGTTTCGGCCTGTGTGCTCTGGGGCCTATCATGATCGTCTATCCTGAGGGCAGCTTTTACAGCATGGTGAAAGAGGAGGATATCCCGGAAATTGTGGAGGAGCATCTTCTCAAGGGCCGGGTGGTCAAGCGCCTACTCTATCAGGAAACCGTGGTGGGGGAGCAGGTGCGCTCCTTGAATGAAACCGATTTTTATGCCAAACAGCACCGTCTTGCCCTGCGCAACTGCGGTGTGATCAATCCGGAGGAGATTCAGGAGTATATCGCCAGGGATGGGTATTCCGCCCTGGGAAAGGTACTGACGGAAATGACGCCGGAGCAGGTCATTGAAACGGTAAAGGATTCCGGCCTGCGGGGACGCGGCGGAGCCGGGTTTCCCACCGGACTGAAGTGGAGCTTTGCCGCCGCCAATCAGGCGGATCAGAAATATGTCTGCTGCAATGCCGACGAGGGAGATCCGGGTGCGTTTATGGACCGATCGGTACTAGAGGGGGATCCCCATGTGGTTTTGGAGGCAATGGCCATTGCCGGGTATGCCATTGGCGCCTCCCAGGGTTATATCTATGTCCGCGCGGAGTATCCGATTGCGGTCAAACGGCTTCAGATTGCCATTCGGCAGGCAAGGGAGTACGGGATGCTGGGCAAGGATATATTTGGTAGCGGCTTTTCTTTTGACATCGATCTCCGGCTGGGAGCGGGCGCTTTTGTCTGCGGCGAGGAGACGGCGCTCATGACCTCCATTGAAGGAAAGCGCGGCGAGCCAAGGCCAAGGCCGCCTTTCCCGGCTGTCAAGGGGCTGTTTGCCAAGCCGACCATCCTTAATAATGTGGAAACCTGGGCGAATATTCCCCAGATTATCCTTAACGGCGCTCAGTGGTTCCGTTCCATCGGGACAGAAAAATCCAAGGGGACCAAGGTGTTTGCGCTGGGAGGAAAAATCAATCATACCGGACTGGTGGAAGTCCCTATGGGAACTACTCTGCGGACCATTGTGGAAGAGATTGGCGGCGGCGTTCCCAATGGGAAAAAATTCAAGGCCGCCCAGACCGGCGGCCCTTCCGGCGGATGTATCCCTGCGGAACACCTGGATGTTCCCATTGATTATGACAACCTCATCGCCATCGGCTCCATGATGGGTTCCGGCGGCCTGATTGTCATGGATGAAACCACCTGTATGGTGGATATCGCCAAATTCTTTTTGGAATTCACCGTTGACGAATCCTGCGGCAAATGCACCCCCTGCCGGATCGGAACCAAGCGGCTTCTGGAGCTTTTGGAAAAAATCACCAAGGGCAACGGGACGCTGGAGGATCTGGACAGGATGGAAGAGCTTTGCTATTACATCAAGGATAACGCCTTGTGCGGGCTGGGACAGACGGCGCCCAATCCGGTCCTTTCCACACTGCGGTATTTCCGGGAGGAATATGAGGCGCATGTGGTGGAGAAGCGCTGTCCGGCTGGCGTATGTAAGGCGCTTTTGAATTATATAATTGTTGAGGACAAATGCAAGGGATGCACTGCCTGCGCGAGAAACTGCCCGGTGGGGGCCATCAGTGGAACCGTCCGCGCGCCTCATCATATCGATCCTTCCAAGTGCATCAAATGCGGCGCGTGTATGGAAAAATGCAAATTCGGCGCTATTGTCAAGAAATAGTGGAAAAGTGAGATAAACTGTGTAAAAGTATGGGAGATTTGGAAGATGAGGTAGGAAATCCCGTCTAGTTGAGGAAACCTTCCGCGGGGACGTGGCAAAAGGGGAAATTTTTTTACCAGGTGTCGGTTCTGCTGGAAGAGGAACGCGGGATGAATGGATTCCTGCGAAACGGGCGTCTGCCTGATCGAAGCTGGAGGGTATGCCGATCTGACGGTGTCTCCCCAAAAGAGACAGGTTTTATTTTTGTGAACGCGGGCATCCAGGGAAAAGGGGAGCTCCCAAGAAATTGGTAATCTCTCCTTTCCCAGGGACTAGCTGACTGAAGAAAAGAGTGGAAGTGGTAAAGAGAAGCTGACAACCATTGCAGAAAAAGAGACGAGGAGTGTGATAGCCATGGATATGGTGAATATAAAAATGAACGGAATGCCCCTGTCGGTTCCCAAGGGTTCCACCATCCTGGAGGCCGCCCGTTATGCGGGAATTCAGATTCCCACATTGTGCTACATGAAAGAAGAAAATGAGATTGGCGCCTGCCGGATTTGTGTGGTGGAGGTGAAGGGGGCAAAATCCCTGGTAACGGCCTGCGTCTATCCTGTAAACGAGGGGATGGAGGTGCTCACCAATTCCCCCCGGGTGCAGAAAGCTCGGAGGATTACTCTGGAACTGATCCTTTCCACCCATGAAAAAAAGTGTCTTTCCTGTGTCAGAAGCGGGGACTGTGAGCTTCAGAGGCTCTGTCGGGAATATGGCGTGGACGAAAGCCGTTTTGAGGGGAACCGACCTGTTTATGAAGAGGACTGTTCCACCGCTTATTTGATAAGGGATAACAACAAGTGTATCCTCTGCCGGAGATGCGTCGCCGCCTGCCGCGCCCAGGGGATCGGCGTGATCGGGGCTAATAACAGGGGCTTTGATTCCGTGGTGGGCTGTGCCTTTGATAAAAAGCTTGGGGACGTCTCCTGTGTCGGCTGCGGACAGTGCATTGTCCACTGCCCCACCGGCGCGCTTAGAGAAAAGGACGACACGGACGCAGTATTTGAGGCGATTGCCGATCCGGAAAAATATGTGGTGGTACATACGGCGCCTTCCATTCGTGTTACCCTGGGAGAATGTTTTGGTATGCCCGTGGGCGCCAACGTCAAGGGGAAAATGGTGGCCGCCCTGCGAAGGCTGGGATTTGACCAGGTTTCCGATACAAACTTTGGCGCTGATTTGACCATCATGGAGGAAGCCACAGAGTTCCTTGACAGGGTGAAGAACGGCGGGGTTCTGCCCATGATCACCTCCTGCTCCCCGGGATGGGTGAAATATTGTGAACATTATTATCCAGAGCTTCTGCCCCATCTTTCCACCTGTAAGTCTCCCCAGCAAATGACGGGGGCCTGTATTAAGACCTGGTTTGCCCAGAAAAAGGGGATTGATCCCAAGAAGATCGTCAGCGTCGCCATCATGCCCTGTACGGCGAAAAAATTTGAAAACCGCCGGGATGGGGAGGATGCGGCTGGGGTGCCGGATGTGGACTATTCCCTTACCACAAGGGAATTGGCGCGGATGATTCAGCGGGCGCATTTGGATTTTGCCAGCCTGCCGGAGGAAGAGTTTGATCCCGATATGGGGCAGACGACAGGAGCAGGCGCGATTTTTGGAGCGACCGGTGGTGTGATGGAGGCCGCTCTGCGCACGGCGGCGGACGTCCTGACAGGCGAATCCCTGGAAGAGATTGAGTATGAGGAGATCAGGGGGACGGATGATATCAAGGAAGCGGTTTATCATATTGCTGGCATGGATGTGAAGGTGGCTGTAACCAGCGGGCTGGCCAATGCTAAGGTGCTTCTGGATAAAATCAAAGAAGGAAAAGCGGATTATCAGTTCATAGAGATTATGTGCTGCCCCGGCGGCTGCGTCAATGGAGGCGGGCAGCCCCTGCAGCCGGCTTCTGTCCGGAACTTTGCCGATCTGCGCGCCCTCAGGGCCAAAACCCTCTATGAGGAAGACCGGAATCTTCCTTTGCGAAAATCCCATGAAAGCCCCTGCGTGAAGGCCGCTTATGAGGAATTCTTTGGAACGCCCGGCAGTCACAAGGCCCATGAGATTCTCCATACCCATTATGTGGAACGGTCAAAATACTGAGAAACAGTATTAGCCGGTATCATGGTATTTTTCGACAGATCTGGCGGGATTGCCCGGAATAAAATCCGGCAGACGGAGAAATAGACGTGGCTGTTTCCAACTGTATTCGGAGGAAAGAACGCCCCCAGCTCACAGTCCGGGGCTGCGTGTTCTCGATTATCATTCAAACAAAAAGAGACGGGTCGGCAGACACCGTCTCTTTTTGTTTGGGAAAATATGGAAAATAAGGAATTAGCAAATTAATAGAATGACGCGCTTTGTCTTTAGACGAGGGATTTACCCAGAGCGGCGCAGGACTGAAGTCCGTCATCATCAGGAGCGTTGTTGCAGATTACGCTGTCGCAGGCAAGTTGCGCCCCGTCACCGCGGCAGGTCTCTTCCCAATTTCTCATCCACTCGCCGTCGCCCCAGCCATAAGAACCAAAGAGGGCGATCTTCTTTCCCGGCAGTTTTGCCTCGCAGCCGGAGAACATGGGCGCGAATTCGGATTCCTCCAGTTCTTCGGCGCCCATGGAGGGGCAGCCGAAAGCGATGCTGTCAAATTCATCCATTTTCTCACTGCTGAATTCTGAGGCTGTGAAGAGCGTGGCAACTGCTCCGGCCTCTTGCGCTCCTTTGGCTATCTGTTCAGCCATCATTTGGGTATTTCCTGTACCGCTCCAATAAACAACTGCAACTTTACTCATACGTCTTACCTCTACTTTCTGAAAAATAAGAAATGAATCCATAACCGCGCTGGAAAATTAAAGTCAGGCAACGGTTAATTTCGCAAGGGAAAAGCCATTTTGAAAACATTGCAGATAAATATCCCTGCATTTTTTATATTGAGCGAAAAGTCTGAGCGCCATGGTTTCGTCCTCATAGACCTTCCAACATCCGGCGCATTTGCAGTTTTGACCACGATTGTCGATAAAGCCCTTGACATCCCCTAAGGGATAGCTGAGAAACAGGCCAATCTCGTGAGGAAAATCGCCGCATTCGGTAAATCGTTCCCTGAGCTTCTGAATGGCATAACGCGCATTGCAGCTGCGGTAGCCATACTGGGACAAAAATTCTGAAACGCCCTTTTTCATCAGGTCGCTTTGAAGCTTGGACTGCCGGTAAACATAAATTAAGGCCCGTTTTTGATACTTCCGGAGGACTGTCAGAAAGACTCCCTTTTTATTCAGTTCACTGTTCCATTTCAAAAGGCAGGCGTCCAATTCCTGTCTGCTGGAAAAGGGCAGCGTAAAAAGGTTCGCCGTCTTCAGGCGCGCAAGGGTGGGGGAACAGTTTTCTATCAAGGTACGATTGAAACGATAGTGCGGCGACTGTTTTATCATCACGGATCATCCTCTCTGGGAATAGCAGCGTTTTTCGAGCAGTGCCTGTAGGGCGGATAAGCTGCTGGTGTGAATGCGTTCGATTGGGATCTGATATTTTTTCGCTTCTTGAGAAGCGCTGACCACCATCTTATGCGATACCGTATCAGTGAAGAGAATCAGGAGATCCGGAATTCCCATCCGGCTTTTGAAGGCTCCCTTTTCTTTTACAAAAATTTTGGCTTTACATCCATGGCGCTTACAGATGCCCTCGTATTGGTAAACCATCCGCTCGTTTCCGCCGACAATTACAATGCTCATTTTACACCTCTTTATAGTAGAATTTAATAGTTAGATTAAACTAATCATATAGATCAATAAACTATAAACAAAGAGAATACAATAAAAATGTTAAGTTAGTCTAAACTAACCATAAGATACCATATCTCTTTCCTTTTGTCAAGTGCTTCCAACAAGATTTTCTTTTGGGTTTTGATTGATTTTCTCAAACACGGAACCCATTTTTGAAACCACAGGGGATCAGTGACCCGGCACTGATTTTAGTTTTTCCGAAAGACGCGCGCTTTATTAGAGAATTGGAGTGATGATCTGGAGAAACCGGACTTTTGTGCTTCGGCCTGTGATTGAAAATAGAGAGGAAAAACGCTTCCTCGGCTTCCCCACCGAAGGAACTTCCTGCTGTCCCTTACATACAATTTTTGAGGCAGCCTTCCAATAGGAATAAAACAACGAAAATAAAGATTTAGAAGGAATATTCCAGTTTCGGGAGAACATGAAAATATCCCCTCCCTTCTCTTCTCATATCCGGGGGATCAGCCTAGGGCCACATCCAAAAGCATCATGACAATGAAACCGGCCATAACACCCAAAGTGCCGGTGTTGGAATGTTTTCCCAAATGTGCTTCAGGGATTAATTCTTCGACAACGACATACATCATTGCGCCTGCCGCGAAACTCAACAGCCAGGGCATGAGGGGCTCGATAGCGGCTGCAAACAAAACTACCAGAAAGCCAAAAATAGGTTCCACAATGCCTGAAAGGCTGCCGTAGGAAAAGGCTTTCCACCTGGGGAGTCCTTCCTGGCGCATGGGAAGAGAAATTGCGGCTCCCTCAGGAAAATTTTGAATACCGATGCCGGCGGCCAGGGCCAAAGCGGCCGTAAAAGAGGAACCGCCGCCGTGCTGCTGCGCCGCGAGTGCGAAAGAAAGTCCGACGGCCATCCCCTCGGGAATATTGTGCAGTGTGACAGCGGAAAAAAGGAGCGTCGTCCTTTTCCAGGAGGAGGAATGCCCCTCCGCCATCAGGGAACCGGGGTGCAAGTGTGGGAGAAGGGAATCGACAAGGAGAAAAAAAGCAATTCCAAGAGCGAAGCCGCCGACAGCGGGCAACCATCCCGGCATTCCCGCGGCCTCCGCTTGCTCAATGGAGGGAATCAAAAGACTCCATACGGACGCGGCGATCATCACCCCCGCGGCAAATCCCAGAAAGACCTGCTGGATGCTTTCCTTCATCTGCCTTTTAAAGAAAAAAACAACAGCAGAACCAAGAGTTGTCATTAAAAATGTGAATCCCGTTCCAATTCCTGCCCAGAGAAATGCCTGGCCCATAAGCCGCCCCCTTTTTACTGCGTTTTGGATTGGATTAACAGATAGTTAGCTTTAACTTATTTTAACATTTTTATCTTACAACAAACTTTTTGTTATGTCAACTGCAAATAAATTCTATGTAAGAATAAAAAAGACAGAGCGGGATATCTTTGAGTTATATGACGGCAATGCTGTTGAAACAGAAAATCCCGGCGCTATTTCCATTCAAACAGCGTCGGGAAGCCTATCGCGGTTTTAGGCAGATCAGCCCTATTCCTTGATTTCCTGGAAGGAAACAGCGACCTTTCTCAAAGCATCCTCATTCTCATCGGCTTTGCTTTTCAGAGTCCAGGTCAGGATCTGAACATAATCCTCTGAGGTTTCAACCGTGTAAAGCCAATATTGGGCCTTCAAAGATTCGATGCTGCCGGACAAGGGAATGCGGAAAGCGTTCATCCCATTAATCTCCAGAGCCTCAGATTCTCCAATCTCGGCGTTATCCAGACCGCCGGCTAGATTTTCCGCAACGATCTCGGTAAATTCTTCAAAGGTCATATCCAAATCTTCCTGGGCATCGGGAATCACAATCAGATATTGCTCGTCGGTAAGCCGACCAACCTCCAAAGTGGCCACATCGTTGAGTTCACCGTCTAAATCTGCCCAGCCTGTTGCCGTGACAGAATATTTTCCGTCATCCGAGACAAAAGTTTTTTCCTTTTTTGAACCGGAGAGCAGCGCGCAGGAGGACATAAGCCCGCAGATAAGCAGACAGGCAAGGGAAATGGAAAAAATGCGTTTTGCTTTCATAAAAATACCCCTCTCAGAAAATGAAGTTTTCCATTTCTATTATAGAGAAATGATGGGCGGATGTCTATATTCTCTGAAGATAAAAAACTTATTTTTCAGGTGGATTTTGGAGAGGGAGGACAAATCTGTCCGGACTGCTTGAAAAATGAAAAAAGATGGGATATAATAATAAATAAATCAATAACGCGATTGAGAAAAACTGCGGCTTTGCGATCCGCGCAGAGAGCCGGTGGGTGGTGTAAACCGGTGGGGGAGCGGGCTTTTCCATTTTTCGAGCGGCCGGTGATTGAAGCCGGAAGGTTGGCGGCCTTTATCCTGCCAGTTGAGCGGCCGGCTTTGTCCGGCAATTTGGGTGGCAACGCGGAAGACCTTTCGTCCCATGTCTGGTGGGAGGAAAGGCTTTTTTATTGCCCTCTTGTCAGAAAACGGCTTTGCGGCCGATGAGAAGAATGATATTTTCGGGAGGTTTTATTTTATGCTGGATTTAAAATTTGTCAGGGAGAATCCGGAAACTGTCAAGCAGAATATCCGCAACAAGTTTCAGGATGCCAAGCTTCCGCTGGTGGACGAGGTGCTTTTGCTGGACGAGCAGTACCGCAACGCCAAGCAGGAAGGGGATAAGCTGCGCGGCGACAGGAATAAATATTCCAAGCAGATAGGCGCCCTGATGGGACAGGGGAAAAAGGAAGAAGCGGAGGAGATGAAAAAAAAGGTCACCGCATCTTCTGAGAGATTGGCGGAGCTGGAACGGCTGGAGGAAGAACTGTCGGGAAAGATCAGGGAGATTATGATGACTATTCCCAATATTATTGATCCCAGCGTCCCCATTGGAAGGGATGACAGTGAAAATGTCGAGGTGGAACGGTTTGGAGAGCCCCTGGTTCCGGATTTTGAAATTCCATACCATACGGAAATTATGGAAAGGCTCCATGGAATTGATTTGGACAGTGCAAGAAAGGTTGCTGGAAATGGATTTTATTACCTTATGGGGGACATTGCCCGCCTCCATTCCGCGGTCATTTCCTACGCCCGTGATTTTATGATTGACCGCGGCTTCACTTATTGTGTTCCCCCTTTTATGATCCGCAGCAATGTGGTCACCGGCGTTATGAGCTTTGCGGAAATGGACGCCATGATGTATAAAATCGAAGGGGAGGATCTTTATCTGATTGGCACCAGCGAACATTCCATGATCGGAAAGTTCATCGACACCATCCTGCCGGAGGAATCCCTTCCTCAGACGCTGACCAGCTATTCCCCCTGCTTCCGCAAGGAAAAGGGCGCTCACGGGCTGGAGGAACGGGGCGTTTACCGTATCCACCAGTTTGAGAAACAGGAGATGATTGTAGTCTGCAAGCCGGAGGAGAGTAAAATGTGGTTTGACAGGCTGTGGAAAAATACAGTGGATCTTTTCCGTTCCCTGGATATTCCCGTGCGCACGCTGGAATGCTGTTCGGGAGATCTGGCCGACCTGAAAGTGAAGTCGGTGGACGTTGAGGCATGGTCCCCGCGTCAGAAGAAATATTTTGAGGTGGGAAGCTGCTCCAATCTTGGTGACGCTCAGGCCCGCCGCCTGAAGATCCGTGTTGCGGGGGAAAAAGGAAAGTATCTTGCCCATACCCTGAACAATACGGTAGTGGCTCCCCCGAGAATGCTGATTGCTTTTTTGGAGAACAATCTCAATGAGGATGGCTCTGTCCGCATTCCTGAAGCCCTGCGGCCTTATATGGGCGGCAAGGAACTGATCAAGGGTTAAGCTGTTCTGAAATTAATTTTGTACCTGAAAAACCTGGAAAATCCTTCCCAGCCTACTTGGGCGGGAAAGGATTTCCAGGTTTTTTGTATGGCAACAATTGTATCAATGAGAAATGGAAGTTTTCCGAGGATCTCCCAAAAGGTACCGGAAGCCTGTCCGCGTTTTGGCGTCTCACCGGGGGACTTGCCAAGCGTTCCTTCTGAAAATTTTCCAGGGCGTTCGGAAAACGGCTGTCCTCCAAACGGTGGACACAGAGGCAGAAAAAGGATTCCCTATCAGGAATGAAACGTGGAAAATCCCTGCCCAAGAATTTGAAAACAGAAATATCCTCTTGAAAAAGCAGGCGGATGCTTGAAGTACCCAACAGGGAAAAAGCGGCCGGGCCTTCATGATGCCTCGTAATTTTCCAGGGATTCCATTCCGCCGGAGGGAAGGCCCTGGATTCCGGTCAACTCAAGGCTTTAGGGGCGCGCTGGACAGAAGGTAGGGGGAGAGGCGGAAACCGGCGGCATTTTTCGGCGGGCTGGCCGGATTTGCCGCAAAAGCAGAGGGTTTTCCATTACCCTCTGTCTGCCGGCCTGAAAAAACCGGCGTCCGAATGTTTCCGTTCCGCCGCGAAACGCTGAAAACGATATTCCCGTGGTGACAGGCCGGTTTCCTGATGAAAGACCCGGGAAAAATAATGTGGATCGGCAAATCCGCTGGCCCAGGCGATTTCCCGGATCCTGAGAGGGGCGGCTCCGGTATTTTCAATCAGTTTTTTGGCGTAGGATAGACGGAGATTTCTCAAATAGGCGTTGGGGGTCATCCCCATGCTTTTTTGGAACAGCCGTCGGAAATAATCGCCGCAAAAGCCGTTTTTTTCCAATTCCAGGGATAGCTGAAAGTCGGTATTCGTCACATTTTGCAGTATCAGGCAGATCGCCCAGTCTACAGCGGCCGGCAATTCCTTGCGCTCATCGGTTTCCTGGAGTATTTGGTAAATCGCTTCCCAGAATGCGTTGATTAAACGCCTGCGCCCGGAGGAATTTCCATGAAATTCCTCAAACAAGTATTGAGACAGGGTAAGAAGCCTGCCTTGGGAGTCATGAAAGAGGCTTGCCTCATGGGTACGGCCCCAGTTTAGATCCCGGATTTGAATAAAAATATCCCGGTACCCTTTTGTGCCGGTTTCACGGTGGGAAAGGCCGGGAGGAATCAAAAACGCGGTCCCTTTGGAAAATGGGCAGTCCTGCTTTCCAATCCGATTGATCCCCTGTCCCTCCAAATAGACGATCAATTCCCAAACGGTATGGTTGTGTTCTTCATTTTCCCAAATGGGATTGCGTGTCATTCCCGCGAAAACAATTTCTATTTTTCATCCCTTCTTTTTTGGAAAAGTCGTTATTATCCACCTTTTTATCGTCTTACTGCATTTCCATTTCTTTAGAAATATTGTATCGTTAGTTAGAAAGCTTGTCAAACAGCCCTGAGCTGATTTTATGTGTAATGTTAGGAGGAAAGGCCATGGAGCAAAAATTTCCGCGTACAATGGTGGGAGGGGTTTCCCTTTCCAGAATGATCATTGGCAGCAACTGGCTGGCGGGATGGAGCCACCGCAGCTCCGCCGCGGATCAGATGATAACGCGGCGCCATCATTCCTCACAAACCATCAATCCAATGCTGGAGGCCTTTTTGGAAAAGGGTGTGGATACCATTATGGCTCCCTTTGACAAGACGCCCCATATTCTTCGGGCGGTGAGGGAGACGGAGGAAAAAACCGGCCGCGGGATGATTTTAATAGATACCCCCGGCATTAATGTGGACAATAATGAAAAAGCGCGTCGTGAGGCTGAGGCGACGATCCGGCGCAGCAGAGAGCTGGGCGCCTCCTTTTGCCTAATCCATCATTCCAGCGCGGAAGAGCTGGTAAATAAAAACACCAGGACAATCGATCGTCTGGACGATTATACCAAAATGATCCGCGACGCGGGAATGATTCCCGGCTTATCCGCCCATATGCCGGAACTGATAGTTTATAGCGACGCGCAGGGGTATGATGTGGAAACTTACATCCAGATATACAATTGCATGGGCTTTTTGATGCAGGTGGAAATTGAAACGGTTCATGCCATTATTCATGCTGCGAAAAAGCCGGTCATGACAATTAAATCCATGGCGGCCGGGCGGTGTACTCCCTTTGTCGGGCTGAATTTTTCCTGGGCGACACTGCGCGACTGCGATATGGTTACCGTGGGCTGCTTTACAGAGCAGGAGGCGAGGGAGGATTTGGAAATCTCCCTTGCCGCCCTGGAGCGCCGCGCGCCTGAGCTTGCCCGCCGCCAAAGCCCGAACCCCAATCAGGCGGCCTTTGGCTGAGAAAATGAGAAAGGGGGAATATCGAAAAAAGTTCAGCGGCGGAAGCGGATTCAAATCTCTCCATCCCGCGGGATTTCTGTCCCTGGATGGTTTTCAATCAGCTTTTATTATTAGATAGGCTTCCGATGGTGATTGGAGGATTCTTTTTTATCTAAATCAAACAACAGAGAAGGCGGAAAAAACAATTGATGTTTTTCCGCCTTCTCTGTTGTTGTATTAGTGGGTAAGCCCCACGGTTGAACAGTAGAAAATGGGGAATAAGAGGCAAAAAAAAACGCGCCTGCCATAGAGCGGCGATAACATATGTCCCTATTAGAACATCGGAGAACAGGGTGGAAAAGGATCGGCTCCCCAGTGCATTTTTTATGTGGAGGGAAAAATGATATTCACGCCTTTCCTTTCGACAAAACAAACCTAAGGTTGCGCCTGTTCCTGTGGTATGATAAAATGAACAGGGATATGCCAGAAGCTGGAAAGGAAGGGATGCTATGCTGCAAAGAAAGTATGGGTTCACTCTTGAGGTGGATATCCATGGGATGCGGGTATGGCAAGCCAAAGAGGAACTGGAAGCGCTATTGGACAGATGCGGCGGCGACGTGCATGAAATCGTGGTGATCCACGGATACCATGGGGGGCAGGCCCTGCAAAATATGGTAAGAAATGAGCTTCAAAGCAGCAAAATAAGGCAGAAGGTTCTTTCCTTGAACAATGGTCAGACCTCCCTTCTCCTTCATTGGGAAAAGGCGGGAAAACCCAGACGCTAAAATTTTGTTTGTTCGTCCAAAGTCAGGCCGTAGGAGGGGAGAAATTCCCTGACAAAGCATTCTGCCTCCGGAAGGTGCATTTCATAAAGGGATTCCAGCAAAGCATCCCGAGCGGAAGAAAATTCGAGGTTTCCCGCGCGGCATTCTTCCATACATTTAATAATTGCTGAAATTTTATCGGCGGCTTTGACCAGCGGAAGGATGTCTTCGTCTGTCGTCCCTGGAACTAACAGGGAAGCATACAAGGGGCGTAAATCTTCTGGAAGCATGTCCAGAAGGCGGTTCCCGGCAACCTGCTCCACTTCCTTGTAGGCCTCCTTGATTTTTGGATTGTAATATTTCACCGGGGTGGGCATATCGCCGGTTAGAATTTCGGTGGCGTCATGAAATATGGCCAGGCACGCGGCGCGTTCCGGGGATACACTGCCTCCAAAACGGGTATTGCGCAAGACCGCCAGCGCATGGGCGAGGACGGCGGTGTCAAGACTGTGCTCAGAGATATTTTCATTCCGTGTGTTCCTCATCAGCCCCCACCGGTTGATATATTTCATGCGCGACAGCATGGCGAAAAAATGATTTCCTAACATAATGGACATCCCCTTAAAAATTTATCCGGCCCTTCGCCGGGAAAAAGAGATCATTTGCTGTTTTCAATATACCGCCGCCGCCATAGAGTTGTCAATATAGAAGAGGCTGGCAGTGCGGCGCGGGATGATCGTTGAAAGAAAGAATACCCACAGAAACCGACCAGGAGGAAAAGAAATGACAGTAGAAAGATATTCCGGCGATCAAATTTCCAGGCAGGATGCTCCCATAAAAAGCAGCTCTGCCAAGAGAAGTGGCGGAATTGGCGGAAAAGAAAATTTTTCCCTCTCATCAGGCCAAGCGATATGGTTTTTTTCGGGAATTCTCTTTTTCGCGCTATTGTTGCGCCTGTTCATTGCCATGGCATATCAGAATTCCTTTGACACGGAATGGTATATCACCTGGGCGCGGGGGCTGCAGAGTGGTTTTTTCAACGCCTATGACGGCCATGTCGGAACCTCCAGTCACCCGCTGGACTATCCCCCTGTTTACCTGTACTGCTTAAAGTTGGTGGGAATGGTGCTGGAAAATCCGGCGGTTGCCGATTACTGGCCCTTCCGTATGCTTGCCATAAAATTTTTCCCTGTTTTATTTGATATGCTTACCATTGTAGTGGTTTACCTGATCGGGAGAAAAAGATCGGAACTGGCAGGCCTGCTGGCGGCCGCTATGTGGGCGCTGAATCCAAGCATGATCTTCAATTGTGCCGCCTGGGGGCAGACCGACTCCATGATGCTTTTTTTTCTTGCCCTGGTGTTTTGGGCGTTTGAGGATGAGCGTCCCGTCCTGGGAGCGGTGCTGTTTGCCGTCAGTATTGCAACAAAAATGCAGTGCCTTTATTTTGCCCCGGTTATCCTCTTCTGGTTTCTGCGGAAACGGGAGTGGAAGGAGCTCGGAAAAGCCCTTGCCGCCGGAGCGGGGGCTCTTTTGGTCATCTACCTGCCTTTTATGATAGGCAGCCGAAATCCAATGCTGCTGTTTGATATTTATATCGGCGGAGTGGGGTCTTATCCTTATATTAACTTGAATGCTTTTAATCTCTGGGGCATATGGCCAAATAACTGGGTGACCGATCAAAAAGCCATTTTCGGTGGAATTGTGAACGCTGATGGGATGATGGTGGGAGGATTCACCTATTCCATGCTGGGCGCCCTGCTGACCGTGGGTTCTATTGCGCTGGTGGGCTTCTTGATGCTCTTTGCCCGCCGGACCAATCTATGGCTGGACTGTCTGCTGCTCATACAGTGTTTATTTATGCTGACCACGCGGCAGCACGAAAGATATCAGATCAGCGTGTTAATTTTCTGCCTGGTGGCCTTTCTCCGGTTGTTTGATTTCCGGCTGTTTGGGCTGTTTCTGGGCCTGACCATGACAACCTTTTTAAACCAGGCTGTTTTGCTATCGCGGAATCATAATACATCGGCGCCATGGGTGCAGTCCTATGAGACAATCCAGGCGGTTGTTTCCGTTGTCAATCTCCTGCTGTTTGGCTACAGCGTTTATCTATGTATTCAATATTTCACCGCGGGAAAGAGTCGCGGGAAGAATGGGGCCTGGAGTCGGCGGAAAGGCGCTGAAGGCGTCCCTCCGGCGGAAGAAAAATAAAAGGATCGAGATTGCGCGAGAAAAAGTAAATAGAAAACTTGTGATATAAAAATTGTAGTAGAAATATTGAACGGTTATGTGGAGGTCTAAAAACAGCTCAATAGAGCCATTTATGGAGAGAATTATGAAATACTCAGCAGAGAAAAGCAAAGAAATATGGAATCAAAATGCAGAATTTTGGGATAACGCAATGGGTGATGAATCTAATGAATTCCACAGGAAAGTGGTTCGGCCTAAAGTGACAGAGCTTTTGCGGCCAAAGCCCACAGACTATATTTTGGATGTTGCTTGCGGAAATGGAAATTACTCTGCTTATCTCGCGGCAAAAGGCGCGTCAGTTCTCGCTTTCGATTACAGCGAAAAAATGATTGAACTGGCTAAAAAAAGGCAAACACGGTATGCGGATCAAATTGAGTTTTGTGTTGCGGATGCCACAAAGAAAGAGAGCCTGTTAGAATTAAAAAGAAGCAGTCCATTCACAAAAGCGGTATCTAACATGGCAATTATGGATATTACTGATATTAAACCGCTTTTTATGGCGGTTCATGAGTTATTAGCAGCTGACGGAATTTTTGTGTTTGCAACTCAGCATCCATGTTTTGTTACATTAACAGAGAAATATATGACGCCCCATAGCTATTATGGTGTCGCGATTGAGGGACAGCCGAAAGAGCAGTGCTATTATCATCGTTCTATACAGGAAATCCTTAACCTATGCTTCCAGATGGGATTTGTTATTGATGGTTTTTATGAGGAATGTTACAGCAATAAAGAAATTCCAATGGTAATGATTGTAAGGGCTAGAAAAATTAAATAATCCCTGTTAATTCTATGGTATTCAGGTTCCTTCCATCGCCGTGAATTTATAACAAAAGAGTGTTTTTTCTCTTGTAACTGCTGGAATGTATTCTGTTTATCCGGCTGATGGAAAATGATGCCTTTCAATTTGCGATGATCCGCTGTGCCGTGCGGGAATGGGCTTGGTTCAGACACGGCGGGAGTTGAGTATATGCGTAAAGAAAAGACCATTTGGAAAGGATGGGTGTTTCATGGAGCAAATAGGTCCGTCCCTTCCCACGCCAGGAGTGGAAGGGAAAAGGAAA
The DNA here is from genome assembly GCA_019419895.1 of Clostridiales bacterium. Classification (GTDB taxonomy): domain Bacteria; phylum Bacillota; class Clostridia; order Oscillospirales; family Acutalibacteraceae; genus JAHZIE01. The sequence goes on along the minus strand of JAHZIE010000013.1, from coordinate 32,354 downwards.
AGGGGCTTTCTGGAAATGCTGAAACGCTGGTGGGAGAACCGCGGGTTCCGGGCGTTTTGTCTGGGATTTTTGATTGCCCTGTGCTTTTTCCTTCCTTATCTGATTTTTGATAAAGGATATTTTTTATTTTATGGGGATTTCAATGTCCAGCAGATCCCTTTTTATCAAACGGTGCATGACGCTGTCCGCAATGGGGATCTTTGGAGCTGGAATACTGATTTGGGGGCTAACCTTATTGGTTCCTATACCTTTTATAATCTCACCAGTCCATTTTTCTGGCTGACGCTCCCCTTTCCCAGCGAGACTGTGCCCTATCTGATGGGGCCGCTGCTGATCTTGAAATTTTCCTGCGCTTCCCTGACGGCGTATATTTATCTCAAACGGTACGTCAAAAGTGGGGATATAGCCGTCATTGGCGGCCTGCTGTACGCTTTCTCGGGATTTTCGGTCTACAATATCTTTTTTAACCATTTTCATGAGGCCATTATCATTTTCCCCTTGATGCTGGCGGCGCTGGATTCCTATATGTACGAGCGGAAAAGGGGAATTTTCGCCCTTGCCGTTTTCGCCAGCTGCTTTATGAATTATTACTTTTTTGCCGGGCAGGTAGTGTTCTGCCTGATCTATTGGTTCCTTCGGATGGGATCCGGTTCATGGAAGATCTCAGTGAAGGATTTCCTGTGGCTTGCGTTCGAGGCGGTAATCGGCGTTGCCATGACGGCGGTGATGATACTGCCCACCATCCTGGCGGTGTTGCAGAACGGGCGTGTCAACAGCCCCACCTACGGCTGGGGCGCGCTGGTATACAGCCATGAACAGAGATATCTGCATATTCTGCAGTCTCTCTTTTTCCCGCCGGATATCCCCGCGCGGCCCAATTTTACACCGGATTCAGACGCGAAATGGGCTTCCCTTGGGGCGTGGCTGCCTTTGTTCAGCATGACCGGGGTGATCGCGTGGATTCAGACCAAAAAGAAAAACTGGATAAAACGTATGGTAATCCTCCTGCTTTTCATGACGGTTATTCCGATTTTGAACAATTCCTTCCAGCTTTTCAACGCGGCGTATTATGCCAGATGGTTTTACATGATGACCCTGATGATGGCGTTGGCCACAGTCTGCTGTCTGGAAACGGAAGGGGTCAACTGGGGTCGGGCTTTGCGCTGGACAGGCGGGATCACTGCGGCCATGGCCCTGGGGATTGGGCTGATGCCAAAGCAGCTGGATGCTGAGGGGAATATTCAGTCGGTGGGACTGGAGGATTATCCCCACAGATTCTGGCCCTATGTGGCTATTGCCCTGTGGTGCCTGCTGCTTCTGTATTATCTCCTCCCGCTTCTCCGGAAGAATAAGCGGAAATTCATGAAATTCGCCACTCTTGGAGTCGCTCTGGTTTCAGCGATTTATTCTATGTACTATATCGGTCTGGGAAAAACCCAGTCTTATGATGATCATAATTTTATTATTCCCTACGCGCTCAATGGGGGAAAGGATGTGTCCCTTCCCGACCAGGAGGGCGACGGCGATTACCGGGTGGATTTTTACAGTTCGATGGACAATATGGCCATGTTCTGGCATATGCCTTCCATTCAGGCCTTTCACAGCATTGTGCCCGGATCCATCATGGAATTTTATAATTCCGTGGGAGTGGAAAGGGGTGTTGCCTCCCGTCCGGAAACCAGTCATATAGGAATCCGGGGGCTGCTGTCGGTGAAATATCTTTTCGATTATGCCGGGGATTCCGACAGCTTTATAACAGGAGAGGAGCAGGAGCCGCAGATTCCAGGCTTCCGCTATTACGCGACCCAAAATGGTTTTGATATTTATGAAAATAAATATTACATCCCCTTTGGTTTCACCTATGACAAATACTGCAACACCAGCCAGTATGAGGCGGTATCCCAGCAGGAACGGGAGATTTTCCTTCTGGACGCCATCCTTCTGAGCAATGAGCAGATTTTGAAATATGGGGACTTGATGGAGCCGGTGATGGAAACCGAGCCTTATTATGGGGAAGAGGCTTATCTGGAATACTGTGCCCAACGCCGGCAGGAAACCTGCGATACCTTTGAAATGGACGGCAGGGGATTTACTGCGACTATCGATCTTTCCAAAGAAAAGCTGGTCTTTTTCAGCGTTCCCTGGGAAGAGGGATGGTCGGCCACAGTGGATGGAGAGCCGGTGGAAATTGAGAAGGTCAATGTGGGATTTATGGCGGTGCCCGTCGGTGAGGGAGAACATACCATCCGGTTTGAATATCAGACGCCGGGACTGTCCGCCGGGTTTATCATTACCATTGTGTCGGCGGTGATTTTTGTTGTAGCGCTGCTGGTTATCCATCAGTTTGACATGGGAAAATGGGAGTGGAAAAGCAGGAAAAAAGCGGCGGTGACCCAGCAGGAGGAAGAAAAATAAAGGGGAAAGAAAAATGGAACAAAAACGGTTAGGAATTATTGGCGCGATGGATTCTGAAGTGCGGCTCCTGAAGGAGAAGCTGGGGGAGAGGCAGTCGCTCCATTGCGCGGGAATTGAATTTTGCTTTGGGCTTTTGGAAGGCTGCCCTGCTGTGGTGGCAAAATGTGGCGAGGGAAAGGTGAGCGCCGCTATCTGCGCTCAGGCGATGATTGACCATTTCGAACTCTGGGGGATTGTCAATACCGGCGTTGCCGGAGGTCTGCATCCTTCCCTGGAGGTGGGGGATATCGTTGTCAGTACCGACGCGGTTCAGCATGATTTTGATATCACCGCTCTGGGCTATGTGAAAGGGGCGATGCCGGGGCATGACAAGTCCTTGCCTACCCGCTACCTGGCGGACCGGGAGCTGCTGGAGAGTTTTGGGCGGGCGGCGTCTCAGGCGCTGAAGGCGCAGAATGGCGGAAAAAATAAATGGATCAAAGGGACGATAGCCTCCGGAGACATTTTTGTGGACGACAGCCGGCTCAAACGGGAACTGATTTCACGGTTTGACGCCAGCGCGGCGGAAATGGAGGGGGCGGCTATCGCCCAGACGGCGCAGGCCAACCGGGTGCCCTTTTTGATAATCCGCGCTATTTCCGACTTGGCGGAAAAGCAGGCAAATGTTTCTTTTGAAACCTTTGAGAAACAGGCGGCCGAGCTTTCCTGCCATATTGTGCTGGAGATGTGCAGAAGCGCAGGCGGCAAAGAGGCTGAATAAGGAAGCCATCCCTGCTGAGGAACCTCCTCTCCTTTCCGGACAGACGGATGGTGTGATGCCGGGGCCGGACAAACCAGAGGAAGAGGAATTTTCCGCCGCGGGGGATGATGTTCTATCCAACCGTGCTGTCAGAACATGGTGAATTTACAATAAACTCTGTTTAGCCGAACGGACTGGAACGCCCCCGGCTCCCAGGAGATATGAGCCTTTTAGAGCGGCGCCTATACCAGAATTTTTATAGAAAAAGAGGATCTGAGCAGTTTTGCCCAGATCCTCTTTTATTCTTTTGTTTCTTTCATTGGCGTGTCAATTTGGCACGTCAATTTTCCCGTTTTCTTTTTCGTATTCCGCAACCCGCTTTTTTAAAAACTGTTCAATTTTCTTGTTGGCGGAACGGCCCTCCTCCTCGGCGATATACCGGAATTTCTGAAACAGCCGGCGGTCCACCCGCAAGGTGTAGCGTAAGAGTTTGTCTTCCATAGGTACCTCTCATTTTTTATCGTATGGCGTCAATTTGACTTTATTATAACGCAATGATTGCGCTAAAACGAAAATGGCGCTATTATAGTGGTAAAATGACGCATAGTTTTGGAGGGGAAGCAATGAGGGTAGCGGTGATCGGTTCGAGAAAGTTGAAAATAGAACATCTGGAAAGATATCTGCCAAAGGAAACAACGGAAATTGTATCGGGGGGTGCAATTGGAACGTCCAATTGGAATTGATACTTATGCATAGAGGGGAAATATGCGTATTCCCATTCCCACAAGCTGACGGAATTTATACCGGAGTACCGAAGATCTGGCGGGGGAGCGCCCCTGAAAGCCAATTGGCAGATTGTCGATTATTCGGATTTAGTGATTGCGTTTTGGGATGGAAAATCACGTGGGACGAAGTATGTGATAGATCTCTGCGTTAAAAGAGGAAAAAAGATAATCATATATAGGATTGGGGAAGAGGAATAAAGAAGACGGTTCCTGTCCGGCGCCCCCACTGGTTTTCGGAATAATCTATAATCCCGTGTCTGTTTCAGGAAAAAAGCATGGAAAAACCGCCCCAGTGTCCGGGGCGGCGGAAAGCTTGAAAAAATAAAAAGGGGCATCAAACGGGGAACTGTGCTCAGCCGTGCTTTTTTTTCTTTTTAGGTTCGGGACGGGTTAGATCCGCGATACGGCAGGCATAGGCAAAATCTTCAAAAGGAAGGGAGAGGGGGACGTAATCCTCCTTTAAAAGACCTTTGAGAAGAAAATCGGTAAAATCCGGATTCAGGGGAAGAATAGGGCCGATAAGATAGGTAGCGTAAAAATGGTTGACGCATACGCCTTCTGTTTTTGAGTCCGGGTTGATACCGCTGCCCCGTTCCATCTGGAGAAAAGGGGAATCAACGACGCCGTAGGAGTGGCTCAGCTGGTTCTTGAAGCCTGTGATCTGCATATCGGCATAGATACCGACGCATAAGTCGTTGAAGCGGAGGCGCTCAAAGCGTTTGGCGTGATAGGGAAAGAGGCCCAAGGCGGGAATCTTCTCCCCATTTTCCCGTTCGATGTATTCCCCGAACAACTCAAAGGCGTTGCCGGTGGCAAGGGTGATGCAATCCCCTTCCATACGTTTTTGCAGGGCTTCCTTGTATGGATACAGCTGGGTGAGCTGAAGCTCCTGCTGGCGTTCGGTGCAGGGGCCGATGTAGAGAAAGTCAATCTCCCCAGACGCAAAGGCCGGGGCGTCATACAGATGGGTTTCGATCACTTCCAGACGGCAGCTGCTTTTTGACAGCTTCTCTTTCAAATACATCAGGTTTCCCCGATCCCCATACAGGTTATTGAATTCAGGATATAAAATCTCAATTTTTATGGTTCTCATTGGATGATCAAACCTTTCAGGTGAAATTTAAGTTGGAGGGTAAGGAGATTGATGGTATTGTCTGTAAAATCTGGAAGCTGTCCTTTCAGGAAATTCCAGCCGGGGAGATTCCTTTTGACAGCGGGCGTAGGGATTTTCCAGCTTTTAAGGTTCCTGCCGGCTGGGCTGCCGTGTGATGATATCCTTTAAGGAATTGGCGATGGACATGGCGTAAAGCTCAAAATAAATCGCCACAGTTCCCTTTCCGGCAAGATCCTGAACAATCCGCCGCTTTAGGGTTTCATAGCTCTCATAAGTGATAATTTTTGAAGGATCTACCCCGGCCAGGGTAAGGCGGAGCCCAACATCATAACAGCGGGAGCCTCCCACAATGATATGATGGACGTCGGGGGAGGTGAGAGAGTCAAAATCCGTATCGTACAGCCAGGAAATATCCTCATGTCCGTGAACGTTGTCTTTGGAGTCGGTGACAATGAGGACCACATCCTTGGGCCCTTCAATATGGTTGAGATAGGCCAGGCTCTGGGAACCGGAAATGGGGTTCTGATTTTTAAAGAGCATGGTGACCACATCCAGATCTCCGGCTTTTTTCTCTTCAAAGCGTCCCTGTGTAGAGGAAAAGGTATCCACACAGGCGGCGATGGAGGAGAGGGGAACGCCTGCCATCCGGCAGATGGCGGCCGCGGCCGTCACGTTGAAAACATTGAAGAGGTTGCCGGCGGCAAAGGGGAGGGTGACGCATTCTCCGCCCCGCTCGTGAAAGACAAAGGTACCCTTGTCAAAATCCACGTCGCTGGCATAATAGGAGGACTGCGGCATGGAAAAACCACAGGAGCAGACGGGAACCCCGATGTGATGGTAATGGTAAAACTCATAGTGAAGTGGCTTATGGCACTTGGGACAGCTCATGATATCGCAAACCTGGTTGACGCAGCTTTCTGTGGAGGCGCTGGTTCGCTCCACGGAAAAGAAAACCCGCTCGTTGTTCCCTTCTCCCAGCATGCCGGAGATGGCGTCGTTGCCATTGAGAAGAAGGATGGTTTCTCTTGGAAGATAGCGGTTGATCTTGTCAAAAATAAACTCGCTGTGCCCATTGCGCTTGATGGAATCCCGGAAAAGGTTGGTGCACAGCAGATAGGTTGGGGTAAAATATTTATAGATATACTGGGATGAACGCTCGTCCACCTCCAGCACGGCCGCGTCGGCCTTTACCCAGCCGGAGAGGCTGGAGGCGGAGGCCAGGGCCGTGATCAGTCCCGGGGCCATGTTGGAGCCCTTGGAATTGTTGACCACCTTTTTCCCGGACGTCCGGAGAAGATGGGTGACCATATTGGAGGTGCTTGTTTTTCCGTTGGTTCCCGTAACGCAGATGACCAGTTCCGGCATATGGAAACGCGCCAAGGCGTCGGGACAAATTTTTTGCATGATAATTCCGGGGGTGTTGGTTCCGCGTCCGGTAAAAACACGAAGAAACCATTCGGAACATTTTCCAATCAGCATGGCGAGAAAAAATCGAAAGCTTCCCATTGTTGAGCGACCGTCCTTTTATATTGAATTCTTCCTTTTGCCTGTTTTTTCCTTTTGTTTTTTACCCTATCATTCTAAAGGAGCTTTTTCCTATTGTCAACAGAATCGGGAAAAACATGCACAGATTCAGGAAAAAAGAAAGCCCCGCCAAAGAGACATACGCGCTCTCCGGCTTCGGGACTTGCGCGGGAGGAAAAGAACAGGTAGAATAGAAAGGTATCAAACGATTGAGGGAAAGGAAGTTTGCTTCATGATGCAGCAAAGGGCCCGGGCAAAGGTGATTGTATCTCCAAAAGCGGAAAATATGATTTTGGGAGGACACCCGTGGGTTTATTATAATGAAATTCTCCATGTGTCGCCGACCGCCGGAGAGGATTCCGCGCGGGACGGCGGCCTTGCCGATGTGATCAATAAAAAAGGGAGCTTTTTGGGAACCGGCTTTTATAATTCCCATTCGAAAATCCGGGTGCGTCTCATTTCCAGAACGGAAGGGGAATGCTTCGATGAAGCTTTTTACCTCCGCAGGCTGAAGGAGGCCTGGGAATACCGCAAGACGGTCATGGGGGATGACAGTTCCACCTGCCGGATTATCTTTGGAGAGGCGGATCGCTTTCCCGGCCTGACGGTGGACCGCTTTGGGGATATCCTGGTGACACAGACACTCTCCCTGGGAATCGAAAGGATAAAGCCCGTTCTTTTCCCCGCCCTCTGCCGGATACTGGAGGAGGACGGGCAGAAAATCAGGGGCGTTTATGAGCGTAACGACGCGGCCATCCGGGAGCTGGAAGGAATGAAGCAGGGAAAAGGCTTTTTTCCCCTGGAAGGCCGTCCGCGGCCTGAAAGCACTTCCACTGTCATATGGGAAAATTCCATTCAATACCTGGTGGATTTTGAAAACGGACAAAAAACAGGATTTTTTCTGGATCAAAAATATAACCGCCGGGCGGTCGCACGCCTGAGCCGGGGCAGGAGGGTGCTCGACTGCTTTACCCATACGGGTTCCTTTGCCCTCAACGCCGCGAAGGGCGGCGCCGCGCATGTTAAAGCGGTGGATATTTCCCAGGCCGCGGTGGATATGGCGAAAGCCAACGCGGTGAGAAACGGACTGGAAAAACGCATGGAGTTCGAGGCCGCCAATATTTTTGACCTCCTTCCGGCTCTGGAAAAATCGGGGGATGGGGGCTATGATTTTATTATCCTGGATCCTCCCGCCTTTACCAAATCGCGGCATACGGTAGACAGCGCGGTCCGCGGATATAAGGAGATCAATCTCCGCGCCATGCGCCTCCTTCCCAGAGGGGGGTATTTGGCCACCTGTTCCTGTTCCCATTTTATGACGGAGGAGCTGTTCTGCGAGATGCTGAGGGCGGCGGCCTTCGACGCCGGCGTTGGGCTCAGGCAGATTGAAGCAAGGCAGCAGGCGCCGGATCATCCCATCCTTTGGAATGTCCCGGAAACCAATTACCTGAAATTTTACCTGTTTCAGATTGTTTAGAAAGGCTGAAGGAAAAGAAAGACGCTTACCAGGGGGCTTTTCGGGCGGGCATACCATGGTTATTTAAAAAAGGCGGGAACTGGGTGGGAAAGAAAGGTTATGAGAATGACAATAGAACACACAGAGGAAAAAAGGAAAGGGGATGTTTCTTTCCGGTGCCCGGTCTGCGGCCGCGCGCTGGAGAAAAAGGAAAAGGCATTGCTCTGCCCTGAAGGGCACAGCTTTGATATCTCGTCAAAGGGGTATGTGAATCTGCTTCTCGCCAACCAGAAGAACAGCAGGCTCCCGGGGGATGATCCCGCCAGTTTGGCGGCCCGCAGGGCTTTTCTGGAAAAGGGGTATTACCAGTGCCTTTCTGACGGCATCAACCGTACGGCTATCGCCCTGACGGGAGAAGCGCCCCATGTGGCCGACTGCTGCTGCGGGGAGGGATATTATATCAGAAGGCTCTGCCAGGCTTTGGCGGCGGCGGGCAAACAGCCCGACTGCCTTGCCTTTGACATTTCAAAGAAAGGGGTGGCAATGGCGGCTTCCCGGCGGAGAGAGGAGAATATCCGGTTTGCGGCGGCCAGTGTCTTCAACATCCCCCTGCCGGATGGAAAACTGGATTTAGCCCTTCACTGCTTCGCGCCCTTCTGCGCCCCGGAACTGGAAAGGGTGTTGAAAAAGGGAGGCTGTTTGCTGGGCGTGATTCCCGGGCGCAGGCATCTTTTCTCTATGAAAAAGGTGCTTTACGACACCCCTTATGAAAATGACGAGAAGGGCTATACGGCCCAGGGCTTTCTTCTGGAGGATCGGATCCGGGTGGAAAGGGAAACGGTTTTGACATCCGGGGAGGACATCCGGTCCCTTTTCGCCATGACCCCTTATTATTACAGGACTTCCCGGCGGGCCGCGGAACGGTTGGAGAAAATGGAAGAGCTGCCTATTGAGTTTGAGTTTATCATCCAGGTTTTTCGAAAAAAATAAGCCGGAATTTATGAGAGAAAGGATGGATGCCCCAGAATGGCAAGTAAAAGGAGCGTGGCCTTCCGCCGGGCAATGAAACGGGCGAAGCCCTTGTTCGCGGGGGGAACCATTGAGGCGCAGCGCAGGGGGATGAGCCTGCTGGGAAAGGTGAAGCATTATCCCAAAAACCTGATATTTGAACCGGATCCCCATTCCCCTCTCCTGGGAGAATGGGCAAGGATGAAGGAAAACAGAAAAGAGGGCTATGCCTTGATCTACCTTCACGGCGGGGCTTACTGTACGGGAGATCTCTCCTATTCCAGGGGGCTGGCCTCCATCGCGGCCCGGGTGACGGGGCTGGATACCTTTTATTTTGATTACCGTCTGGCGCCGGAGCATCCCTTTCCCGCCGCGTTGGAGGATGCCCTTTCCGCCTATTTTTATGTGCTGGATTTGGGAATCGCGCCGGAGCATGTGGGCTTTATCGGGGATTCCGCCGGAGGCGGGCTGATTGTGGCCACGGCTCTGGCGCTGATGGAGAAAGAAAGCCCTTTACCCGGCGCGATTGCCTGCATTTCCCCTTGGGCGGATTTGGCCAATACGGGGGAATATGAGGTGGTGGACGAAAGCGACGACCCCATTCTGGTTTCTGATAACCTGATTCAGTGCGCGGGGTATTACGCGGGAGGGGAGGATCGGAAAAATCCGCTGATTTCTCCGGTATACGGGGAATATAACGGGTGTTTTCCTCCCACCCTGATTCACGCCGGCACAAAGGAAATCCTGTTGAAGGATGGGCTGAACCTGTACCAGCGGATGCGCGCGGGAGGAGTGGACGCGGCCATGAACGTCTACGAGGGGATGTGGCATGTCTGGCATCTGTTTGATATGCCCGAGTCCCATGATGCGATGGTGGAAATCAGAAAATTCTTCTACAAAAAGCTGGGTGTTCCTGAGGGGGAAGAAGGCTGAAAGCCGGGTTTCAAATGGGGATTGACAGGAGGCTTTTTTTATCCTATATTAATGACAGATATCAATATAATAAGCGATGCAAATATTTTGCGCCGGGAAAGCTTAATTTTGGCGGAATATTCATAAAGAACTCTGATAGCTTTTAAAAGAGCGGAAAACTGGGCGAACACGGTGTTGGCTCAGGTACCAATATACGGCAGCTTGTATTTTTTCGGGAGGAAAGCTGAAAGGGGGCTTTTTGATGAAAAGAGAGCGGCGGTATGAGCGGGACATACAAAGAACACCGGACGGGCAAAATTTCAGCCGGTCTGGCGGGACAGCCGGCGGGCAAAGGGAAAGAAGGAAACATTTACTAAAAAAGGGTCTCACTGCCGCGGCGGCAGGGACGGCGATCCTCATCCCTCTGGCCATATTTTTCTTGCCCCGTTCGGGGGAAACCATCCCCTGGCCTGTGGAACAGCAACTGGCGATTGGCTGGGTAGAGCCGTGGGAAGAATTGGAATACCCTTTTAAATACCCGGAGATGAAAATGGACGGCGCTGAATTCCAGGCCACCGGGGCCAAGGTGGAAAAGGGAGAGCTGGATCATGTCCTTTTCGAGACCACCCTGTCGGCTCATGATCCGACAGATGTGAACGTCTATCTGGACCCCGAAAACGCCAAGGTATACAAGACCGGGGCAAGGGTGTATTCCATCAGGGGATTGGAAAAACAGACCGTGGCGGCCGTTGAATTTGAGGAAGAGGAGGGCTTTTACGTCTATCTGGCGGAAAGCTATGAGCCTCCAACTCTGGGAGAGTTTGCCGGGAATCTGGATCTGCGTCACACAGCCCGGCTGGGCGCGGCGTTTTATATGACGGAGGAGGGCCGGTATACCCATACGGCGGAATACTGCCTCGGTGATCTGGACGCCCTGTGGAATTTCCTGGAGGAAAACCCGTCCGCGGAACGTGTAAACGGGCAGGTATGGGACCGGAAGGAAGAGCTGAGATTTGAGGTCAGCATCCCTTTGGCGGGGGACAAATGGTCGGAAACCTACATAGGGGTGTCTGGGGATGGGTATGTTTTCAGCGAGTTTTTGTATACGATAAACGCGTACTATGTCGGCAGGGAGAAGGCCGCGGCTTTTATCGATTCAGTCCTTGAGGATGGGGTGGAAATGTCGGTCAAGACGACAGAGAGGAACCCGGCGGTTTCCTCTCCTCCGGTATCCAGCGGCCCTTCCAGGTAAACGGGGCCGAAATGATAAGAAAAAAGAAGGAACTGCAAAGTCATGCAGGACCTTCTTTTTTTGAGTAGGGGAAACCACGGGCTGTAGCGGTGGAGGCGCCCCGTAAAAAGGTTTAACATGAAGTAACGAGCGAAGGAAGCTGCTAAGAACAAGGTTTCAGCGCTGGAAAGATTAGGTTAGAACAGGAGTTGCCCGTTCACGGGATGTGGGGCAAGAGATGCAAGAGAAAGTTCAATACTTCTTGAGACGCTTGCCCGGTAATAGGCCCTTATAGGGCCTGCTCAAGCCTTCCGCTTAGCCGATGGTTATGATTTTAACCGCTTTGAATCTGATACTCCCCGATTCGCCGGGATAGAGAAGAATCATGTTAGAATCATTCCGGCATCGACTCAGCGGGATGGCAGAATTCACTTCCGTCAATGAAAATGTTTTCCCCCGTTTCAGGGTCATAGGTGTAAGAGTGGGGAGCGTGGGAAGTTTGAATATGATTTTCAAGCTCGGATAGCTCCCGTCCGGGAGTAAGGCCGGGCGCGTCTTCATAGATGCGCGTCAGGGCCTTAATTCCTTCCGGCCCTCCATAATCCAGCAGGCGCTGCATATCCTCCGCCGTTACTGTGTCAGGGATTCCGTTGTCAGAGGCGTTGAGGGCGTCGATGGTTTCCTGTACATCCGGGGGAATTTCATGGGAATTCTCCCGCGTAAAGGCCGCTGCCCCTGTACAGGCCAGAAGGATAACGAGGAGGAACAGACCGATTGTCTTTGCAGTCAGCCGTTTTATAGGCCAAGCCTCCTTTTTTCTGTATTTCCCTGCTATCTTTTTTGAGAAATCCGACGGATTACCGGCCCATTGGAATCACCCCTCTTGAGAAAATAAAACTGTCAGTATATAATAAATATACAAGATGAATCTGTGAAGAGTGACAGCAAATTATGGATAGAAAAGGTTTGTCCCGCGTATAATTGCGCATAATGATAATAGAAACCAGTGAAGAAATGGAGGAAAGAGGGATGAAGGCGTCCAGAACCCGTTTGGAGCGGTGGTATGAGCTGGATAACGCGGCGAAGATTTATCCCGCGATTCATAATTCCCGCTGGACCTCCAATTTCAGAATGTCGGTGACCTTGAAGGAACAGATCGATCCCGCGCTGCTGCAAAAGGCTTTGGATAAAGCGGTGGGGCGGTTCCCAAATTTTCACCTGCGTCTGAGAAGGGGGCTGTTCTGGTATTATTTGGAGCAGAACAGAAACCGCGCCGTGGTGCAGCCGGATGTGGCAAACCCCTGCCAGCGGCTCGGCTCCCGCAGGGAGGGGTATCAGCTGTTCCGCGTCCGGTATTTCGGGGGAAGGATTGCGGTAGAGGTTTCCCATATCCTGTGTGACGGCACGGGGCTGATGATTTTTTTAAAAACCCTGGCGGCCGAATATCTCAAGCTTTCCCATCAGGGTCTGGAAATTCCCTGCCGGGAGGGGATCCTCAATTGTGACGAACCCTCTTCCCCAGAGGAGATGGAGGACGCTTTTAAACGGTATGCGGCATTCCGCGCCTTAAAGGATCGCCGGGAATCCAAGGCCTATCATTTTACCGGGACGCAGATTCCGGAGGAAGAGCTGAATATTGTCACGGGGCAGCTGTCTGTTTCCCAGCTTTCAGCAAAGGCGAAGGAGTATAAAGTCTCAATTACGGAGTTTTTGACTGCCGTCCTGATTTATTCCTATGAGGAATGTCAAAAGGAATCGAGCAGCAAGGTGGAGCTCCCTGTGAAGGTCAGCGTTCCGGTCAATATGAGGAAGTATTATCCTTCCAAAACCCTGAGGAATTTTTCCCTTTTTGTCAATCCGGGAATTGAACCCAAGTATGGGGAATATTCCTTTGAAGAAATTGTGGAGGAGGTCCATCATTTTATACGGACCAATGTCAAAGAAAAGTATCTCAATGCCATTATGTGCAAGAATTTGAGCAGCGAATCCAATCTTGTGCTCCGGCTGGTGCCGCTGTTTGTGAAAAATATCAGCTTGTCCATGGCCTTCCGCCTGTTTGGCGAAAGCCGGTTTTCCACTACGTTTTCCAATCTTGGAATTGTCAGGGTGCCAAAGGAAATGGAGCCCTTTGTGGAACGCTTTGATTTTCTTTTGGGACGGCAGAGGTACAACGATAACGTGGCGACCATGGTCACCTTTGGCGATACGGCCGATATCAGCTTTACTCGTAAGATAAAGGAGACGGAAATTGAGCGGCGCTTTTTTACCTTTCTGGTCAGGCAGGGACTTCATGTGAAACTTGAGAGCAACAACCGGTAGCGGTTGTGTTTTTCTGGAATGGACGGTGGCGGAAATGTCTTATTGCGTAAACTGCGGCGTGGAGCTGCGGGAGTCTGAAAAAAAGTGTCCCCTGTGCAACACGGTAGTGATCAACCCCAGCCAGCTGTATGATGAAAAGAGTGAACCGGCCTATCCCAAACGGACGGAGGCGCTCATTTCTTCCGAGAGCAGAAAGGCGACCTTTTGGCTGGTGACGGCCATTCTCCTCGGTCCGGCGGTCATCTGCCTGGTGGTGGATTACGCCATCCAGGGAGGGATTTCCTGGTCGTTTTATGCCAGCGGGGGAATTGGAACCCTTTGGGTGATTATGGTGGTTCCCTTCGCCATGAAGAACCATACGGTAGTGAAAAGCCTGGTTCTCGATATTGCGGCGGTTTTGGTATTTTTATACTATGTAGAAAAATTTTCCCTTGTGGGCGGCGTGCGTCCCTGGTTTTTGGCTCTGTCGGTGCCGGTGGTTCTGGTAACAGCGGCAGGGGTGCTGTGCGCTTATTTTCTCGTTCAATATACCCGTTTGTGCAAGCTGACGCTGGCCGCCGCTTTTATTGTGCTGTGCAGCGCCCTTCTGGCGGGGGTTGAGGTTGTGACAGATATCTATTTAACCAGCACGGTGAAGCTGGAATGGTCTTTGGTGGCTATGGCGGCGGCGGTATGCCTGGCCGTGGTGCTGCTGGTGATCAACCGGAAAAGGAATTTAAAAAATTCCCTGAAAAAGCGGATCCATATCTGAAAAAACGGCGTTCCGGGTGAAAGGGACTCCGTCCGATTGGAAAGCACAGGGAGAGCATATTTTTTATAAAAGGAGATTCCGCCAGGATAGAAGCTCCGTCGGGCTGAAATGGCATGTCTTTGGAAAGGATGGATACCTTCTCCCTTCAGCGCCCTGTCCGTTTCCAAATCGGCCCTTGGATACTTGAGAAAAGGATAAAGGATGTAAGGGGAAAAGCAGCTGATGGCCGGCGTAAAACCGCATGGGAAAAGAGGACGATCCTCATGAGGACCTTTGTTCACCGGGGCGGGGGAGAACTTCCTTCCTGAAAAATATGAAAATGGTGACGCGGCTTTCTGAAAGGCGGACGGCAAGCCCGTGAAAACAGGATTGGGCAATTACCAAAAATTCCCCCTTAGGTTTTGATGTAATATGACTAAAATCTTTCTTTCTTTTTCCCGCATTTTCTGCGGGATGAGGGAGGTTGAGTGGTGTTTTTCCAGTGTCTTTTGTGCTATAATTTATAAAAAGGTAAGTGTGATTACCGCCTTCCCTTGCGCAGCTAGGCAGATGATAGGGCTGCGCGCTTTTTTTGCCTGTTTTCTTAGAGAGGGCAGCGGGGTAAGTACCGTTCGGGAAGAATAAGACTGTTGACAGATAAGGATGAAAATGTATGGATACAAGGAACGACGTGAGAAATGTTGCGATTATCGCCCATGTTGACCACGGAAAGACCACCCTGGTGGATCAGCTGCTTAAGCAGAGCGGCGTTTTTCGTGCCAATGAAGCGGTGGCGGAGCGTGTGATGGACTCTAATGATCTGGAGCGGGAAAGAGGCATCACCATTTTGGCGAAAAATACCGCCGTTATGTACGATGGTGTGAAAATTAATATTGTGGACACCCCAGGACACGCCGATTTTGGGGGAGAGGTGGAGCGCATCCTCATGATGGTGGATGGTGTTCTTCTTTTGGTGGACGCGTTCGAAGGCTGTATGCCCCAGACCCGTTTTGTCCTGAAAAAGGCCCTTGGACTTGGAAAAAAGCCGGTGGTGGTCGTCAATAAGATCGATCGTCCGGGGGCGCGCCCCTTAGAGGTGGTCGACGAAATTCTCGATCTGTTTATTGAGCTTGGAGCGGATGAGGATCAGCTGGAATTCCCGGTAGTTTACGCTTCCGGGCGGGACGGGTACGCCACCGCGGACATCAATGTGCCTGGCACCGACATGAAGCCCGTGTTTGAGGCGATTGTCAACGAAGTTCCAGCGCCTGTCGGCGATATGGAGGGCCCCATGCAGGTGTTATTTTCCAATATTGATTATGATCAGTTTGTAGGAAGAATCGGCATTGGTCGTGTGGAGCGGGGGGAGATCCGAGTTGGACAGGCTGCCGCCTTGTGTAAGCGGGACGGCCGTACGGAAAATGTAAGGATTTCAAAGCTTTACCAGTTTGAGGGGCTCAAGAGGGTGGAAGTGGAAAGCGCCCGGCTGGGGGATTTGATTTGTGTTTCCGGCCTGACGGATTTGAATATTGGGGAGACGGCCTGTTCCCCCGATAAAGTAGAGGCCCTTCCCTTTGTGAAAATTGATGAGCCGACGGTTTCCATGATGTTTATGGTCAATGATTCGCCTTTCGCCGGGAAGGAAGGAAAATTTGTCACCTCCAGAAATATCCGGGACCGACTGTTTAAAGAGGTGGAAACCAATGTGGCCCTCCGGGTGGAGGAAACCGATTCCGCCGATACCTTCAAGGTGTCGGGAAGAGGCGAGCTGCACCTGTCTATTTTGATTGAAACCATGCGGCGGCAGAATTATGAATTCCAGGTATCCCGCCCCAAGGTGATTTTTAAGGAGATTAACGGCAAGCTCCACGAGCCGATGGAATTGTTGATGATTGAGGTGCCAGAGGCTTATGTGGGCGCCGTCATGGAAAAGCTGGGCAGCCGCAAGGCGGAGATTGTCAACATGGGCAGCCGTGAGACAGGGGTCACCCATCTGGAATTTCGCATTCCGGCCAGAGGGCTCATGGGATACAGAACAGAATTTTTGACCGACACCAACGGCAATGGTATCATGAACCATATCTTTGATGGGTATGAGCCTTATAAGGGAGATATTGAGACGAGGACACAGGGTTCTCTGATTGTGCATGAAACAGGGGAAACAACGGCCTATGGTCTGTTCAACGCCCAGGAAAGGGGCAGGCTGTTTATCGGTCCCGGCGTTCCCGTTTATGAGGGAATGGTGATCGGCGCGAGTCCTAAGTCCGACGACGTGGTGGTGAATGTGTGCCGTAAGAAGCACCTGACCAACACCAGAGCCGCAGGTTCTGACGACGCGCTCAAGCTGACGCCGCCCTCCATTCTCAGTCTGGAACAGTCCCTGGAGTTTATCGCCGATGACGAACTGGTGGAGGTTACGCCGAAAAGTCTTCGTCTGAGGAAGATGATCCTTTCCAAGGAACAGAGAATGAAACAGGCCAGTAGAAATAAGTAAAAATATTTTATGGAAACAAGGGACCGTCCGGTATGGACGGTCCCTTGTTTGCTGACAGCGTGAAGTGGGGCTCGGACAGAGAATCGCCGGGCCGAATACACATTTTTTCCATCGGGAAAATTTATTTTCACGTATGGAGAAAGCTACCCCCTTTTTATAAAAGGAAAAGGCTTTCCTCCGCTGTTTGTACCGCGATGGATTGGGGCATACTTTTGAAAGAACTGCAAAAATGGGATGTTCATACATTATTTTCAATTTCCAGTCTGTTCAAAGAAGAAAAAAAGTTGTAGAATATTAAGGTATTATTTATAAAAAGCCTGAAAGATAAAGATGATATTTTTAATGATGTTTTATTTGCGCAGCTTTTTCTTCTCTAACCGGCATAAAATTCGTCAGGACGGTATGTATGCGCAAAGGATAGGAGACTTAAGATGTGGGCAGTTAGGAATATTCTTTACGGCGCTATTTTTGGCGTGGCGAATGTAATTCCCGGTGTCAGCGGAGGAACCATGGCGGTTATTTTAAATATTTATGATCGTCTGATGGAAGCGCTGAGTTTCAAGAATCTGAAAAAGCATCTCTGGTTTTTGATCACCCTGGCCATTGGGGCGGCCGCCGGTATTTTTGCTTTCAGTAACGCGATCACTTATTTGTTGGAACATTTTCCCATCGCGACAAATTTTGCATTCATCGGCTTGATTGTGGGAAGCCTTCCCATGGTTTTTAAGCGGGCGGGGGGAACAAAGCCCCGGGTGTCCACTATTTTATGTTTTGCGGCAGGGCTTGCCGTTATGATTGGCATGGGATTTTTGCCGCAGGAGGAAACTGGAGGCGCCGTGATGACCCAGCTGACAGTGGGTAATTTCTTTTTTCTGCTGATTGTATCGGCTGTCAGTGCCTTTGCCATGATTTTGCCCGGTATCAGCGGTTCCTTGGTGATGGTAATTTTTGGAGCTTATTCCACGGTGATTGGCGCGATTACCGATTTGAATATTTTGGTTTTGGTTCCTGTAGCCATTGGATGCCTGGTTGGGATTGTCTTTGGCTCCAAATTAGTCAGCACCCTTATGAAAAGGTTTACTGAGCCTACTTATGCCGCTATTCTGGGACTGATTGTGGGCTCCCTGTTTACCATTTTCCCTGGATTTTCATTCGACTGGCAGGGGGCGGCCGCCGTCAGTCTGCTGGTCGTCGGGGCGGCTGTGGCTTATTTATTCTCCGTTAAGCAGACAGATTAATGAAGTCCTGAAATCTTGAATGGTTCTGCCTGGCAAATAGCAAAGAAAGGGAGGTTTTCCCCTTGGACAAGTATAAACGTCTGCTCTCCAATGTGCTTACCTTTGGCATTGGTACCTTTGGCTCGAAGCTGCTGGTATTTCTTTTAATGCCTTATTATACCAATATCCTGAGTTCGGCGGAATATGGCACCGCGAATCTGGTCACCAATGTTTCCAATCTTTTAATGCCGATTTTTTCCGTTGGTATCGCCAGCGCGGTGATACGGTTTGCTCTGGACAAGGCTTTCAACAAGGCTACGGTTTTTACCGGAGCCTTGGTTTGTATTTTTGGAGGCTTTATTCTTTTCTTCCTTACCTCTCCACTGATTTTCAGTATCCCTTTCATGGAACCGGTCAAGGATTACAGTCTGCTTATTCTGTTTTTTGTCCTGTTTTCAGCGCTGAAATCCAGCTGCTCTGTTTTTGTACGTTCCATGCAGTATGTTAAGCTTTTTGCGCTGGACGGAATTCTGAGCACATTGATCACCATTATCCTGAATATTGTGTTTTTGTCGGTCTTTCAGCTGGGAATTGTGGGGTATATTCTGGCCACTGTTTGCGGCGACTTCATCTCGGTGATCTTTTTGTTCTTCATGGCGGATTTATGGAAGTATATTGATTTCCGGCATTTCAGCTTTTTTAAGAGCAAGACTTTCCAGGGGATGCTGAAATACAGTATTCCTCTCATGCCTACCAGCTTGTTTTGGTGGATTACCAACTTATCCAACAGGTTTATCATTGTCCAATATCTTGGGGATGATGTAAACGGATATTTTGAAGCGGCCAACCGTATACCAACCATTATTATGCTGGTTTCCACCATATTTACTGAAGCCTGGCAGATGTCAGCCGTTATGGAAAAAGATTCGGAGGATCAGTCGGGATTCTATTCCACCGTATTTTCCAGCTTCTCCTCCCTTATTTTTTTGGCAGTTTCCGGGGTTATTTTATGCACCAAGCCGCTGATGCAGCTTCTTGTTTCGTGGGATAACTCTCCGTCCTGGCAGTTTGTTCCCATGCTGACCATCGCCATGGCTTATTCCTGTCTGGCAACCTATTTAGGCAGCGTATTCGCTGTCAAACGAAAGAGCGTGGTTTCCATGATGACGGTTGTCGCAGGAGCAGTGACCAATATTATCCTCAATTTCCTTTTGATTCCCACCCAGCTGGGCGCCAACGGCGCCGCACTGGCTACCTTCTGCAGCTATTTTGTTGTCTTTCTTATGAGAGTGATTGCAACGAGGAATATGATTCGGATTCATATTGGATTTCCCAAGTTGTTTTTCAATACGATTCTCGTAATGGCGCAGACCATTATTTTGCTTAATATGTCCTCCTGGTTCCTGCCGGAACTGGTGTTGTTTGCCGTGGTGGCGCTAATCAATATACGGCCCCTGCTCGGTCAGGCCAAAAAACTGCTGGGACGGGGGAAGGCTTAGGAGAAAGGGGTTTTTATGATGCCGGCGGGCAGAACGAGAGGCTTTGATATACAGGCTTTGTTTATTTTTATTTTTACCTTCATCAATTTATTTATTGCTTCCCAGCTGGGACAGCTGATTCTTGCCTCGTCCTTTCTGGGAACGGTATTCTATGCTTTGGGATCTGGGTGGGGGATTTGGGTTTCCCTTTTTTCAAAAAAGAGGGGCTTTGGTCTGCCTGGCTCTATGAAGATAAAAAAGCAGGCTTCTTTTGCCCTTTTGACGGCGATGAGCCTTGTTGGGGTGGTCTATGGGTTTGTCTGCTTTCCGGCGGTAAAGGTATGTATGCTTCTGGGAACGGCCGCGGTTTTGTCCCTTCAGCAGGCGGCGCCGGACTGGCTGCTGAAAAAAGGCCGGAAGCTCTGGAAAAGCATTGCCGCCGCGGCGGCGGAGCTTTTGGGAATTGCGGCAGTCTGGGGAATCACATATATAGTTTCTCCGCGGGAGGGGATTACGGATATTCTTCTTCTGATGTTTTGGTGCGGAATTTTGAGATGTGTCCTGACCATCTCGAGAGCTCCGGCTGGGGAATTATCCAGACATAGGGCCGGGTCAAAACAGGTGGAGGAGCTTTTCCGCATGGCTTCCTTCTCCCTTTTTCAGAAAACCCTCAGGGCTTATGAAATCGCTGGATTGGGTTTCTTGCTCCTTTTTGCAGGATACAGCGGCTGGAAAGAGGGGCTTCTGGCCGTGCTGGGCTCCCTGGCTTTCCTGTGCCTGTCTTGTTTCTTTTTTTATGAAGTTTGCAGGGCTTTTTTTCGAAAATACCCTCACTCCAGCCTCCTCCATGGGGTGGCTTTGGGGACAGTTTCCTTAATCGCGGCGGGATTTTCGATTTTGCTGATACCGGCGGTATCAGATTTTGTATTCCAATGTATTGTGATACTTCTGGCTGGTTTTGGCGGAGGGTGCATCTTTGCAGCCTTCCGGAGGTTGGAAAGGGAATTCCGGCTTTTGGCCATGGAGGAGGCGGCGGAATATTCGGAGGCTGCCTTTGACGGCTGTTTTGTTATCACGTTGAAATGGACTGCATGCCAGGGAGTTCTTGCGTTTGTTTTGGGAGAGCTATTACTGGAGAGCGGAATATTTCCTATCAACGAACATATGGTTGGGGAAATTGCCTTTTGGGTAATATTGGGGCTTTCTGTTCTTTATTTGCTGACCGGCCTGCTCCGTTCCTGCCGTCAGCCACTGAACAGGGAATATTCCTATAAGCTGAGGATTTTTCTGGAGGAGAAAAGGGAAGGAATAAATAATATTCCTTTAAAAAACCGTCTGCGTACCCGTCTGGTGCTTCCCTATAAAAAGAAAATAGGCTTTATGACAGCGGAATATCTGCTTTCCCTTGTGCTGCCCTCCAGAGTAGTAGGAGTAGAAAAAATTGATTTCTCCCATGGGCCGGCAGTTTTTGTCTGCAATCATATGGAAATTTACGGTCCGTTGATCACGGCGCTGCACCTTCCTTTTCCTGTCAGAACCTGGATTATTCACAGTATGCTGGACAGAACAATTATTGAACAGCAGTTGCAGGGTGGCGTGGATAAGGTATGCAGGATTTTCCCTGAGGGTATCAGGAAAAAAATTCCCAGGCTTATTTCTCCAATGATGCTGTGGATTATGACGTCAATTGAAAATATTCCTGTTTACCGGGGCAGCACGTATGAGGTCATGAAAACCATGCGCGCCACGGTAGAAGCAATGGAATGTTATGACAATATTCTGATCTTCCCTGAAAACAGCGGAGCACAGGGGGAGGACGGCGTCTACAAGACGGAGGGAATCTCGGCTTTCTTTTCCGGCTTTTCAAAAATTGGATCCTCTTACTATAAGGCCACGGGAAAGCATACTATTTTCTATCCTATGTATGCGGATCGGAAAAAGCACAGGATTTTTATTGGAGACGGTATTGAATTTGATCCGTCTCACAAATCCGCCGACGAAAAATGTAGGATTGTCAATTATTTGCATGACACAATGGAAGAGCTTTCAAAGAATTAAAAAATACGAAAACAAAATTGTTATTTTACTCTTGCATTTTCTTACATAATATGATAGAATATTTAAGCACTTAAAAATTGGGTGCTTAAATTTCATAGTTGCGCTTGTAGCTCAGCTGGATAGAGTGACTGGCTACGAACCAGTAGGTCAGGGGTTCGAGTCCCTTCAAGCGCGCCATATCGCCGCAGGTTATATTCCTTGCGGCGATTTTTTTTATATAAATTATCGGTGCGTTCATTCCGCCGCGTGACTGAGACAACCATAGTAGACGCGTCGGGATCGTGTCTGTGGAAATTTTTAAAAGCTGCTATTCATACTTTCAGCGCGGGAATAAAATTCGGCGTTTACGAAAGAGAAAAATTTTTTCCGAAAAGGGATTAAGGGTAATTGGAGGAAAACGGGAAATAAGGAAAAGCAGAAAAATTCAAGTGAAAAGTCAATATTTGCAAAGGAAAAAGTCAAGAAAAGCAAGCCATTTGCAAAAATAATTAATTAAAATGAAGCTTATAATCTTACGTTAAGGCTCCATTTCCTAAAAGTGGCGACAAAATGGAATCAGCTAATGTCCGGAGGGAACGGTAAAAGAATAAAAGTTATCTGAAACCTACCGGGCTGATAGTTTTATTCAAAATAATATTTGATTGGAGGAATTTAGGATGGTTCCAAAGTGGTTCGAAAACGCGAAACTGGGAATTTTTATTCACTGGGGAATTTACGCCGTCAACAGTACAATGGAATCCTGGGCGTTTACCTACCCGAATATGAGCACCGACGATTATATGAAGCAGCTGGACGGGTTTACCGCGTCCAAATATGATCCTGAGGAATGGGCGGAGCTGTTCGCAAAGGCGGGGGCCCGTTACGCGGTGCTTACCACGATGCACCATGACGGAGTAGCCCTGTGGGACAGCAGCGCTCATTGGCCGCTCAATGTGGTGAATGATACGCCGGCGGGAAGAGACCTGGTCGGCCCCTATGCGGATGCACTGCGGGAAAAGGGAATCAAAGTCGGCTTTTACCTGTCTCATGCCATCTGGAGTATGGATGAATATCTTTCTGTTATTTGCGATAGGCCTATTGAGGAGATCCGCGAAATGCGGCATCATAAATCTTCTTATGTTGATTTATGGCGGGAGGTTCTTCAGCGTCCCGCGGAAGAAATCACCATAACGCCGGAAAAGTCCCAATATTGGGATAAATTTATGAAAGTCTATACAGGGCTGGTGGATGAGCTATTTACTAGGTTTGGTCAGGCGGATGTCTTTTGGGGCGATGGGATGATGGAGCTCCCTGGTCTGAGCTGGAAGAAAAGAGAGATCCATGATAAACTTAAAAAAATCAACCCGGAAATGATAATCACCCGCCTGCCGGGATGGTCGGATTTGGAAACCCCGGAGGTCCGCATGCCCTGCGGTCCTGTCTCCGCGGGCCCATGGGAGTACTGTGTCCCCATTGATAACCATTGGGGTTATCGTGGAAATGAGAAAGAGTATAAAACTCCGGGGCAGGTGATACGTCTGTTTTGCGATATCCTGACTATGGGAGGCACCCTGCTGCTGAATGTAGGGCCCAAGGAGGACGGCACTATTGTGCCGGAGGAACGGGAAGTGCTCCTGAAGGTGGGAGAATTTATCCGGAAGAACGAAGAGGCGGTTTATGAGACAAGAAGGGGACTGGAATGGCAGTTCTACGGTCAGGGAAGCACCTTGAGCCAGGATAAAAAGACGCTGTACCTGTTTGTCCATGACGCGCCCCGCGCGGGAGTGATGGTCAGAGGTGTAGACACTCCAATCCGTAAGGCGTCCATTCTGTCGACAGGGGAGGAATTGGATGTGAAGTATAATTTTTCCCGGGGATATGGATGCATGTGGATAGGAATGGAAGAAAAGCAGATGGATCCCCAGATGCCGACGGTGATCAAGGTGGAATTTGAAGAGCCGTGCAGGGCGGAAAGCAAGTGGGGAATCCTGTGGGAAAACGAGGAGGATTACGAGGATAAAGTCGGCTTGAAGTAAACTGGGTGAAGGAAAGAAAAACAGGCAGGCCCGTCGGGAATACATTTTCCCGATGGGCCTGCCTTGTAAAAGACAACCACAGGCAAAGCCAGTGGAGAAAAAAGGCTTCAAGTAAGGACAAAAAAGGAGCTCCCCGAAAGATTAAAGTAAAGGTCTGACTACCAAACTAAAAATATCGAGGAGTTCTTTTCCATGACAGAGAAAGATATAAACAGTTTAGAAGATACAAAGTGGAGATGTCAATACCACATAGGAAGTATCGAAGGCAGGTAAATATACCGGGAGATTAAAGCGGATACAGGAAAAATACTGAGGAGGTTATGTCAGGAAAAGGGTATAGAAATAATAGAAGGGAAGGCGTGTCCAGACCACATTCACATGCTGATTAGTATATCGTCTAATATAGCGTATCGCGAATCATGGGGAATCTGAAAGGAAAAAGGAGTCTCATGATATTCGATAGGCACGAGAATTTGAAGTACAAGTATGGGAATCGACACTTTTGGTCAGGAGGTTACTAAGTGGGCACAGTGGGAAGGAACAAAAAGCAGATACAGAAGTACATTAAGCATCAATTGGAAGAAGATCAGATTGCCGAGCAAATGAGCCTCAAAGAATACATAGACCCGTTTACGGGCAGCGGGGAATCCAAGGCGTAAAACAATATCCCTAAAGGGGTTGCCCGAAACGGCAACGCGGCTGGCAGACCTTTTCGGGGCTCCTTTAGGGGTATTGTCCGTATGATGCCCTTCCAGGACTTTTCATGCCTCCGGCTTTTCCGGTGGTTTTGACTCAAATCTGAATCAAAAACTGCATCCCGCCAGGATTGCTGTCAGCTTTGAAAGGCAAGGCGGGGACACGCCATAGCAGCCCAAGGAGGGATTTAAGGGGAAAATTAATTATGAGCAAACCGTGGGCAGACATCGGCAGAAATAAAAAATACCCGGGCGGCGATGAATGAGGACGGGGGAGAGCGCGTTTTTCACCTTTCATCCGGAAATTTCCAGGCATCCTCCCTATGAAAGCCGTGAAAACGATTGGCTTATAGACGGTTTTCTTTGAAGTAGGAGAAAAAAGCGGTAGGGGGAAATATTTTGAGAAAAAGAAGGGAAGGAGACAGCGACGCGGGACGCCATTTGTTTGAAGCAGGAAGCAATGGAATATTTCCCGGCCGGCGCCAGGTGTTTTTTCTTATGGGATGTTTCAGCTTTGCTGTCGGCTGCTCGCCAAAAATATAGAAATTTTTTCTGTTATTTTCTAAAAAGAAACATCCCCAGTCTGTGAAAAACTGAGGATGCCTAATATTCAGTATTTCTATGCCTTCTTTCCAGGGCCAAGGGCGGGGAAGAAAATGATTGCTTTTTATTGGGGGACTTTCAGAAGGGATCCCAGCGCCCGGTAAGGAAAGGGTATCCCGGCAGAACAGAAAGTGAAGCGTTCCCCATCATCCTTGAATCATTTTGCCCCATTGACTGGGAAGAAGGTCGAGATTCGCGCGGATCAGCGCGTCGAGCAGTTCCTTGGGATAATCGCAGTTGGCGGCGAGAGAATCCAGATACATGGCCTGCAGGGCCTTGTCATAGGAGCATTCCGCCGCTGCCTCGACAATTAAGATATATTCACGGCCAAGGGCGTCGCATTTGGCGGCGATCCCCTCGGGCAGCTTTCCGATTTTTTGAGGGTGAAGGCCAAAGCCATCAATAAAGGTAGGGATTTCTACAATAATCCCATCGGGGATATTTTCGATAAAGCCGCGATTAATAAAATTGACCATTTCCACGGCGTTTTCCCCAGTGATGAGGGAGCGGATAAAGTCTGTGGCGGTTTCTCCTGATCCCTCCAAAAAGGTTTCGTAGCCTTCCGGGTGCTCCTTGGCGTATTCCAGCTGTTTTCTGGCATCCTCCCGCCAACCGTCCACTACAATGAAATCATTGTTTTTCCAAGTGTAATTTTGTTCTTCTAAAACCCGCTGTTTCATAAAAAAGGGAAAAAATTCCCCCACATGCCGATCGCCCGGCGCCGGATATTTCCCATAGGTTTTGAAAAGCTGGTAAGAGATCGGTTCCTCTTTATGGAAACCAGAGGAAACCAGCTTTTCGTCCAGAAGTGGATAGACATCCTCGCCGTCAATGGACATATCAGTAAACCAGGTAAGGTGGTTGATTCCGGCGGCGCGGAAGGAGAAGCGGGAAGGTTCCACTCCGAACACCCTTTTGGCGAGCAGGGCGGCGGTGTCGGGAGTGCCGTGGCACAGGCCGAAGGAACGCACGCGGGTGTATTTTTGAATGGCTAAACAAAGGGCTCCCTCCGGATTGGCGTAATTGATGAGATAGGCGTTTGGACAGCGCCGTTCCATTTCATGAGCAATTTCAAGCACCACGGGAATAGTTCTCAGAGCGCGGATGATCCCGCCGGGGCCGATAGTGTCCCCGACGGACTGGAGAACGCCGAAGGGGGTGCACACCTCAATATCCTTCTGCCATCGCGGATAGGCTCCGGTGGCTATGGTAAGAAATACAAAGTCGGCGTTGTCGATGGCCCGGCGAAAATCGATTTCCTTCCGGATGGAAAAATTACGCTTGGCGTATTGGAGCAGTTCCTTCGCTGATGTATACGATTCTTCCAGCACCACAGGATCAATGTCCACCAATACAAGCTCTCCCGAGAGGATGCTGTCCTCCTTTAGAATATCGCCAATCAGGCGCATGGTAAAAACAGAGCTGCCCGCGCCGATGAATACAAATTTTAAATGTTCTCTGTCATATTTCATAATGCCGACCGCCTTTCCGTTTTTCAATGCCGCGGGGCTGCCCGGCCCTCACAGCCGCACAGCCTTATTTTTTCAATGACCAGATCCGTCACCCGGTCTTTTCCGGCACCCAGGTACTTTTTGGGGTCGTAAGCACCGGGAGCGCCGTCCAAATATTCCCGTATCCCTTGAGTAAAGGCGGTACGGAGCTCGGTGGCGAAATTCACCTTGCAGATTCCCAGCCGTACCGCCTGGCGTACCATCTCATCCGGAACACCCGAGGCCCCGTGAAGGACAAGGGGGATGGAGGTATTTTCCCTGATTTTTTCAAGCCGTTCAAAATCGAGATGAGGCTCCCCTTTGTAAAAGCCGTGAGCGGTCCCAATGGCAACGGCGAGGCTGTCGATACCGGTAGATGAAACGAAAGCGGCGGCAGCCTTGGGATCGGTGTATTGGTTTCCCGCGGCCTCGAGACTGTCCTCCTTGCCGCCGATACTGCCGAGCTCCGCTTCCACAGGCCTGCCGTATTGGCGGGATTTTTTCACGGCTAAAAGGCTGTTTTGTTCATTTTCCGCAACAGGCAGGGCAGAGCCGTCATACATAACGGAAGTGTATCCAGCCCGCAGCGCTTCCTCCACCAGCTCAAGGCTTTGGGCGTGATCCAGATGAAGGGCCACAGGAATACTTGTCTTCCGGGCCGCGCAGCCGGCCATTGCGGCAAACATTGCAGGGGAGGCATACCGAAGGGTGGAAGGGGTGGTCTGCAAAATTACAGGCGCTTCCACCTGTGCGGCGGCCTCTATCACTGCGTAAAGCATCTCCATATTTTCTACATTAAATGCGCCCACGGCATAGCCGTTTTCCTGCGCGTCGAGCAGCATTTGCTTGGTTGTTGTCAGCATGATGATATAGCTCCTTTCTTGGATCTTTTTTGCCGGAATAAGTAAACGGATCCGCGGCAATAATGCTAAAAATTTTGTTGGATTACAGCGCCGCGGAGGTGTTAGGGGAAGAAGAACCTTCTGCGGCCTGAGAGCGTTTACCACATTGGATTAGGTCTGCCGCCTGGTTCTCCTCCATAGATAAAAGACGGCAAAGGGCGTACAAAAGCGCTCCCTCCACAGGAGAAAACAAGGGTGATTTCCAATCAGCGGGAAGATCACCGACGGCCGCCTGGAGGGGCTCCATGAGCCACCGCCCGCACCGGAAAAGGCCTCCAGAATAGGAGAGGGAAACCCTGCCGGGAAAATCAAGATGCCGGTAAATGGCCCGCAGATTCATCGCGAGCTCTTGGGCGGCGGCGCGGTATAGGCTTTGGGCGGCAGTGTCGCCGGCGTCCGCCGCTTCCTCCAGCAAAAGCTGAAGCCGCGCGATCCTTTTCCGGTTCCCCAAATACTGGGAATCGAAGAGAGAGATGAAATCAAACGGTGTCTGGAGTCCCAGTTTTTCCATCCAAAGGGAATAAAGAGGCCCCCGTTCCACCCGGCGGTCCGCTTCTTTTGAAAAAAGCTCACACGCCTTCAGCCCCAGCCAATAGCAGGAGCCCTCATCGGAAAAATGTTCTCCCCAGCCTCCGCTGCGCATCCATCTTCCTGAAGGATCCCGGCCGAGAGCGATGGCGCCAGTGCCCGCGACCAAATGAATTCCCGGCTGAAGGAAGAGGGAGCCATAAAATCCAACCTGAACATCATTGACGCAGTTGATTTCCGCTTGAGGGAAAATTTTGGTAAATAAAGAAAGACATTGGCTATCCCAGTTTTGATATTCTCCAAGGCAGGGGACTCCCGCGCAGACCGCCTGGATATCCTCTGGTTTTTTTCCGCATTGCCGAGCGGTAAGGACCGCTCCCTGCCGGATCACCTTTTCGACGCCGTCGATCCCGATTTGCTTAAAATCCAGAGTACTCTCACAACATTCGGCCAGAATGCCCTGGTTTGTATCGGCGAGGAGAAATCCTGTTTTGGATCCGCCGCCGTCAATTCCTAATGCAAGCATGTCTTCACCGCCATTTTTAGTTATTTATTCAGATTCACATGATAACGATAACGATCCCCGCGCATCATGCTAACGCAGTATTCGATAAATCTGCCCTGCGCCCGAGTATGGCGGGTAATTTTCATAATGGCGTCGTTTTTTCTTATTCCCAAATGAAGGGCAATGTTTTGAGGACAGTTGACAGCTTCAAAAATTTCAGTCGCGTCGTCCCCCACTAAACCGGATCGAAGAAAAATAGTGTGGTACAGCCCGTTTTCCTGAATTTCCTCTTTGGACATAGCGCCTACAATATCGGCGGGAATGTAAGAAATCTCATAGCCGTAAATCTCCTCCCCGCCCATAAGAAGGCGGGTGATATAGAAAAATTTATCCCCTGGGGCGGCTCCGGTTTCTCCCGCCAGCCAGTTATCACAGGAAATTTCCTCAAATTCCAATACGGTGGTGGAGGGCTTAAGCCCTTCTTTCCGCATATCCTCACGGAAGCTGTAAAATTTATTGAGCTTCTGCACATATTTGGGCAGGGTGACAAAGGTTCCTTTTCCCTGCTTTCGAGAGAAATAGCCTTCCCGTTCCAGATCCTTGAGCACCTCCCGGACGGTGATGCGGCTGACCTGGTATTGCGCGCAGATTTCTCGTTCACTGGGAATTTTTTCCCCCTGTTTCCATTCCTGTTTTTTGATTTTCTCTAGAAATATCTGTTTCAGCTGATACTGCAGCGGAAGGTTTTGCTCAAGCATTTCTACGACATCCTTTCTGGATTCCTTCAGCGTTTGATTTCCTGCTTTTAAAGCTGAATCCATGGCTTCAGGCCGTCAGGCTGATCGGGATTCTGACCAAGCTGAAGGGCTTTAAAGAAGGAAAGGGCCTGGGCAAGAAAGATAAAGGGAATTCCGTAGACGGCGGCCGTAAGGTCAAGGGGATAGGAAATGTGATAATCGGCGCCCCAGATATTTTCTTTCTGATTGCTGAATGCCAGAACGGTGCAGCCCTTTGCCTTTAAATCGGCGA
This sequence comes from Clostridiales bacterium, assembly GCA_019419895.1. Taxonomy (GTDB): domain Bacteria; phylum Bacillota; class Clostridia; order Oscillospirales; family Acutalibacteraceae; genus JAHZIE01. Next base: position 3,107 of record JAHZIE010000013.1, on the reverse strand, counting down.
TCAGCTTTTTTTGATGGGCCTCCTCCCGAGGAGAGGCTAGCACCAGGGCGAAGGTTTCCCTATCCACCAGAACCATAGGGCCGTGGCGGATATCCAACACATGATAATAGTGGGAGGGAAGCATACAGATTTCATTGAAGGCCAGCGCGCCTTCCTCGGCGATTCCTTCCATTTCTCCATCCGCCAGAACCCCGGCTTTGTTCCCTTGACCGTTTTCCACGATTTGCCGCAGCTGTTCTTTTGCGCCGCTGATATAGCTTTCACCATAGTCGACAGCTTTGCGGATGTCCTCCGGAAGGGCATCGTCCCCGGAGAAAAAGGCGATGAGGAGCAGGCTTGCGGTATAAAGATTAGTGACGCAGCGGGTTTGACATATACTCTCATCAAAGATCCAGGGGAGCTCAATATTCAAATCCGCCAGCTTCGAAATCTTACTGCCGCGGGTAGCGCATAGGGAAACGCAGGGAGTATGAAGCTCCTCAACGGCACGGGTGAGAAAGTCCACCACCTCGCTGGTGCTGCCGGATCTGGAAATGGAAACCAGGATCCTGTCTTTGAGAAAATTCCGATAATTTTCAAAATTAAGGAGCAGATCGCCCGCTGCGAAGGCGAAAGAGGGAATATCCAGGCGAAGATTGGCGGAAAGGGCGGCGGACTTGGCGAGGCTGAAGCTGGAGCCGCAGCCGATAAAGACAATCCCCTTTCTTTTCCGGGATGTGAAGAAGGAAGAGATTTCTTCCTTTCTTTCTTCCATGCTCCAGCATGTTTTTTTGAGGGCTTCATACTGGGAGAATAATTCCTTTTCTGTCATGTACACAAGCATCACTCTTTTCTTTAAAAAATCAAAATTGTTTTATTCACGGGAGGTGCGGACTTATGGTGTAAATGGGAAACTGTGCAAATATCATTATAATATTATAATGATATAACCATTATAACAGCTTCCTTTCCTTTTTGCAAGAGGTTATAAGAAAGAAAATTTTTATCTGTTGGCTATTAAGTTAAGAGTAGAAAATAAGAAATTATGAGGTTTTTGAATTGATATATTAAATTCAACTAGAATCATAAAATTACATTATTTTAAGATCAATTCAAATTTTTGCTTTTTTATTGTGAAAATAAATCAAGGAATGATGACTTTTTTATTAAAAAAAGAGAAAATAAAAAATACAAATAAAAAGTATTTATATTTTAAAAAAATATTATATATTGATGATAAATTTAATGGAGGTGATTCCAATACAGAAATGAATTGTTGCAAAAGCCTGTGACATAAAAATGAAATGGGGTGTTGAAAAATGAAAAAGAAAACGATGAAAAAGGTAAGCATATTTTTTGCGGTGATTTTATGTGTGGCTTTGTTGGTTCCCATGGTTGTTATGGCGGTACCGCCTCAATATCCCTCCTCTGTAGCGGGTAAAGTTGCAGGAATATCTACTTATGGAAGTACGAGTGTAGCTAAGGATAAGAAGGTCAATGTTACAGGTACTACAGGACAAAGAAGTTCTTCTATGTATGGTTGTGTATGTAATGTTAAAGCGCGTTTCGCTTATGAAACTAGTATTAAAGATTCATCTAATAGTATTTTCCAGCCTGCATATGAGGTTTCTTGTTCTGTTAGTGGAGAAAAGGTATTTCAAGGTTTAAATTGGCGAGCTTTAGGCGGTTCTACGTATCACGAAGTTCAGACTTCGAGTGGTGTATGGTCTGATAAATCTTCTGCGGGTTCGGATTGCCCTCCCCTATAAAATTAAAGGATATCTCCCTTATTCTAGGGAGATATCCTTCTCATTAAATTGATAGGAGGAAAGAAGACCATGTATTGTAATGATAGAAAGACGGCAACCTATTTTATACAAATTAATATTTTATTTATATTATTAATAATTCTATTTTTTCTGCCCGGCTGCCAAAAGAAAGAGGAGCAAATCACAGCGGATGAATATGTCCCCGGAAAGGATTATCAATATATGTACTTTGCCACGCAGGATGGGAACCGTGTGGCGGAGACGGAAGACGGCTACTATTTTTCATTAGGACAATACTTGTTTTTTATGGATAAAGAGAGTGGAGAGGCGGTTGCCCTGTGCAATAAACCAAATTGTTTGCACAACAAGGAGACGGATCCGGCAAAAAGGATCAATTGTAATGCGTTTTTTATGGGAGGAATTTTTGAATTAAGCTATTATGATGAACAATTATATTGTATCACTCAAAAAGATAATGAATACCATCAAAAAGATCCGATTTTGATAAAAATAGAAAAAGATGGGACTTCAAGAAAAGAAATTGTTACTTTTGATAAGTATCCGGACAATCTTATTTTTCATCGTGGAAAAATCTATTATACTAATATCACATACCAGACAGATCAAGAAAATAATTCTAATGCGATATATTCAATGGATATAGAAGGAGGAGAATCAGAAATAATTTATAGAGATGAAGAAAATGTAAAGTTCCTTGATGATATGAGAGCTTATGGGAATCATCTATACGTTCGTTGTATCGATTATGTAGGAGGGATCTATATTCTTCATTATGATTTGGTGACAAAAGAGATGACTCAATTGGATCCCAAATTATCCACACAGTTTGCAATAGCAGATAATAAACTATACTTTAGCGTATTTAAAACTGATGCGAATGAAAAAATTGTTCAAACGGGAAATTATTGCAGTGGATTGGATGGTTCATCTTTACAGGGAAGCTTTGAGACAGATTCGTATGTATGGCTATCCGGTGATGGGAAGTTGATTTATTGTCAAGATTTAGATCTAGGAAGTGAACATGCAAAAGATAAGGAAGAACAAAGTCTAATAATTTATGATACAAATGGGAATAAGTTAGATACCATTATGTTAAACCAGTTCGACGGTCAGCCAAGTTTTCTTCCCGGCGGCGAGGATCATTTGTTTTTCTATGGAAATCGTAATGGGAAAATTGGATTTTACTGCGCCGATAAGAAAGACATTGGAAAAGGGATAACATGCAGGCCTGTCGTGGAAGATATTTTTGAAAATTTATATCCGGAGGTTGTCATTGAGAACAATTGAGAAGCTTTCAGTAAAATTACATTTTCGGCCTGAAACTTGGGAGCTATTTGC
>JAHZIE010000124.1 GCA_019419895.1 Clostridiales bacterium | reverse complement strand
TGAGCTGAACCACGCCAGTATCATCGACGGCGTGCGTCTGTGCAAGGCAAAACGATTCCGGTATAAGAACAACGATATGGAAGACCTGCGGGAACAGCTGAAAGCAGCGGATGAAGCGGGTGCAAGAATCAAACTGATTGCTACGGACGGCGTTTTTTCCATGGACGGTATCATTGCGGATCTGAAGGGGATCTGCGATCTGGCGGACGAATATCAGGCGCTCGTAATGGTGGATGACAGCCATTCGGCCGGTTTTGTGGGCAGGACAGGGCGCGGAACAGCGGAACACTGTGGAACAGAAGGCAGAGTGGATGTGATCACAGGTACCCTGGGAAAGGCTCTGGGCGGAGCATCCGGCGGGTATACCACCGGCAGAAAAGAGATCATAGATCTGCTGCGCCAGCGCAGCCGCCCTTACCTTTTTTCAAATACACTTGCACCGGCTATTGCCAAAGCCAGCCTGGAAGTATTTCGGATACTGGAGAGCGATACTTCTCTGAGGGATCACCTGGAAGAGATCACGGCTTATTACAGAAAAGAGATGACAGAGGCAGGATTCGATATTATTGAGAGTACACATCCGATTGTGCCGGTAATGCTTTATGATGAGAAGCTGGCGGGGGAAATGGCGGCTAAGATGATGGAGAAAGGGATTTATGTCGTGGCTTTTTCTTATCCGGTGGTGCCTAAGGGGAAGGCGCGGATCAGAACACAGGTTAGTGCGGGACATACGAAAGAGGATATTGATTATATCGTGAAGTGCTTTAAGGAGGTCAGGGATGAGGTCTAAGGGGGACGCTGAGTGAAAGGCGAGTCTGGTTCCCTCCGGGGAAGTGTATGCCATGTCAATGTCCTTTCCGTTCACGAAGAATCCGTAAGCGAAAAAACAGGGAATATGGAGGGTGTTTGCCGCAGTTGGCCCGAATGCTGATGCATTCGCGCCGCCGGCGGCATCCGGGCGGGAGGGCGGCGTCACGGGAAAGGCGTATTTGGGTGGGCTATTTGGAGCCTTTTGGATTGAGATATTTCTGTTAAAGAACATGGAGTGGTACTGAATTTTTAAGATTAACCGGGAAGCAAGGTGGATGTGGAAATTAATGGATGCTGGTTTTGTGGGATGTGCATAAATTGGGGGCGGTAAAATAGGTAGTTTTTACTATTGTTTTTTTGGCTTTGATTTGTTATAGTACTTTTTGTAAGAAAATTGATTATATGGAATGTTATGATTCAGTTCAGCATGATCCGTTAAGATGTTTATTTCATAGTTTATATGGAATCGTCGTACGGGTCTTTTTTATTTTACTTTGGGGGAAAGCAGATGAAGATTTCCAGAGTTTTGAATAACAGTTGTGTGATTGTGTTAGATGATAATGAGAAAGAGCTGGTTCTTTTGGGGAATGGGAATGCTAAGCGGCCGAAGGATACGGTGGATAAGACCAAGGTTGAGAAGGTTTTTGTTCTGCAGGAGGGGCAGCATGTGGAAAGGTTTGCGGAGCTGCTGGAACGGGTGCCGGATGGGATCGTAGATCTTGCGGAGGAATTGATTGAGATGGCACATGACTGGCTGGGGACGGAACTGGATGAGTCTATTCATATTTCGCTGCCCGATCA
>JAHZIE010000123.1 GCA_019419895.1 Clostridiales bacterium | reverse complement strand
ACGGGCGCCGTTTTTATGATTATTCTAATCCCAAGGTGCAAAAGGCGTATCTTGAGCCTCTCATCCGCAGGCTTTGTTCCCCGGAACCCGGCTGTTATGACTCGGATGGAATCAAAACCGATTTTCTGGCGGACAAAATCCATCCCGAAACTCCATGTTCTCTGGAATGGAGAGGGGAAGAAAATTATTGGTTCCATTTTTTCCGCTGCTTTTACAGCATGATGAAAAAATATAAGCCGGATGCCTGCCATATCGGCTGCGCCGGCCATCCTTATCTGGCGGAATCCATGGATATAATTCGCACCTATGATGTCTTCACTTCAAATTATAACGAACATTTAGAACGGGGAAGGATGGCATACCATACCTCTGCGGGCGTTCCTATCGCCTTTGACTTTCATAATCTTTGCGAGAATTTTGACGAATACTTTTCTACCGCCTTCCGGTATGGCTGTTCCGTCCAAATTGGAAATATTATCGGGAAAAAGCAGGATTATTTTTCTCCATGGGAACCCGCCGACCCTCTGTTTTATGAACAACTGCGCCAGGGGCTTAGAAAGTTTTTATAGTTATTTCCTCCTCATTGGAATATTCTCCCTCCTGAAAAAGAAACAGAAGGCACGGAACCGCGCCTTCTGTTTCTTTTTCCATATTATTGTAGAAAATACCAGAATCGGACAACCTTGCCTGAATAAAAACAATCTGGCTCTATTCAAGCTTTGTCCCCAAAAATTGTGGGACAGATTTTCAGTTTATTTCTCCGCCAAAAAGCATTCCTGTTATTTCCCTGCCTGAAAGGATTCCTCCGGGAAATCATTCAAATTTATATAGTAATACTGTACTTTATTGCTTTCTTCTTTTTGCAATTCGAGCAGCAGCCCTCCGTCCTTTCCTCTGAGTATTGTCTCTATTGCGACGCCTTCACCAGGCAGTTCTAAAGAAAGCTGATGAAAGCTTCCTTTAGAATGGTCAAACCAATAAAGCTGCTTTCCATGGTATTTGTAAAATAGATAGGGCGTATCATGCTGAACGGGGCCACGGACCAAGGAGATTCTCTGAACTCTCTCTTCAGTCTCAGGCATGGGAATTTTTCGCAGCTCATCGGGTCCTTTTTCCAATAAAATACCATCCGTCATAGAACCAGAAAGAAAAATATAATCTCCCATCACCTCCAGATAACCAGCCGAATCGTAGCTTTCACCCTCTGGTTCCGGAAGCGGACAAATCTCCTGAAGCTCCCCATCCAAATCGTAAATGAAAAGGTAGGGATGGAGTTCTCCTTCCGTGCGATAAAGGGTGGTTTCCCTGTCTACAAATTTATTCACCCATACATAAAGCTTATCCTGGGCGGCCGTAAAGCCGTACAACATCTCCCCTGATCGGTAAAGGGTCTTCTTCTCCCGCTGATAACAGTAAGTGGAAGCGTACTCCACCAGCTTTTTCCCTTCTCCCGTACATGGATCAATTTCTTCGATAAACTCACGAAAATAGAAGCCTCCCTCCTTGCGCTCCCTTTTTTCTCGTTTTCCTATCAGCAGTTTGTCCCCCACTCTCACCAGACAGCTTCCGTCGCTGCCAAAGGAATCTATCCTCTCTGTTGTCAGGCTGTTTTTCTGAAAGTCAAGCTGGTAGAAGAAATGACACCCATCACCATAGTCATAGAAATACAGTGCGTCGCCCACCACTACCCTGTCGGTAACTCCTGCTCCACTGAATATTTGACGCAGCTGCCATCCAACCTTCTTTGTTTCCCTGGTAGCCATATCATAGCAATAATAATCCTCGGTTTCCGCCGCTTTATCGGTATAGTAGATTCGATTCTCCTCTAACGCAACGACTTCTCCCCCATTCTTAATATCCAGTTCAAGCAACCGCGGTCCTCTAATTCGCTCCACCGGAGGACTCTCCGCAATCGTGGAGACTGCTTGGCTACCCGTTCCACATCCCACGAAAAAAAGGCATAGTACAAGAACTGTCAGATATTTCCAGCACTTCATTGCTCCCCGCCCCTTCATGTTGTATTGCCGTATT
>JAHZIE010000122.1 GCA_019419895.1 Clostridiales bacterium | reverse complement strand
GGGTATTGTCCGTATTATGCCCTTCTAGGGCTTCTTCAAGCCTCCGGCTTAGCCGATGGTTTTGACTATAAAAAATAAATGATTTGCTCAGAAAAGCAAAGAGAAAGGGGCAGATAAAAAAATGAACCGCCCTTTAATAAAAACGAGAATCAAGGAAAATGTTAAGAAGGCTAGCGAGGATAAACCGGTATTCCCAGATACATTTGTCATTAGGCCCTGAAAATAAAAGAGATAACCAAAAAGGATAATTCTCCTGCGGGTAGAGGTATAGGAGAAAACCGGGAAAGGGAAATAGTTTCACGAAAAAATACCATATCTCCTTATTATGTAAAGAGATATGGTATAAAATCGAAAACAGCTTAGGAATCAATATGTTCCAGATATTCCTTTAAAACCGGATAAAGGGCGTTTGCCCAAGCCGCGCAGCCTTCGGCGTTGGGATGGCCTCCATATTTGGCCATATGTGGACAGGAAGGACTTTTCGCAAGTACAGGCACAACGTCAAAAACAAGATCGCAATAGTTTGACAGGGTGCCTTTGATATAGGCATTCACATGTTCCCATAACCCGATTGTATCACCGGAGTAGTCAAAAGGGGGAATTGTTTGGACAACAACCCGTACGCCAGAGGCAGAAAGCTGCTGGACGATGAAAGACAGATTCTTCTCAATTTGCAGAGCTGTAAATCCGTGGCCCATATCATTGACGCCAAAACAGAGAATAACAACGTCCGCCTGCTTTGTCTTAAAGAGCCACGCGCCATCACTTGCGGCGTCATCGGCACGACCGCATCCCAAGCCGAGATTCCAATAAGAATACTTTGCACCAAGCTTATCAGCGAGGAGAGCGTTCCAGTGGGTATAGGAATTTGCTTCCACACCGATTCCCTGTGTAATGGAATCTCCCAGGAAAGCGATGCGCAGAGCATTCTTTTTTTGGCATCCTATCATACTGGGAAACGGCATATGCTTGGATGGTATCCATTTGCCATCGCGAAGAAGGAAAGTGGGAATCAGGGTTTCTTCATGATAAGGAATCATCCTGCCGCGGAACGAGATTTCCAGACAGAGATAATCGCCGGATGCAGCCTCCAGTTCGACAGGATCAGAAGAGAAAAATTCTCCCGGCATGACTTCTTTATTTGTTTTTCCTCCGAAGGTCAGGGGATGGAAATGACCCACAGGAACCATGATGTCACAATTACAGTCTTTGCATATTCCAACAGAGGCCTTTTCAATATGCCAGGAATCGCAGATCAGGTTTTTATGGCTGACAGAACCGTCAGCGTAAGTACTGTCGATGATATTGGAGAATAGCAGGGAATAGGGATAACAGCCTCCTTGAAAAATTCGGTAGAATAGCCGTCCTGTGTAAATTTCACTTTCATTTTCCGTTAGAAAAAAGAATTGGTTTCCAGTTCCCGCGAGAGTATTGGAACAATAATCTTTGAAATACTGCATAAAACCCCTCCTATATTTCCTTATTTTTCCACCCAATATAGAATATTTAACTATTATTTCTATAGGATTATTTATCCATTTCTTTTTCAAAATTAAGATAATTCATTTTATCCTCTCTTTTCTGTTTGGGCAAAATGAATTATTTCGCCCAGATTATAATTGATAACCTCTAAAAAATAAACTTTTCATCAAAGACCAGTCCTTTCATAGTATGATACTGCCTTCCTATCAGGGCGGAATAAAAAATAATGCGCACCCACCCATGTGTGTGCGCGTTATTCGGCGACAATACGCCGCTGGTGCCGCTGACCGGACTTGAACCGGTACGATGTTGCCACCGAGGGATTTTCTCCACTACTCTCAGTTGCCTGAGCCATTTGTTATAAATGTTGTAGCCCGGACTATGCCATCGCCATATTGTTTTTACAACTTAGGCGGCTGCCGTCTAGTCTCTACACCTTCCGTTTATTACGGCTTGGCTCGGCGTTGCCCTTTTTATTCTGCAGAAGGGGATTCGCCGAATTTGACAGCATCCACGCAGAAGTTTCCTCTCTGCGCGCTCCAAACTAAAGTCCCTTGTGTCTGCCTATTCCACCACAGCGGCATATAACATTTGTATTATAACATAGGGCTTTACAAAAATCAATCAATTATTTTTTGAAACGGATCGGTGCACATCGATTTGACAAAAAAGGAAGATAAAAATTTATTGTATGTTAAAACTGAGACATACGAGACATAATAGATAAAAATATTATAATATATTTTAAATTTAGGCATTTTGTGATAAGATAATACTTTTTATTTATGACAAGTTTATATTGACTATGACATTTAATTTTTGTATAATATATCAAAACAACTTTCATAAATATATTTTATAAAATTATTTTGATACGGTTTGGGAAGGAGGAATACTTTCCGTATCTTAAAAATAAAATTAGGAGGCGTTGTTTTGAAAAAGATAGCGAAAAGAATCTTGACAGCTTCACTTGCGGCATCCATGGCGCTCACTTTGTTTGCCGGATGTCAAAATCAGGAATCTCCAAGTTCTTCTGGAGGGTCAACATCTACAGACGTTTCTTCCCAAGGGTCTGCTTCGGGTGAAGTGGTAACCATTCAATTTTATGGAGGAGGAGGAAATCCTCAAAAGTATTATGAGTGGCAGCAGAATTATTTTAAAGAAAAAATTGGCGTTCGTGTAGAAGCTCAGGTGAAGGATAAAGAACAGTTGCAGCCCATGGTTGCAGCAGGAAATTTGCCTGATTTGGGATTTTTCACCAATGGGGGCGATATGA
>JAHZIE010000121.1:1855-3013 GCA_019419895.1 Clostridiales bacterium | reverse complement strand
AAGCAACTCACTGATAACGCGGTTTTCCATGTCCGATAATCCGTCATACGGATTGCTCCCCTCAGTTATTTGAATAAATAAGCTAAACGCTAAAAAGCATTTCGGCATAGGTTGGAATTTTCCAGAATTCTTTACTGACCATCGGTTCTATTTCATCGATTTCCTGACGAAGCTCCTGCATTTTAGAAAGAACCTTGTCCTTATACTCAACTGCCTGGGCAAGCATATCTCCAATTTTTTCCGCGCGTTTGACCTCGTTTTGGAGCTCCTCCAGTCTGTCAGAGATAGCGTCCGCGCCAAAGGAAAGCTTTTCAAGCAGCTTTTCCTCCGTCCGGCAGCTTAGCTTTTCACTGACTTTTTTCTTTGCGGCTGCGGTTGTCGCAATACGCTCCATATATGAAATGATAGCCGGAAGCACTTTTTTCCGCACCATATCTATCAGGGTGAGAGCCTCGATATGAATGGTTTTGCAGTACTGCTCCACAGCGATTTCATAACGGGCCTGCACTTCGGCCGGGGTAAAGATTTTATGGGTGGTAAAAAGCTTGATATTTTTTTCATCCAGATAGTGGGGGAGAGCGTCGACCGTTGTTTTATAGTTGGACAAGCCGCGTTTCCTGGCCTCTTTTTCCCATGCCTTTTCATAACCGTTTCCATTGAAAATGATCCGCTTGTGATCATTGATTGTCCGCCTTACCAGGGCGATGACAGCCTTTTGAAAATCGGGGGCAGCCTCCAATTCATCCGCGTAGGTGCGCAGCGACTCTGCCACGGCGGTATTCAGGATAATATTGGCGGAGGCGACGGAAAGATTGGAGCCAGGCATGCGGAATTCAAATTTATTTCCGGTAAAGGCGAAGGGGGAAGTGCGGTTCCGATCTGAGGTGTCCTTTGGAAAATTGGGAAGGATATCAACCCCAAGCTCCATTTTTACCCTCTTGGGCGCACTGTAGTCTACCCCGTGGGCAATGCAGTCCATAATCGCTTCCAATTCTTCTCCGATAAACATAGAAATAATGGCGGGCGGCGCCTCGTTTCCTCCCAGTCTATGGTCATTCCCGGCGGTGGCCACGCTGATACGGAGAAGATCCTGGTAATTATCTACTGCTTTGACAACAGAGGCAAAGAACAAAAGAAACTGGAGATTATCCTGAGGGG
>JAHZIE010000121.1:0-1845 GCA_019419895.1 Clostridiales bacterium | reverse complement strand
TGACTCCGGTGGTGGTGGAAAGGGACCAGTTGTTGTGCTTCCCTGAACCGTTGACCCCCTCAAAAGGCTTTTCATGGAGCAGGCAGGCAAACCCGTGCTTTTCGGCGGTTTTTTTCATCAGCTCCATGGTCAGCTGATTATGATCCACTGCGATATTTGTTGTTGTGAAAATCGGGGCCAGCTCATGCTGGGAGGGGGCGGCCTCATTGTGCTCCGTTTTGGCGGAAATTCCCAGCTTCCATAATTCCTCGTCAAGCTCCCGCATAAATGCGGCAACACGGGGCTTTATCATGCCGAAATAATGATCCTCCATTTCCTGCCCCTTGGGAGGCATAGCGCCGAAGAGGGTCCGGCCGCACAGGATAAGATCCTCACGCTGCCGGTAAAGCTCGCGATCCACAAGAAAGTATTCCTGTTCCGCTCCTACTGTGGTGCGGACTTGAGGAATATCGGTTTTTCCAAACAGCTTCAAGATGCGGAGGGCCTGATGGTTCAGAGCAGCCATTGAACGAAGTAGAGGGGTCTTTCTGTCCAGCACTTCACCGCTGTAGGAACAGAAAGCAGTGGGGATACACAAAGTGTGATCCTTGATAAAGGCGTAGGATGTAGGATCCCATGCGGTATAACCCCGGGCTTCACAGGTAGCCCGCAGGCCGCCGGAAGGAAAGGAAGAAGCGTCCGGCTCCCCCTTTACCAGCTCTTTGCCGGAAAATTCCATAATCACCCGGCCGTCCTTGGTCGGGCTGATAAAACTGTCGTGTTTTTCAGAGGTGACTCCGTTCAGGGGCTGGAACCAATGGGTAAAATGAGTGGCGCCCATCTCAATAGCCCAGTCCTTCATTGCGTTAGCCACAACATTGGCAACCTCAACGTCCAGAGGCGTTCCCTTTCCAATGGTGGCATGAAGGGATTTGTAGGTCGCGTTCGGAAGCCGCTCTCTCATAACCTGATCATTAAAGACCATACTGCCGAAAATTTCCTTGATATTTTTCATTCTACTGTCAGCTCCCCTTCCAAAACTTAAAGAAAGAAGCGCTGCAGGCCCAAACCACCCACAACGCCCCCTGCGGCTTAATAGAAAAATGATACACTAACAATCGGCCGTTTGTCAATGAAAACCCTCGACTTTTCTAATTTATTGTGGATCTGCATAGGAACAGATCCAGTCCTACAGAAAAATTTGTCCATTGTTTGCTTGCAAAAACTTAACAAATTCTTCCAGTTCTATTTCGGTATGAAAATGAGTTTCCCTGACAATAATCAAATCAGAAGAAATGCGGACAGCTCTTATTTTTCAAAAGAAGGGACGGAAGAATTATGTACATCAATCGAGTTGAAATTTGCGGAGTGAACACAGCAAAACTTCCGGTGATCAGCGAAAAAGAAAAAATTGCTTTAATTGAGAAGGCGCAGGCCGGGGATATGGAAGCAAGGGACAAAATGATTTCCAGTAATTTGCGCCTGGTGCTCAGTGTTGTGCAGCGTTTTTCCAATCGAGGGGAAAACCTGGATGATCTTTTTCAGGTGGGATGTATTGGACTAATCAAGGCGGTGGAAAATTTTGACATTTCCCAGAACGTGCGTTTTTCCACCTATGCCGTCCCAATGATCATCGGGGAAATCCGCCGTTATCTGAGGGATAACAACGCGGTGAGAGTCAGCCGTTCCCTGCGGGATATCGCTTATAAGGCCATGCAGGCAAAGGAACAGCTGACGGCAAAAAATGATCGGGAGCCCTGTATTGAGGAAATAGCTAAGGAGCTGGATATGAAAAAAGAGGATGTAGTAATGGCGTTGGAGGCTATTGTTGAGCCCATTTCCCTATTTGAACCAGTCTATTCCGAC
>JAHZIE010000120.1:2695-3025 GCA_019419895.1 Clostridiales bacterium | reverse complement strand
CAGGCTTCCTACCGGAAAGCTGTTTCTTTGAAAAAAAAGCTGATTGCTTTGCATACCGATAATGCGGAAAAGGAACGCCGGATCGATCTCTTGAAATATCAGATTCATGAATTAGAATCTGCCGATATTCATGAGGGAGAACAGGAAGATCTGTTAGAACAGAAAAGCCGGTTTACCCATGCGGAGAAGATCGCCGGAGCTGTTGGTATGGCGAAATCAGCCTTCCTTGGAGAAGAAGGAAGTCAGGGAATTTTGCAGATGCTTGGGGAGATTTCCTCATCCCTGCAGGAGGTATCCAATTATCTGCCGCAGCTCAATTCGTTAGCTTCC
>JAHZIE010000120.1:0-2685 GCA_019419895.1 Clostridiales bacterium | reverse complement strand
GGGTACGGGATTTGACCTATGAGGCGGAAGATATCAATGAAGAACTCCGCGCCTTTGAGGAATCTGACTATGATCCCAGGGAATTGGAAGTAGTGGAGAGCCGTTTGGACGAACTCTATCGTTTGGGGCTGAAATATGGTCCTGGCGAAGAGGATATGATAAAATTTTTAAAGAACGCGAAAAGAGAATTAGAGGATATCGAAATTTCCGATGAGCAGCGCCAGGCATTGGAGGAGGAATACCAGACCGCCGCATTGAAGGCCAAGGAACAAGCGGAAGCTTTGTCTGAAAAAAGAAGAACGGTTGCCCGCAGATTTGTCCAGGGAGTAAAACAAGAGCTGGTCTTTTTGGACATGCCCCATGTGGAACTGGTGGTAGCCCAGGAACTCTGCAAATTAAACAGTACTGGTTGTGACGAACTGCAATTTCTGATTTCCACCAATCCTGGGGAACCGCCAAAGCCGATTGCAAAAATAGCTTCTGGAGGCGAGCTTTCAAGGATTATGCTGGCGATTAAAAATATTTTAGCCGACAAGGATCAGGTGGATACCCTTATTTTTGATGAAGTCGATACCGGAATCAGCGGACGCGCAGCTCAAAAGGTAGGGCAGAAACTGAAGGAAACAGCAAGAAACCGTCAGATTTTGTGTGTAACCCATTTGGCCCAGATTGCCGCCCATGCAGATCATCATCTTCTGATTGAAAAGCATGTGTCCAACGGAAAAACTTTTACCAATGTGAAAATTCTTGATTTTGAAGAGAGAAAACAGGAACTCGCACGTATAATGAGCGGTACGGAACCCACTCCTCTGCAGTTGCAGGGAGCGGAAGAACTTTTAAAAAAGGCCCGGTCAGATACTTGACTTTTTTTCAGAAGTATGTTTTAATAAAAAATATATTCCAATGGCTGTGAAGGAAAAAAGTAGGTTGTCGGGATGAACAGAGAGCCTGTGGTTGGTGTGAACAGGTCTGAAGGATAGCTGAAATACATTCCGGAGCTGCGGGCTGAACAGAGAATTCTTCAACTTTCTAAGTAGGCTTTGCCGGGTTCTCCCGTTAAAGAGAAAGGGTATGTCAGTACCCGCTGAGGCTGCTGTCGTGAGTCAGTAGTAAAATTGAGGTGTTTCCGCCCTCGTAACGTTCAGACGTTACGAGGGCGTTTTTTATGCCCTGATTTCCCGTCTGGACTGAAAACAAATGTAAAAAATGTGGAGGATGTGGAGTTTATGGCAAGGACTGTATTTGAGGAATTGAAGGCAAGGGGACTGCTTGCTCAAACAACCAATGAAGAGAAAATTAAAGAAATGCTGGAAAAGGAACGAGTCACTTTTTATATTGGGTTTGATCCCACCGCAGACAGTCTGCATGTTGGACATTTTGTTCCGATTATCTTAATGGCCCATATGCAGAGAGCCGGACATCTGCCGATTGCTTTGTTTGGCGGAGGCACCGGTTTGATTGGAGATCCTTCGGGTAAATCTGATATGCGAAAAATGATGACCAAGGAACAAATCGATCACAATATTTCCTGTTTTAAAAAGCAGATGTCTCATCTTATTGATTTCTCAGAAGGAAAGGCCTTAATGGTAAATAACGACCAATGGCTGTGTGATTTGAATTATATCCAATTTATCAGGGAAATCGGTGTCCATTTTTCTGTGAACCGCATGTTGGCTGCTGAATGCTATAAGCAGCGTTTAGAGCGCGGATTGTCCTTTTTTGAGCTGAATTATATGCTTATGCAAAGCTATGATTTCTTGGTGCTGAACAGAAAATACGGCTGTCAAATGCAATTGGGCGGTGATGACCAATGGAGCAATATGATCGGCGGCGTTGAGCTTATCCGCCGTGCTGACGGAAAAGAAGCCTATGCCATGACAGTCAATCTGCTGACCACTTCTGAAGGCAAAAAGATGGGGAAAACAGAGAAGGGGGCTCTTTGGCTGGATCCGGAAAAGACAAGCCCCTATGAATTCTATCAGTATTGGAGAAATGTGGATGACGCTGATGTAATCCGCTGTATGAAAATGCTTACCTTTATGCCTTTGGAAGAAATTGCGGAATATGAAAAGCTGGAAGGAAGTCAGCTTAACCGCGCAAAAGAGGTTCTCGCTTTTGAGGTTACTAAATTGATCCATGGTGAAGAGGAAGCGGAAAAGGCACAAAATGCCGCAAAAGCGCTTTTTGGCACTGGCAGCGATACATCAAATATGCCTTCCACTGAACTCAGCGCGGATAATTTCACAGATGGAAAAATTGGAATACTGGATCTTCTTGTTTTGACAAAGCTGGCTCCTTCCAAAGGGGAGGCACGCCGTCTGATTCAGCAGGGAGGAATCTCTATTGATGAGGAAAAAATCCAGCAGCCGACGGAAACATTATCCTTGGATGAAATGAAAGCAAAAGGACAAATCATCATTAAAAAAGGGAAAAAGGTTTTCCATAAGGTGAAAGTTCTTTAATCGCTTTTTCTGTTACGCTCAAATTATGCTCAAAAAAACATTACTGAAAAGAATGAAATTCAATTTAATTTTATTAATTTAAAAAATTCACCTTTCGGATAGTTTTGCATCCGGAAGGTGAATTTTTGTATGATAATCTGACATGTTGCGCCACCTCCTTACAGATCAGAATCTCCCTGTTTTAAAATTCTGCCGGGAAATTGCCCGCGGCAGACACACCGGC
>JAHZIE010000012.1 GCA_019419895.1 Clostridiales bacterium | reverse complement strand
TGCCAGCAGGCCCTGGGCGGCCGCCTCTTCATATCCGGAGCTGCCGTTAAACTGTCCGGCTCCATACAACCCCTTCCATTGTTTAAATTCCAAAGCGGCGTTGAGCTCCTGGGGATCGACACAGTCATATTCAATGGCGTAGGCAAGCCTCATCATTTCCACATGCTCCAGCCCCTTCACCGTCCGGTAAAGCGCCAGCTGGACATCCTCAGGCAGAGAGGAGGAAGCCCCCTGCAAATACAGCTCTTCCGTATCCAAGCCGCAGGACTCAATAAAGAGCTGGTGCCTTTCCTTGTCGGAGAATCTGACAATTTTATCCTCAATACTGGGGCAGTACCTGGGTCCAACCCCCTCTATCTTTCCCCCGTACAAAGGGGAACGGTGAATATTTTTCAGGATAATCTCCTTTGTTTTTTCATTTGTCCAGGTCACATAGCAATTCACCTTATTTGATCCCGGATGTTCCGTATCATAGGAAAAGGGTTCGACGGGATCGTCCCCACGCTGCTCCTCCAGGCCGGAAAAATCAACGCTCCTGCGGGCAATTCTCGCCGGAGTTCCCGTTTTAAACCGCCGCAGGGTGATCCCCAGCTCCCTTAAGGAGGATGACAAAAAGGCCGCGGGGAACATCCCGTCCGGTCCGCCTTCATAGGAAACATCCCCCACATAAATTTTTCCGGCAAGGAAGGTCCCCGTCGCAAGAATCACACAGCGGGAACGGTAAACAGCCCCCAGCCGGGTGACGGATTCCCAGCCGCCCGAAGGGGAGGGCCTCAGGGCGACAATTTCCCCCTGCTTCAGGGAAAGGCCCTCCTGAAGCTCCAGCTTATGCTTCATAATTTTACTGTATTCTCTCCGGTCGATCTGGGCGCGGAGGCTGTGGACGGCCGGCCCCTTTCCCCTGTTCAGCATGCGGCTCTGCAAAAAACAGGCATCCGCGGTTTTTCCCATTTCTCCCCCCAAAGCATCGATCTCACGCACCAGGTGCCCTTTCGCTGTCCCTCCGATAGAAGGGTTGCAGGGGCAGTTTCCCACCGCGTCCAGATTGATTGAAAAAACTACTGTACTGCATCCCAGCCTCGCGCTTGCCAGGGCCGCTTCAATCCCCGCGTGCCCCGCACCGATCACAACAACATCATATTCACCAGCAAAAAATTCCATCGCCTGTCCTATGCCACCTTTTTCTCAAAGCGTTTACTTTCCAACACAAAAATGGGAAAAGACAGCCTCCACCACGGCGTCGCCGGCCCGTTCCCCCGTCAGTTCCATCAATGCCCCAATGGCTCCTTCTATGGAAACGGTCACCGCGTCCAGCGTCAAGCCCTGGGCAAAGGCGTCAAAGGCCTCCCCGATACATTGCAGCGCCCGGGATGCTGCGTCCCGCTGCCGTTCCGTCAGCAGCACGCCGTCCGCGGGATTCCAATGGCCAGCGCCAAGGAGCTCCTCCACCGCCGCGGAAAGCTCGTCCACGCCTTCTCCATTTTTCGCTGAAACACTGACAGCCCTTCCAGCCAGGGAGGAAAATTCCTCCGGCGGCTGTCCGGGCGACAAATCCGACTTATTCCATACGGCTATGGCTGGCTTTCCCTTCAGCTCCTTTAAAAGCGAAAAGTCCTCCTCTGTCAATGGCCGGGACGCGTCAAACACGGCCAGTATCAGCTGCGCCCTCTCCATCCGCTCCCTAGCCCTCTCCACACCGATGCTTTCCACCGGATCGTCCGTTTTCCTGAGGCCGGCGGTATCGGCCAGCCGCAGGAGGATATCCCCCAGCCGGATCGTTTCCTCCACAATATCCCTGGTGGTCCCTTCCACCGGGGTGACGATGCTTTTTTCATAACCGGACAGAAGATTCATCAAAGTGGATTTTCCCACATTGGGCCGCCCAAGAATGACGGTATCCACACCGCCGCGCAGGACGGAGCCAATTTCAAACTGCCGTATCAGCCCCTCCAGCTCTTCCCTCGCGCGGGTAAGCCCCTTGAGCAAAGTCTCCTGGGTAACCTCCGGAATGTCCTCTTCCGGGAAGTCGGCCCACGCCGCGAGATGGGAAGCGGATTCCACCAGGGTCTCCTTTACCTGGGAGATTCTTTTTTCCAGCCTGCCGTTTCTTCCCGCCAGGGCCGCCTTTGCCGACTGTTCCCCTTGGGCGGAAATGATGTCCATCACCGCTTCCGCGGAAGTGAGTCCCATCTTTCCATTGAGAAAGGCCCGCTTTGTGAATTCTCCCGGCCCGGCAATTCTGGCTCCCGCGGAGAGAACCGCCCGGAGGAGCTTTTGGGTGATATAAAGCCCTCCATGGCAGGAAAGCTCCACCACATTTTCCCCAGTATAGCTTTTCGGCGCCAAAAAAACCGTGGCAATCACCTCGTCAATTTCCCCGCCGCCGTCTACCGCTTTGCCATAATGGGCCGTATAGCCCTTTGCCTCAACGAGCTTCCCTTTCCCGCGGAACACCTTGTCCGCCACAGAAAGGGCATCCTCTCCAGAAATTCTTACAATTCCAATTCCACCAGGCGCCTGTGCCGTTGAAATCGCGGCAATTGCCTCCGCCATGCCCAAAACCTTCCTTTTCTTGTATCTTTCATTCAAACCTAATATTTTACATTTCATTCCGCCGCCACCCGGCAAGCCGGTAAACAAAACGGGCGGCACACCGATGCCTGCCCGCCTCTCATCAGGATTCCTCAATCATGGTTAAAATCCAGTTTACCCATCCGGCGACCGTGGACGACCGGCGTATAAAGGTGCTTTCCGCCTCCACATGGTAAAGACGGGACTGCTTCATCAGCCGGACAATTGTTTGAGTATCCGGCATCCCTCCAAACTTCAGGCACAATTTCAGCGTCTCTTTAAAAACCTTATGGCCCAAAATTTGGGAGATCATGGCAAGCTGACGCTCTTTATAGGGAAGGGACATAATATAACGTCCCCGGGAAGAGAGCCGAAATAAAATATTCCCCTCCCCGTCGCGCCCCTTTTCAATGATCTCCAGATACCGCCCGGCATCGGTGTAATAATTGGTCTGGCGTTCATCAAAGGCATACTCCGACGTGATCTCCTGTTTTGTCATGGGCTTTTCACTCAGCAGCTCCATCAGGTTAATGACGCGGGACATGCTGTTGGCCTGGGGAAAGGAAATCTCCGGCTCCCGCACCGTAGGGAGCAAACGCAAAAGATTCTCAATATCAGCCCGGCAAATATCCGTCGCCAGCATATAATTTTTCTGCTTTACCAGCCGCAGGGAATTATAATTCCGGGGATCCTCAAATTGGTACTGATACAGGTTAAAAATCCCATTGGAAAAAATAAGGAATACCGGTTTTACCGTTTTTGTCACCCGGCCGCTCCAAACCCGAAAGGGGTAATACAGCTGGCGGATGAGAAAATCATCGGCCAAATCCCTTTTCGCCTCAAAAAGGGAAAGAGAATGAATCCCCTCATAAGCGGCGTCAATTTCAATCTGGGAATTATTTACCGCGATACGCCGCGTGCCAAAGGACGTTTCAATATCAAAATCAAACTCCCCCGACCCCATCCGCCCGCTGACCGTCGGCACAAGGGCCTCATCCTCCAGAAAATCACTTAAAATCCCGCAGGCGCAGGCGCAGTTCAGGGCGATGGCCTCGCTGACCAGAAATTGAGGCAGGAAGCTCTGGACATAAGGCGGAACAGAAATTCTTTTCGTCCCCGCGCTGGGAGCTTCAAATTCCTGATAGGCGGAAAAGGAGGAAATGACATAATCCCCCCGGGTAACAGGAAGGATCGCCAACCCGTTTTCCGAAAATATCCGGGGCAGATTGATCCGGTGATCAAATTTGGTCATCAGCCTGGGTTCCCGGAATTCCTTTATCTGTCCCGCTGAAATCATAAATTTTCCATTCTTTTTGATCTCGTCAAGGATATGGTATTTCTCAAACAGCCGTTCCCAAGCGGTATCATTCAGTCCCATAGTTTCTGACAAGCACCTCATCGATGGCTC
Source organism: Clostridiales bacterium (assembly GCA_019419895.1). Classification (GTDB taxonomy): domain Bacteria; phylum Bacillota; class Clostridia; order Oscillospirales; family Acutalibacteraceae; genus JAHZIE01. The sequence continues at coordinate 47,511 of JAHZIE010000012.1, read as the reverse complement.
CCCGCCTGCTGGCGTTGGAGTTGATCGCCCTTTTCGCCTGTACAATCTTAATGTCATAATCCCGATAGAGATCGGTAATAAACTCTGTCGCGGAGTTGGAAAGCAAAAACTTAACGCCGCGCCGCGTAAGTTCATCACAGCACCTTTTCAGACGCGCCTGCTCGTTTCTGTCAAACCCCCCCTTATGATAGCCGGTAAAGCTCGCTGTATCTGAAACCGGATCATAAGGCGGATCAAGGTAAACAAAGCCGCCCTTCCCTACACGATCCAGGGTTCGAGCAAAATCCTCGCTGTAAAAACTGATATCACTGTCATGAAAATAGCCGCTTACCGCGCGCAGCACAGGCTCATTCACAATATTGGGCTTTTTATAATAACCAAAGGGGGTGTTGAATTCCCCGGATGAATTGACCCGAAAAAGGCCGTTAAAACAGGTCTTGTTAAGGTAGATCAGCCTGGACGCTTTTTCCACATCCGGCAGCGCCTGATATGCTTTTTTATCCCTGTCCATATCCCTGACAGCGTAAAAATACGCCAAAGTATTTTCGTGCTTTTTCAGGGACTGGACAAGGCCCTCCACATTATCCTTAATCACCCGGTAAACAGTGATCAAGTCCTCGTTCAAATCATTCACAATGGCTTTGGAGGGCTGTATGGAAAACAAGACGGCGCCGCCACCTAAAAAAGGCTCGCAGTATGTCGTTATTTTTTGCGGGAGCAGCGGGGTGATCTCATCCAATAACTGGCGCTTTCCGCCAACCCATTTGACAACCGGAGCAACCAGCTTATTTTTCGCCACAGATCACACCCCTTTGCAGATCAATACATTATTAAGTATAACAGAAAGCGCACTGTTATGCAAACATAAATTCCCCCTCCCCTAAAACCAAAGAGCTTTCCTTTTCAGATAACACGGCCCGCCGCCTAACGGCACAGGCATCAAAAAGAGGCGGAAAAATTTCCGCCTCTTTTTATCCGTAGAAAGTCCACTTCAAAACCATACATAAAAATGGTTTGGCCTTCCTTATTTATTAATTTCAATCTTTCCGTAGAGAGGCGCCTGCGCCTCATCATTTTTAGGCTCCCTTTTCACTGCCGACGCAACGGCCTCATCCTGCTTTTTATAGCCGGAACCGCGCTGAAGCTCCCCTTTTCCGGAAGAACGCTTTCCGCCGCGGCGGCCATATCCGCCCCTGCGGCCGTCTGATCTGCTGTCACGTCCATACTTGGCATTGACGCCGTCCGCTGGTCCAATCACCACATGGCGGTTAAAATCATCCCCCTCCGACCAGGAGGTCGCGGTTCCCATCTTCTGGACAGTCGTGTGAATAATCCGGCGCTCATAAGGGTTCATAGGCTCCAGGCTGTATTTCCGGTTGGTGGCAATGGCCTTTTCCGCCATCCTCTTTGCGAGGGCCTCCAGGGTCTTTTCACGCTTTTCCCTGTAGTTTCCAGTATTGATGGTGATCCGGTAATAAGAATCATCCACATGGTTGGCAACCAGGCCCGTCAGATACTGAAGGGCGTCCATGGTTTCCCCGTGGCGTCCGATGATAAAACCAACATCATCTCCGGAAATATCAAAGACGGCGCCGTCCTTTTCCTCGGTGATTTCCACCTTGACGTCAGAAACCCCCATCTCCTTCATCACCGCCTTCAGGTAATCCGCCGCAACCTGCGCGGGAGAAATGGTGACATAAGCCCTGACCTTGGCTGGATTCCCTCCAAAAAGGCCCAATGTTTTTTTCTTGGCATTCTCCAAAATGTCAAATTGTACTTCGTAGGTTTCCAGCCCCAACTGCTGGCAGGCGTTTTTCAACGCCGCGTCGGTGGTTTCTCCAATTCCTATCGCTTCCCTAACCATAAATACAACACCTCCAAGCTTTTTAGCACAGCATCCGTTTATTTCTTCTTTTTCTTTCCGACATTGCCGGATCTTGCCGCGTTCCCTGTTTTGATCACTTTCTCATTGCTCCAGCTTTTGCCTTCCAGGCTCTCCTTATTGGACTGATAGCTCTGCTTTCTTCTCTCCTCGTCAAGCTTCTGCTGTTCCAAATCCATCTCTTTTTTTCTCAGCCTCTGAGCGGCTTCAGCAAGGACAAAGCCCTGGTGGGCGGCCATAACGGCGCCCTCCTCCTGGCGGCGCCTGGCGATTCTCGCGGCCTCGTCCTTGGCGTTCATGATATGGCCATTGTAGAATTTGTTCATGACATAAGACTGCACCATGCTCAGCAGGTTGGACAGGAACCAGTAAAAACCGACGGCGCCCGGCACGCTGAAAGCAATCCATGTGGAAAAGACCGACATGAAAATCGGCATACCCCATTTCATGCAGCCGCCGCCCGGCTGGTTGGAATTGGAAAGCCGCATGGTGTAAAGGGACATCGCCATAGACGAAACAAAGCACAAAATCGGGATAATAATCAAAATATTCCATCCCGGCGTTCCCAAAAGATTGAGTCCAAGGAAATTAAACCCGCCGTTTGCCAAGCCGGTAATATGCTCCAAATCCCCGGGAGAAACTATCTGGGAAATCTGGTTCATCTGATCCTGGGACAGGCTATTGAAATTCTGGATAAAATTAATCTGATAATAATAGTTGGTTGTGGTATTGACGCCCGCCACGCCCATAATCTGGTTGATAACGTCATTTCCCATATGCAGCACGCAGGAAAGGGGCTTTACAACCGCCTGATACAACCCCATGATAATGGGGAACTGAAGCAGAAGGGGCAGGCAGCCGCTGCTTGGGTTGGCGCCTTCTCTTTGATAGAGCGCCATCATTTCCTCACTATATCTTTGCTTATCATTGCCGCACCGCTCTTTTATCTCTTGCAGTTTTGGGGACAGGCGGGACTGCTTGGCCATGGTTTTCTGCTGTTTAATGGAAAGGGGGAACAAAACCAGCTTTACCGCAATGGTAAACAAAAACAAGCCTATGACATAGACTCCGGAAATTTTATAACCAAAGAAGATAATATAGCCGAACAGGCTACCAATCCAATCCAATATTGCCACGCTGGAAACCTCCATAATCAAAATCAGGTCTTAACAAACCGGAACAGCTCTGTTCACATCAAACCAAATGCATCAACATCATCATTCACGCGCTTATTTCAGCGCCTATTTATTTTTTCTTTTTTCCAAACCAGGAAAACTGCTCCGGAACAGGATCCACACCGCCGGGATGAAGCGGATGGCATTTTAACAGCCGCCGAAGGGTGAGCCACCCCCCCTTCAGCGCGCCGAACCGTTCGATAGCCTCGCAGGCATACTGGGAACAGGTGGGATAAAACCGGCATGCCGGAGGGGTATACGCGGAAATATTCCTCTGATACCAATGAATCAGCCATAGAAAAACGGATTTCATTTCAAAATTCCCGCCGCCTTCAGCTGCGCCCGCATGACAGAATTAATTTCCGTGCTTTTTTTCAAATAAGTACAGGATCTGGCGACAAAAATAATATCCCAGCCCTGCTGGATCTCCCCTGACAATTCACGGTAAGCCTGCCGGATCACCCTTTTCGCGCGGTTTCTCTTCACCGCGTTGCCTGTTTTTCTGCTCGCGGTAATCCCAACCCGGGATTTTTTTCTTAAAGCCTGTCCGTCAATATCCTTGCCGGGAGCCTTATTTTTCATCACATAGGTCACAAGGGCCGGATGGACAAAATACTTTCCCTTCGCGTAGATCCGTCTGAAATCATGATTTTTATTTAAGACGACCATTCTGCCCAACAGATCACATCCAATCCCCTGTTTTCCCGTCAAAAACGGATTTTCGTCCGCGGCCGGGCCGCCCAAGCAGCCCTCTTTTCCTCACGCCCAGACTTCCAGATGCCCCAGCATAACAGAAAGCATAAAAAGAAAGACCACGCTAAGGTGGTCTTCAATCAGTGGGTCAGACGCTTTCTTCCCTTAGCTCTGCGGCGAGCAAGCACCTTACGTCCATTGCTAGTTGCCATTCTCTTACGGAAGCCATGTTCCTTTTTACGGTGAAGCTTCTTCGGCTGATAAGTTCTAAGCATTTAAAACCCTCCCTTCAAAAACGGGTCGTATTATCAGTCAAAGCGGCGGTAAAAACCGAAATACTGCAAAAAAGCAGCCAACTTTGAAGCTGTGGCAAAAGTTATCTTGCAAGTTATTATTATAGCTTAGGCAGGGGCGTAATGTCAACAAATTTTTAAGGAAAATCCCCTCCGGATACCCAAAGTTTTTTCTTTTACATCTATATTTAGCACAGGGCTCCTTCTCATCCCCTGTTTCTACACAACATGTACGGAAAAATGCTTTGGAAATATTGACGAAAAAAATTTTTTCTTCCTTATTTACGCGGCAAATTCCAACCAGTTTCAGATTGTATTTTTTTTTTTAGTATGCTAGAATGATATTTGACAAATTTTGCGGAAATTGAGTAATGGGTAACCTTTTTTCACCTTTGGGTTTTACCTGACTTTATTCCATTCTCTAATTTTCCAAATCCTAAATGAAAAATTCCCACATGTTTTTCCAAGCCCCGCCCTTTCAATTCCGTTTTTTCGGCATTGGACGGGCCTTTGAAGGTGATGACTTTTTTAATCGTAAGCCTTAAAGGACAAGTAAAACATGTACTTTCATGGGAACGGGCCCTCCCGTGAGATTGTCCCCGCCGCCAATTCCTCCCCGCGCCGCGTAAATAACGTAATAATATTAGGAAAAGGGAATTTTTTAAAATTAACAGGAGGTTGATAAGTCAATGGAATCATTTAAAGAAGCCTGGCAACTAATTTGCGATCATTTAAGGCAGGATCTCACCGAAACGGCCTATAAATCCTGGATTGAGCATATCGAGCCGGTCAAGCTGGAAGGAAGCAACGCGCTGCTTTGCGTCCCCAACCTGTTCCATAAGCAGACGGTGGAAAATTTCTATATGGAGCGCATCAGCCGTTCCTTTGAAGAAATTTTCGGTCTTGTTCCCACCATCACCATTGTAACGCCCGACGAAATCGCCCCGAAAAACACTGTTATCGACGGCATTCTTTCGGATAACGCCGATTATGAATATACCTTCTCCACCTTTATTGTCGGCTCTTCCAATAAATTGGCCCATGCCGCTTCCCTTGCCGTCGCCGCCCATCCCTCCGGCGAATACAACCCTCTGTTGATTTATGGAAATTCCGGCCTCGGCAAAACCCATCTTCTTTACGCGATCTGTAATGAAATCCATAAAAAGGATCCCAAAATGAATATCGTCTACATCAAGGGAGACGATTTTACCAACGAGCTGATCACCTCCATCGCAAACGGATCTACCGCCGCCTTTCATCAAAGGTACCGCCAGGCGGATGTTCTTCTGGTGGACGATATCCAGTTCATCGGCGGAAAGATACAAACACAGGAGGAATTTTTCCATACCTTCAACGCCTTGTATCAGGATAAGAAGCAGATTGTCCTCACATCCGACCGGCCGCCCAAGGAAATTCAAACCCTGGAGGACCGCCTGCGCACCCGTTTTGAAAGCGGCCTTCTCGCGGATATCCAGCCCCCGGATTTTGAGACGAGAATCGCCATTGTAAAGCGGAAAGCCCAGCTTTTAAATATTGACATTTCCGACGATGTGTGCGAATATATCGCGTCCAAGCTGAAAAACAACATCCGTGAGCTGGAGGGGGCGGTGAAAAAGCTGCGCGCCTTTTATCTATTGGATGAACAGAACCCCAATATTCCCATGGCTCAGCGGGCGATCAGCGATATTCTGAATAACGATCAGCCGGCCCCCGTCACAGTCCAAAAAATTGTGGAGGAGGTGGCGAGAACCTTCGGCGTCACCTCGGCGGACATCCGTTCCTCCAAGCGTTCGGCGGCTGTTTCCAAGGCGCGTCAAATCGCCATTTACGCCGTCCGTGAAATCACCCAGATGCCTCTCATCAATATCGGTGAAGAATTTGGCGGCAGGGATCACTCCACCATGGTCTATGCTGTCCAGCAGGTCGAAAAATTAATGAAGAAGGATCCAAAAGTCAAGGCGACCGTAGAGGATATTATAAAAAATATCCGCGACAGGTAAAAAGTTGAAATGATTTCCACTTTTTCACATTTTCTGTTAATTCGCGCTTTTGGGCGGAGTTGCGTAAGTTTACATAATAAAATTACATTTAAACTTCTTTTCAACATTCCCCACACAATTTTCAACATCTATGTGAAAAACTACATTTCGCCGTTTTTCTGCACAATTCTTCCACAGGAATTTCTGTTCCATGTTTTTGCATCTTTTCCTAGAGACTCCTGCATTTTGGAGCCTTGTCCACAATTTAACAGCCTCTAATACTAAAACTAAAATTTATATGATCTCTATTCTATCAAAACGTACCGGGAGGGTAACCATATGATAATTTCATGCAACCGTCAGGAATTACAGTCGGCGGTGTCGAATGTTTCGAGAGCTGTCTCGTCAAAATCATCAATCCCCGCGCTGGAAGGGATCCTGCTGAAAACGGAAAACCAACAGCTTTTCCTCTGCGGGTACGATCTGGAGCTGGGAATTACAACTTCCATCGCCGCCCATGTTTCCGAACCGGGAGAAGTCATTTTCAGCGCCAAATTGTTCAGCGACATCATCCGCAGCCTGCCGGAAGGAGATATTTCCATTTCTGTGGACGATAAGCTTCTCGCCGTTATCCGGGGAGGGGAAACGGAATTTAAAATCATCGGCATCGCTTCCTCTGAATATCCGGAACTGCCAAGCGTTTCAGAACAGGAGGCGGTCAGTGTTCCCCAGTCCATGCTGAAGGGAATGATCCGGCAGACCATTTTCGCGGTGGCGACCAACGATTCCAAGCCTGTCCATATGGGAACCCTTTTTGAAATAGGAGGGGGGATCATCCGCCTAGTAGCTGTGGACGGCTACCGTTTGGCAATGCGAACAGAACAGGCGGACTGCAATTCCAGCGAGGAACTCAGTTTTGTTGTGCCCGGCAAGACCCTGAGCGAGGTGGTCAAGCTGATTGGAGATGGTGAGGAAGAGGTTTCCATCTGTGTGGGACGCAGGCATATCATTTTCCGCGTATCTTCCTACCATGTGATTTCCAGGCTTCTGGACGGGGAATTTCTCGACTATAAGGCGGCTATCCCACCTACGGCGAAAACGGAGATCTGCCTTCCTACCCGCCGCTTTATGGAAGGGGTGGAGCGTATGTCCCTAGTGGTAAATGACAGGCTGAAAAGCCCTGTCCGCTGCACTTTTGAAAAAGACATGCTGAGGCTGGTCTGCGAAACCGCTATCGGCGGCGCTTCCGACCGTTTTGAAATTAGAAATAGCGGGGAGGAGATCGAGATTGGCTTCAACAACCGTTATTTGCTGGACGCCCTGAGAGCCAGCGAGACGGATGAAATCAAGGTGCAGCTCAACGGCTCCTTAAGCCCGATGAAGATAGTTCCCAAGGAGGGGGACAGCTTTCTATTCCTTGTCCTCCCGGTCAGACTGAAAAATGAATGATCCCCTTGGACGCCGCATAAAAATTAAAAGGGAGATATAACGTCTGCTATGGCTGAAATGGAAAAAATATATATTACGACAGAATATATCCGTCTGGACGCGGCTCTGAAATTGGCCGGGTGTGTGGAAACCGGCGGTCAGGCCAAGGTTCTGATCCAGGCGGGGCTGGTGGCCGTCAACGGTGAAACCTGCACCATGAGGGGGAAGAAGCTCCGTCCCGGCGACTGGGCCGCCGCGGAAAACAAAACGTTTGAGGTGCTGTCCGGTGAAAATTAATTCCCTGTCGTTTCAGGGGTACCGAAATTTAAAAACAGGGTCCTTTTCCCCTTCCGGCCAGGTCAATGTGATCTATGGGAGCAACGCCCAGGGAAAAACCAATCTGCTGGAAGCGATCTGGATTTTTACCGGGGGAAGGAGCTTCCGGGGAGCAAAGGACGGGGAACTGACCGCCTTTGGAGAAAACAAGGCGCAGCTGTCTCTTCATTTTTTTGCTCAGCAACGGGAGCAGGAGGCGGAAATTTTCCTGGAAAACGGAAAACGAAAGATTTTTCTGAATGAGATTCGTTTAAAATCTCCCTCCGCTATGGTAGGGAATTTTTGCAGTGTGATCTTTTCTCCCTCGCACCTTTCCCTGGTGAAGGACGGGCCGGGAGAGCGGCGGAAATTTCTGGACGCCGCCATCTGCCAGTACAAGCCCTCTTACGCGGTGGCGCTTGGACGGTTCCATCGGGGAATTTTGCAGAGAAACGCCCTTTTAAAGGAAATTTACCGACGTCCTTACCTGGAAGAAACCTTGGAGGTTTGGGATGAAAAGCTCTCCCAGCTGGGCAGCGTGATTATAGAGGAGCGGCTGAACTATCTCAGCGTTCTCCAGCCTCAGGCGGAATACGCTTACGAAGGCTTTTCACAGGGAAGGGAAAGGCTGCGTATGGAATACCAAAGCGCCTGTATTCATCCCGGGGAGAAGGGAATTTCCCTAGAAGAGCTTCAGACTCGGCTTCAGGCGGGATACGCCGGGACGAGAAAAGAGGATTTGCGCGCGGGATTTACTTCCATAGGGCCCCACAGGGATGATCTTTCCTTCCTGCTGGATGAAAAATCCGCCCGGAGCTATGGCTCCCAGGGGCAGCAGCGTTCCGTTGTGCTCGCTTTGAAGCTGAGCGAGGCGGAAGCGCTCAGGCAGGCCGTGGGCGAACGTCCGGTGGTTCTGCTGGACGATGTCATGAGCGAACTGGACACCTCCCGCCAGGATTATATTTTAAACCATATGGAGAGTTGGCAGGTCTTTGTCACCTGCTGCGATCCTGTCGCCATTCTGCGGATGACCGGCGGCAAGGCTTTTGAAATGGCGGATGGAATTTTAACGGAGAAGAACGGGGATTAGTTTTATGTATCTTCATTTGGGACAGGATACCGTAGTGCGTATGAGGGATGTGATCGGGATTTTTGATTTGGATACCGCCACCATATCCAGGGCCACAAGAAATTATCTCGCGCGGGCGACCAGGGAGGGAGAGGTGATCAATGTCACCTATGATCTTCCAAAATCCTTTGTTGTCTGTATTGATCAGGAAAAAAAACGGAGGGTTTATATTTCCCAGATTTCTTCCGCGACATTATTAAAACGGGCGGGGTATATTGAGGACATTTCCAACGTGTAATCGCGTGATGCTTTATTGGAGGAAAAAATGATGAAAAAACACAAGCTTTTTCGAAAGCGTCCGTCCTGCCCTTACTGTGGAAAGGAAATTCCTTACGGCCAGCTGTGGGATTTTAGAAAGTCTTCTTCCTGCCGGTGCTCCAGCTGCAAGTCCATATTTAAAATTTCATATCCGCCCTCCTCGTTTCGGCTGGTTTTGTGGATATCCGCGGCGGCGCTTGTTGTCTGTATTCTTCTCGCCCTTCTTTTTCATGGGGAGGTTCCGATCTTTCTTCTTCCAGTTATTCTGCTTGTTTTTTTTGTATTATATTTTTATCTGCCTTTGACTATGCAGACAAAGACAGTTCAGAAGAAGCGCCGCCCGGGAAGGGGCGCTTCCCAGGGAAAAAAAATTTCCCGGGGAGGAGAAAGGAGTCAAGGTTCTCTAAGGGAAACCCCGCCGGGGTATGAGAGGACGGACAGGGGAAGAACGAAAAAAAGCGTGGAAACCGTGGAAGATGAATTTTTTTCCAGACTGAAGTAAGGATGAAAAAACTTGAAACGGCCGAATAGCGGCTGGTATGGAAAGGTAACGTCATGGAGCAAAAGAAAAAAATCCAATTCTGGGGGCTTCCGCCCTGTCCAGAGTGCGGCTGCTCGGCAAAATACCGGCAGTTTCTTCTCAAATGGCCGGGGCAGAGGCTTTCCTGTTCCCATTGCGGAAAGCGGACAAAGCTGGTTTTTTCAGGGAGAAGCGTCCTGTTTTCCGTTGTTATTTTTATGGCTGTGATCCTTTTTAACTGCTTTGTACTGGATCACACTACCTCCATTCTCCCGGTCTTTTTTTACACTTTTTTATTTGTTGTGTTTTATTTTGCCCTCCTTCCTTTCACACTGAAAAGAAAAACGGAAAAAAAGCCTGCTGAAAAATAGCTTTATTTTTCTCTCAGAAGCCGTTTCAGCCGCTTTTGATGATTTTTTGAAAAAAGTTTGCAAACAGTCCTGAAAACGTGATATAATGAATTGTAGAAAGATATATTTTTATAGCGTTAGGCGGAAGGGCTCTTTCCATATAACATGCCGGAGGAAGCTGCTCCGGTATAGAGATGGAGGAGGTTGCCGTATTTTTTGAGGTAAAAACGCCTATGCAGCAATGTGAGTTTTCACAGGTGGAGGGTTAACGGTTGGATCAGATGGATGAAAAGATAGAAGGAATGACGCCGGAAGGCGGGGATTTTGTGCCGGAAAACATCCCGGTGGAAGGGGAATACGGCGCCGATGAGATTCAAGTGCTCGAAGGGCTGGAGGCGGTCAGAAAGCGTCCCGGAATGTATATTGGCTCCACTGGACCGAGAGGACTGCATCACCTGGTATATGAAATTGTGGATAACGCCATTGACGAGGCGCTGGCCGGCTACTGTGATAAAATTGAAGTGAGCATTCTGCCGGGGGATATCATCCGGGTGGTGGACAACGGCCGTGGAATCCCGGTGGGAATCCAGGCGAAAACCGGGCTTCCCGCGGTGACGGTTGTATTTACCATTCTCCACGCGGGAGGCAAATTCGGCGGCGGCGGATATAAGGTTTCCGGCGGACTGCACGGCGTGGGCGCTTCTGTTGTCAACGCTTTGAGCGAATGGCTGGAGGTTGAAGTCCACGACGGCTCCCACAGCTATCACCAGCGATTTGAACGGGGACAGGCGGTGGAGGAGCTGGCGGTCACCGGCGATGTTGTCGATACCGGCACCATTGTCACCTTTAAAGCCGACCCGGAAATTTTTAAGGAAACCACTTCCTATGAATATGAGGTTCTTTCCACCAGGCTGAGGGAGCAGGCGTTCTTAAACGCCGGCGTCCATATTGAGCTCAGGGACGAACGGGATGGGGAACATCCCGTGAAGGAAAATTTCTGTTATAAGGGCGGCCTTCACAGCTATGTGGAATATATCCACAAAAAACAGGGCTTGGATCCCCTGCACGAGGATATCCTGCATTTTTACGCCGAGGCTCCCGACGGAAATTCCACTGTGGAATTGGCTATGCAGTACAACGACAGCTATAAGGAACTGATGTTTTCCTTTGCCAATAATATCCACACCCCTGACGGCGGCACCCATGAGGAGGGCTTTAAACGGGCTCTGACCAAGGTGCTTAACGATTACGCGAGAAAATACAATATTCTCAAGGAAGCGGACGCCAACCTGAAGGGGGAGGATGTCCGGGAGGGCTTGACGGCAATCATCAGCGTCAAGCTGAAGGAAGCGCAGTTTGAAGGGCAGACCAAGGCGAAGCTGGGAAATACGGAAATCCGGACCCTGGTGGATAAGACTGTCACTGAAAAGCTGTCGGTCTATCTGGAAGAAAACCCCGCGACCGCGAGAATCATTCTCGATAAGGCTTTAACCGCCGCCCGCGCCAGGGAAGCGGCAAAAAAAGCGAGGGAGCTTGTCCAGCGGAAGTCGGCGATGGAATCGGCTTCCCTGCCGGGAAAGCTGGCCGACTGCCAGTCCAAGGATATGGAAGAAACAGAAATTTATATTGTTGAGGGAGATTCCGCTGGAGGCTCCGCCAAGGGGGGAAGGGACAGAAGATTCCAGGCGATCCTGCCCCTTTGGGGAAAGATGCTCAATGTGGAGAAGGCGCGCCTCGACAAGGTTTACGGCAATGATAAGCTCATGCCTGTCATCACGGCTCTGGGCTGCGGAATTGGCGAAGATTTCAATATAGAAAAGCTCCGCTACGGCAAGGTGATTATTATGGCTGATGCCGATGTGGATGGTTCCCATATCCGCACCCTTCTTTTGACCTTCTTTTTCCGTTTTATGCGTCCGCTGATTGAGCAGGGACATATCTACCTTGCCCAGCCTCCCCTGTTTAAGCTGACCAAAGGAAAACAGCACCGCTACGCCTTTGATGAAAAGGAAAGGGACGCCATTAACGCGGAAATGGGAGGGAATGTCACCATCAACCGGTATAAGGGTCTTGGTGAAATGAATTCCGAACAGCTGTGGGAGACTACGATGGATCCCGCGACCAGAACCATGCTGAGGGTGGAGCTTTCCGACGCCCAGCAGGCGGATGAAATCTTTACCATCCTTATGGGGGACAAGGTGGAGCCGAGACGGGAATTCATAGAGAAAAACGCCCGTTATGTTCAGAATCTTGATATTTAATTAGATTTCTTTATTTTTGAAAGGAAGAGAACAATGGAATACCACAGTAGCGGCGGAACCAATGCGGATGTGGCGGAAGAAAAAGAAACCCGGGAGCATGGGATGATCGCGGATCATTCCGTTGAAGAAGAGGAAGAGAAAACAGAGGAATGGGAAGGCTATGAGGTGGAACGGGTAGCCGACGAGGACGCCGCGGAATATGAAGAAGAACAGCCCGGCATCAAGTTCAAGTATTCCCTGACGCAGGAGGATATTTACAGCTGCCTGAAAAATATGAAAATTTTCAGGACGTCGGGCGTCCGCGCGGCCATAGAAACGGTTCTTGTGGCGGCTTGCGCTGTTCCTTCGGTCGTCCAACTGTTTTCCGCGGAGAATCTCCGGTCCTTCAATATCTCAAATTTTCTTTTTCCGGTTATCTGCCTGCTTCTGATTGTGGCAATCTGGCTGGTTCCCTATTTCACACTGAAAAAAAGGGCGAAGGAACAGGCTGATGGAAAAATGATAACTGTTGAGGTTTATCCTGATGAGATCAATATCGGGGAGGGGGAAGGAAAGTGGGAAATCCCCTTGGACGGCACCTCTTATTACGAGGAGGTAGATGACATGATGGTGATCACCACTCCCCAGAAGCAGACGGCGGCCTTTCCCTTCCGTGCCATTGAGCCAAGCGCTTTGCCTGAGATCCAGGCGATTATCATTTCAGGAACCATTCCAAAACCGAGAAAGGGAAGGAAAAGAGGCAGGTAAATGTCTTATTATGACAAGCCCGTAGCGGTCATACGCAACAAGGTGAGCTGTGAGGAATTTGAAAAGGCATGGGTCATATGGGAGAAAAACAGCGGTTCCCTGCGTTCCAGAAGGATCCGCCTCGCGGTCTGCGGCTGTTTGTTCCTTTTTATCCTCATGATTCTTCCCTCTTATCGTTCCTCTTATTCCACGGTGTTTCTTCCTGTCATTGGTCTTTTGATGTTGCTCCTCGCGGTGATTTACCTTCTTTTTATTAAACTTAGGATGGTTTCGGAAGAGGCGGAGAGGATGTACCTTTCCAACAGCCTCCTTGGGATTGAGGAGCAAATCACGCTGACAAAGGAACAGTTTCAAATTGTCAGCGAATATGAGAAAATACAGGGATATTGGTCTGAAATGAGCCTTTGCATTGAAACAGGGGAATGCTTTGTGGTGACCGGCGGAAGGGAACATCCCCTTTTGATATTGTCAAAGAGCTGTATGACCCAGGAAGAAAAAGAAACTGTTTCCATACATATGCAGAATACGTTTGCTTCCAGATATCAGAAAAGGGAAGCGTAACGGATGAATTGGGAGAGAAAGGCGATTGGATTTTTGCGGATGGAGATAACAGTAAGCTTCTTGACAACCATGGAGGATTACCAGAATATGCGTCTGGATTTGGCCAAGCTGGGGGTCGCCGGCTGGGAAAGAATTTCTATGAAGGGCTTGGGTTACCTCGCGGTCGTCAGCGGGATAGCCGGCGCCGTGCTCAAGGGAGGAAAGCTTTCGTCGTGGATTGCCTGGGCGGTGCTGCTCCTGACAGGTTTGTTCTGCTTGTTTTATTATGACAGGATTTTCAGCTATCTGATTATCAGAAGGGCGCGGAAGGAATATGAGTCCCTGAAAGAAAAATTGTATGCCCAGACCATACGTATTACTGGGGAGGGCATTGAAATATCCGATATCCGGCAGGAATGCCGTTATCCTTTTTCTATTTTTTACCGGTGCGTGAGGACAGAGCACCTGTTTGTATTTTATCTCGGGATCGGCATGACCCGAGCTGTTCCAGTCAGGCTTTTGACCGCGGAGGAGCAGGCGGCGCTGGATAAATTTTTATCAGAAACCAAGGGAGACAGCTACCATAAGGTCGGTATTTGAAAGAAACTATATGGCTTTTGAAAGGAAATATTGAAATGGCGCGACTGGCAAAATTGGAAAGTGAAAAGAAATACAGCGCTGGCGGGGAACTCAGGATTTTTCTGTCCAAGGGGGCGAAAATCCTTTTGCTTCTGCTGGCGGTCCGCTTGCTTTTTAAGGCCGTTTTCCGTTGTTTTGCGGGTTGTTATCGTGCGGAGGCAGGGAATGAAACGCCTGGCGCCGCGTTATTTTGAAAAAACGATTCTCGATGCTGTCTATAGGCATAGTTCTTTTATGATATTTATTTGAAGGCTTTTTATTCGACTCCCTTCTGTCGGAAAACTGATTGGAAGGGGCGAGGAGGACGCTGAAAACCAAAAGATGACTGTTCTTTATGCCTGGGAGCTTCCGGCGATTCCAAAGGTATGGCTGGAAATTTTGGAAAACCAGGCGGTGAGATGGTTTCTGGCCGGAGGAAAAGCTGAAGAAAGCGTGTCTGATTGTTTTTATAGATGGCGGATCCTCTGTTGACGGGGAAAATTAATAGAAAAGGTGACCTGAAAGAATGGAACTGGAAAGCAATAAGATTGTTAACGTTGATATTGAAAAGGAAATGAAGCAGGCATATTTGGATTATTCCATGTCTGTCATTGTGGGGCGAGCTCTTCCTGATGTCAGGGACGGGCTCAAGCCGGTTCACAGGCGTATTTTATATACCCTGTTTGAAAATGGAATAGGGCCGGACAAGCCTTACCGTAAATGCGCCGACACCGTGGGCGCCGTGCTTGGACGCTATCATCCCCATGGCGACGCTTCCGTATACGACGCGCTGGTCCGTTTGGCGCAGGATTTCTCTATGAGATATCCCCTGGTGGACGGACAGGGAAATTTCGGTTCCGTCGACGGAGATCCCCCGGCCGCCTACCGTTATACAGAGTCGAGAATGAGCAAAATAGCGGTGGAAATGCTCACCGATATTGACAAGGAGACAGTGGATTTTGTCCCCAACTATGACGACCGTTTGAAGGAGCCTTTTTTCCTGCCCTCCCGTTTTCCAAATCTTCTGGTAAACGGTTCCACCGGCATCGCGGTGGGGATGGCCACTAACATTCCTCCCCACAACCTGGTGGAGGTGATCGACGGGACGGCCTATCTCATCGATCATCCGGACGCCGGCTTGGAGGATTTGATGGAATATATCAAAGGGCCGGATTTTCCCACCAGCGGCATTATTATGGGAAGAAGCGGCATCCGCGCCGCCTACGCGACTGGGCGCGGACGTATCCATGTCCGTGCAAGGACGGAAATAGAGGAAGATAAAAACGGACGCTTTAAGATCCTTGTCACAGAGCTTCCCTATCAGGTCAATAAAGCCCGTCTGATCGAATCCATCGCCGACATGGTCAAGGAGAAGCGGATCGAGGGCATTTCCAATATTGCGGACCATTCCGATCGCAATGGAATGAGCATTGTCATCGATCTCAAAAGGGACGCTTCCCCCCAGATTGTACTGAATAAATTATTCAGCTATACCCAGATGCAGATCACCTTTGGCATCATCATGCTGGCAATTGTCAATGGGGAGCCAAAAATCCTTTCTCTTAAGGAAATTTTGGAAAACTATATTAAATTCCAGATGGAAGTCGTGACCCGGCGCACCATTTTCGATTTGAAAAAGGCCCAGGAAAGGGAGCATATTTTAGAGGCCCTCAAAGTCGCCCAGGATTTTATTGATGAGGTCATCTCCATTCTCCGCTCCTCCAAGTCGATACAGGAAGGAAAGACCGCCCTGATGGAGCGGTTCGGTTTTGACGACGTGCAGGCCGGCGCCATTGTGGCCATGCGTCTGGGGCAGCTGACCGGCCTGGAACGTGAGAAGATTGAAGGGGAACTGGAAGAGCTCAGGGTAAAAATCGCGGATTATCAGGACATCCTCGCCAACGAAGGCAGGGTGAAGGAAATTGTGAAAAATGAGGCCGTTGCTATCCGTGATAAATACGGAGATGAAAGAAAGACGGAGATCGCCAGTGTCAGCGGAGAGGTTGACATTGAGGACTTGATCCCGGAGGAAGACTGTGTCCTTACCATGACCAGCTTTGGCTATGTTAAGCGCCTTCCTGTGGATACTTTCAGCATTCAGCGCCGCGGCGGCCGGGGGGTTTCCGGCATGGCGCGAAGGGAAGAGGATGTGGCGTCTGAAATGTTCGTCATTGGAAGCCATGACTATGTTATGTTCTTTACCAATGAGGGAAGGGTATACCGTCTCAAATGCTACGAAATCCCGGAGGGGAGCCGGACCTCCAAGGGAATGAACATTGCCAATCTTCTGCCTCTCTCTCAGGGAGAGAGGGTAACCTCCATGATCCGGGTTCCGGAATTTGAGGAGGAAAAGTATCTTGTTATGGTCACCCGCAAGGGAATCATGAAAAGAACCACCCTCAGCGCCTATAATACGGCGAGAAAGGGCGGCCTGATCGCTGTGGATCTGGACGAGGGGGATGAGCTCGCCTGGGTGCGGATGACCGACGGAAATGATAAACTGCTGGTGGCGACCAAAAAGGGAATGTCCATCTGCTTCCATGAAACCGATGTCCGTCCCATGGGAAGAACCGCCAGGGGCGTGAAATCCATCACCATGTGCGAAGGAGATGAGGTTGCGGCGCTGGCTGTCCTTCATGAAGGCGGCATGGTTCTCACCGTCTCCGAAACGGGATATGGACGGTTGTCCCCCATCGATGATTACCGCATCCAGTCCAGAGGCGGCAAAGGCTTGAGAAACTACCATGTGGAAAAATATGGAGACGTAGCCGCTGTTCTGGTGGTGGATAAGGAGGATGACGATATTATCATCATCTCCTCTGACGGTATCATCATCCGTATCTACGCCAGCGAGATCCGTGAGTGCGCCCGTCCTTCCAAGGGGGTAAAGGTGATGAAGGTGCAGGGAGAAAGCAAGGTGGTTACCATCGCCCGCGCTCCCCACGAGGAGGGCACCGACACGCTGGAAATCCAGGAGGATGAAAATCCTGACGAGGGCGCCGGCGAGGAAGAGGAAGAATAGGGCGCTGATCAAAACCGAAGGCTGCAGCCTCCTGTTTCAGGCCCGAAGGATAATTTTTAGATATGAGTATGGGCCGCCGCGAAACAATTTGTTTCGCGGTGGTTCTTTTTCGATTGGGCCCGCCGTCCCGCGGCAGATCAAAAAAAGGAAAGCTTGGATCAGCTGGAACGCGGGGAAAAGGCTGGGTATGCGGCCTTTTTAAGACCGGGCCTGTTTTTGGGGAGTAAAAAATCCTCTGAATCATGAAAGAAAAACGGCGTCGAAAGGGAGAAGGCCCATAATATATGATTGTCTCAAAGGATATGTCTGCCTGTGTGGGGGGAGCCGGATTTCAGGGTAATCCCATGAAAATATCAAAAAAGAAAAAATGCCGGAGAAAAAAAGCGGAGAAAAATTATCCGACAATTCAGTGGGGAGAAATGATCATTTATGTCAGAGATGAAAACCAACGTGATGCGTATTTTGGAAAAAGAAAACATTCATTATCGCGCCTATCATTATGAGCACAAGGATGGGCGGATTGACGGCGCGAGCGTGGCGAAAAAAATGGGCCAGGATCCCCGCCGTGTATTTAAAACACTGGTGACCAGGGGAACCGCTAACCAGGGGAAAAGCTATTTTGTTTTTGTCATCCCTGTGGAACAGGAGCTTGATTTGAAAAGGGCGGCCAAGGCGGTTGGACAGAAGGCGGTGGAAATGATTCATGTGAATGAAATCAACGGTGTCACCGGATATATCCGGGGCGGCTGTTCTCCTGTGGGAATGAAGAAGCCTTATCCCACTGTACTTGACAGCAGCGCCCAGGCGTTGGAAAGCATCATTGTCAGCGCGGGGAAGATCGGCTTTCAGGTGGAATTGGCGCCGGAGGATCTGATAAAGCTGATTGGAGCCTCCTATGGGGAAATATCTTATGGAGAGGGCTCTCAAAAGGAAGTGTGAGAAAGGCGGGCCGGGACAGTGAAGGAAACCCGGCATCCTTGTCCCAGAAATTTCAGCAATTGCGCGCGGTTTTCATTTTTTGTCGCCTCCGCATATTTTCAGGCAAATGGAACAAGGGGATGAAATCTGTCAAATAGAAGATGACGGACATACAGCCGCCCCCTCCCCGGCAAACCGTTTTTGTAGGAAGGCCCGGGGAGAAGAAAGGAAAAAATCGCACAGGTGGGGGGAATACACGGTTTATGGATATTCTGGAAGAACTCGGCGGAATTTTAAAAAAATGCGGGATAACGGAATGGGGCGTGTGCGCCTTTTCCCAGATATCCGGACGTTTGCTGGAATGCAGGGCGAAGGATCGGCTGCCCGCGGGGGCGCAATCGGCCGTTTTGGCCTTATTTCCTTATTATGTGTCGGTGGAAAAAAGAAATCTTTCAAGATACGCGGTTGTCCCTGATTATCACATCACCGCTGGAAAAATGCTGGAGAAAGCGGCCTTGGAATGTTCCAAGGTATGGCCGGACCGCAGGTTTGTCCCTTTTATTGACAACAGTCCCGTCCCGGAGGTGTACGCGGCGGCGAAGGCGGGGCTTGGAGCTGTGGGAAAACAGGGGCTTTTGCTTCATCCAAAGTATGGCTCCTGGGTTTTTATCGGGGAGATTGTGACAGATTTGCCGGTTCCCGTGAAGGAGCATGAGATCCTGGATTGTATAGGATGCGGCGCCTGTATCAAAGCCTGCCCGGTGTCCGCGGTGAAAGGGGAAGGGGGAATTGATCCCACCGTCTGCCTGTCGGCGGTCAGTCAGAAGAAGGGAGAACTGTCCCAGGAGGAGGCGGAGCGGCTGCGTGGGGGCGGCCTTGCCTGGGGCTGCGATATCTGCCAGGAGGTCTGCCCTTACAACAAAAGGCCCCTTGAGACCCCCATTCAGGAGTTTGTCCAGGGGGCGCGTCCCCTGGTGCAGGGGGATACCTTTGACAAGCTTCCCGACCGCGCTTACCTGTGGAGGGGAAAAAAGGTGATGGAAAGGAATCTGAAGCTTTTTCGCGGAGAGGGGATTTCCCGGGAAAAGGAAAACAAATAAAAAATTTCCCGAAAGAAGGAAGTTTCGGGAAATTTCGGAGGATAAACGGGATGGATTTTTTGGAACCTGTGTAAGCGCGTAAAAATATCATACCCTTCCTTGCCCAAAGGGTTTCTGAACTTTCCAAACCAACGGATATAGGGATAGGTAAGAAAAATGACCCGTCCTATCTCCATAAGCTTTTGCAGACACAAGAGGCGTTTGAAAAAGTTCCTGTTATGTGATGGTAAAGAGGCGTTCCCTTGGGAACGCCTCTTTCTTGTGTAAAGAAAACCACGCGATAGTCGCGTGGTTCAAGAGAGCTTAAGCGATGAAAAAGATAAAAAACTCCTAATGTGTTAAAGTAAAAGCGTGATCTGCCAGTTACGCTAAAAAACACATTAGGAGGACATTAAAATGCCAGAGCAAAATAACGTCACGAACAGTCTAGCACATACGAAATGGAATTGCAAATACCATATAGTGTTTGCGCCGAAGTATAGAAGGAAAGTATTTTATGAAGAAAAACGAGAAGCAATAAGAGAAATATTAAGGACTTTGTGTCAATGGAAAGGTGTAGAAATAATAGAAGGAGAGGTATGCCCTGACCATATACATCTTTTAGTAAGTATACCACCCAAAATGAGCGTTTCGGGATTTATGGGGTATTTAAAAGGAAAAAGCAGTTTATTAATATTTCAAAGGTTTGGAAATATGAAATTTGCATACCGAAATCGCGAATTTTGGTGCAAGGGATACTGCGTTGATACCACGGGGAAAAACACTGCGGCAATCAAATCATACATAGCGAATCAGTTAAAAGTAGATAAGGAAATGGAGCAGTTGAGTATCTTTGATCCAAGAGACCCGTTTACGGGTAGCAAGTAATCCAATGCGCGGCTGGCAGGCCAACCAAAAACGCACTTGTGCGTAGCCAGTAAAGGTTAGGGCTATGCCCGAAACGGAAAGCACTGGCTCAGCGGTGGAGGCGCCTTGTAAAAAGCTTGATTTTCACGTGCCGGGAGAAGCGAGCGCCGGCGGCAATTTTCCGATGAGAGACAGGTGGCTGTTGAAATGGTAATTTTCCTGTTTACAGGCTTTGGGGCAAGTGAAGGGGGTGAAATAAATTCTGTGTGTCTTGAGAAGGTACCGGAAATGGGAGTTGTCAATGGATGTTTATTTTCTGGTTAAAAGTTTGCTGTTTCCAGACAGAGCGTTCTTTTGCGTTTTTGAGAAATGGAGACGTTTCCGGCTGCCGCCTATCATGAAGACTATCAAGAATAATATTAAATTCAGCAGCCGGGAAATTTGACGGAGAGAGGATTATTTTTGTTTTGGAAGGTATTGAAGGGAAATTCGGTTTTCCGGCTTTTTATCGAGCAGATAGAGGATAAAAAGGAAACCCCACTCTGCCGGTTTCATGAGAAAATAGATGATGTCGGCGGCAAAGGGAGAATGAATGCGCTGGGCGATTGGGTAGCCGTAGGCGTCATAAAAATCCCGCACCCTGCGGTGGAATTTCGGCGTTTTTTCTTCTAAAAGCTGTTCGAAAGCGTTCGCGACGCAGAGCTGACGGTTGACAATGACCCTATGGCCGTGACGAATCCCAAACCGGAGAGGCTTTACCACCTTTTTATGGCCTCCGGCCGCGACGGTACAGAGATAATGCTCGTCCCGGATAATATTTTGCGGGCCTGTATGCTGGGACAATCTCCAGTCGGAGGTTTCCGTCCAGGCTTTTACAATGCTGTCCGGCTCCTGTCCAAATAACGTCAGGAAAAGAATGAGGATACCCAGCAGAGGCAGCGAAAGGATCAGGGCCATCCAGGGCCATTGGAGGGAATTGGACAAAAGGCGTTTCAAGCTGGGAAACGGGGAACGGGAAGATAAGGTTTTTCCGTGATACCGGGCGCCTTGATATAATTTGTTCCATTGTACCGCTAAATGACGGACAGTTTTGAAGATGACAACAAGATAATTGGCGGGAAAGAGGCAGAAATAAAGACGATAGGGAAAGGGTTGGGTTCCGCCGGAACATTGGACGATAAAGACAACGGCCTCTGCCGCGCCTAAATACATAGAGGCAATCAGAAAGACGGCGGGAAGAGGAGGAAGCTTTTCCAGGGGGATCAGCCGGAGGAGAAAATATCCCAGCAGGGAGAGGAGACATATGGTAAGAACGGTGGGAAGGGAACTGGTGAGGATAAAGGTGTGAAGCTCCTGATTATAAAGCTGTTCCCGCCAGTCGGCGAAACGGATATTGGAAACCTTTAAGAACAGTAGAAAGAAGAGAATGCCAAGGAAAATGGAGGAAAATTCAATCTGTTTCTCCCCGTGAAGCAGATCGGGATCACGCCGGGGAAAAAAGAGGAAAAAAAGATTTCCAAGGGTTAGGCAGATAGGAAGGAGGAGAAAGATTCCCATCAGCCAGAATATAAAAATATATGGAAAACCTTCAGCAAAGGAGAATAGGGTGCCGGGGATCAAGGAAAACAAGAGAAAAAAGACCAGCGGACGCCTGCAAAAGGAATGTTTCAGTTTTGAGAGACGGTTTAGCCATTTGAGCTTCAAATTAGTTCCCTCCCGTGAAAATCAGTCCCGCGGCGCGGAATAAGAGATGAAAAAGAAAATCTAATATGCCAGGCGGCGGTTTTCAAAGGAAGGGGAACCGCCCCGCGGCTTTTCTTTTTAACAATGCGCTGTGACTCAAGTGATATGGAAAACATAGCTTCCCGACGGATCTTTTTCGATAGTGATGTGGAGAGGCTG
This sequence comes from Clostridiales bacterium, assembly GCA_019419895.1. GTDB lineage: Bacteria > Bacillota > Clostridia > Oscillospirales > Acutalibacteraceae > JAHZIE01. The sequence continues at coordinate 25,535 of JAHZIE010000012.1, read as the reverse complement.
GTTCCGGGCGTCGCCGGGATCGGCAAAAAAGCTCTGGCTGACGGCCTCCCGGCCGGTGATATCCGTCAGAGAAAGGCGGAACGTCCCGTTTTCTATGGAGAAAGCCACCTCCTGTCCGGGAAGTAACGGACTGTTGTCGGCATTTTCCACACCTCCTGAGCTGTTTGGAGTTTCATATCCGATGGACATCAGCGGCTCCGAGCTATGATTGGTGATAATCAGGTTTGATTTTTCAGTTGTGGAGGGAGAACAACCGGAAAAAAGCAGGGAAAAACTCAACAGGAAGGCTATGGCGCGGGCAATGGCGCTATGGGCGTTCTTCATAGGAGCCATCCTCCTTCCCCTGGTTTTTCTGACGGGCGGCTTTTTGTACCAGGTGGGAAAGGGCCGCGGCGGCAACGGAGAGGCCGATCCCGATAAAAACCAGAAACATGGAAACAAGAAAAACAGTGGGATGATTCATTCCCAAAATCAGCAGAACAATGTTGCCAATAAAGAAGTAACCGGCGTCAATGGCGGCCAAATAAGCGATTTTCCTCAAATGTTTTGCGTTTTCCATGGAAAACGAACGATCACGGCCGATATTCGCTGCGATTTTCCAGGCGAAGATGAGGGCGGCGGCGCAGGGGATTGCCGTCAGAGAACAGAATATGCTCCAGGGATGATACCGTCCGGAGAATTCCGGATAGGCAAAAACAATGCTTTTCGCAACCATGGGAAGGACAGCGGCGTAGACAATCAGCAGGCATAACGCGGACATGACAATCACTGTCTTGAGCCATTTAGCGAGTAAATCCTGTGTCATAAAAAAATTACCTCCTTGACGGCGGACTGAAATGCGGACCCAGCTCCCATAAAGAATGATTTTTTGAAAACCGACGGGAATCAGCCGCGTATAGGAGGTATTATAATATACAAAAATTAAAAAATCAATAATAATTTATCGAAATACATTAAATTCTTGTTCCATACATTGCAACATTTGATTGTCGTTGTTTTGTAAAATTATGAGGCATATAATATAACGGCGTTAGATAGTTGGAGCATATTGTTTTGGGAAAAGCAGACAGGCGATTGACAGAAAATCTGTTTCAAGGTATAATATAAATAGAAATTTGAGGATAATATCGGATTGATTTTGTATTATATGACAGAATTTTCCTGTAAAATCTCAGATTTCTGATGAAAAAAGGGGCGGGAGGAAAATAAATTTCCCCAAACCTATAGTATTTTTTGGAAAAAAGAGGTAAAATAAAATCAAGGAAAGCTAGGAAACTTCCTTGTAGCCTGGAAGAAGTTTACAAATTCGCGTACCCATAACAATTCCAACACGGTACCGCTATTTTTAAGGAGGTCAGAATTATGAAACTGGTTCTTTCCATTGTTAGCAACGACGACAGCTCGGTTGTATCCGCGGCCTTGACCAAAGAAGGATTTTCGGTCACAAAGCTCGCCACTACCGGCGGTTTCCTCAGAGTGGGAAATACGACCTTCCTGGTTGGTGTGGAAGACGAGAAGGTGGATACCGTCATTGAAATTATCAAAAAGCAAAGCCGCAAGCGCACCCAGATGATGCCGACGACTTCCTCCTATGAAGGCGGCATGTTCTCCGCTTATCCGGTCGAGGTCACCGTGGGCGGTGCCACCATCTTTGTCCTTAATGTCGATCATTTTGAAAAGGCATAGGATGAGATGAGATTTCCTGGTTTTGTTGGAAACGAGCGGATTAAGCGGCAGCTTTCCGCTATGGCGGATGCCGGCCGTCTGCCCCACGCGGTTTTGCTGCAGGGGGCAAACGGCTGCGGCAAACGCACCTTGGCAAAATTAATAGCTGAGGCGATACTTTGCGCCTGTGAGGGGGAAAAGCCCTGCGGTATGTGCGAGGCATGCCGTAAAATTGAGAATGGGTCTCATCCGGACGTTTTTATCGCGTCGGGCGGGGAGGGGGCCCGTTCTTTCCATGTGGAGAGCATACGCTTTATCCGCAGTGACGTCAATATCGTCCCCAACGAGGGCAAAAGGAAGGTTTATATCCTTGCCAACGCCTCGTCGATGACCGAGCAGGCCCAGAACGCCCTGTTAAAAATTATGGAAGAACCGCCGTCCTATGCCTGTTTTATTCTCACCTGTGAGTCGGCGTCTCAAATGCTGCCGACTATTTTATCCCGCGCTGTCCTTTTTTCTGTGGAAGAGGTGGAAGAGGCTCAGGCGGTTCAGGCGGTAGGGGAGGCGCTCCCCGAAATAGAAGAGGGGCAGATCCGGGAGGCTTACGGAATTTGTTCCGGAAATATTGGGAGAATGAAGGAAACCCTGCTGGGTGGCGTATTGTCGCGGGCGGTTGCCCTTTGCAATGAGATGGTGCCGGCCCTGCTTCAGCCGGAGGAATATGCCCTGCTGCGGAAATCGTCGGCTCTGCTCAAGGACAAGGAGCTGACAAGGGCGGTGTTCTCCCGGTTTCTGCATTTATTCCAGCGGGCTCTTTTGGAACGCAGCGGTTTTTCTCCTTCGGAGGAAAAGGACGCCGCCGTTTCCCTTTTGGCGCGGAAAACAACGAGGATGCAGCTGTCGTCCCTGATTGATATTGCGCGGGAGGGGCAGGCCGGATTGGATCGCTACGCCAATCACCCCCTTTTGATCACGCGGGTCTGCTCTCAGATGAGGGCGGCCTTGGATAAATAAACTGCTGTTTTAATAGCGCTGAAACAGAATCCAGATTGGAGGAAAGCATGGTTGAAGTAATTGGAGTCCGGTTTAGGGATGTTGGAAAGGTATATTATTTTGATCCGGGAGATCTCAAGATGAAAAAGGGGGACCGCGCCATTGTGGAGACGGCCCGCGGGATTGAGTGCGGCGAGGTTGCCATGGCCAACCGCGAGGTAGAGGACGCCAATGTTGTCTTTCCCCTCAAAAAGGTGATCCGGATCGCGACCCCTGAGGATCTCAGGCGGGTGGCGGAAAATGAAAAAAAGCAGAAAGAGGCCTTTTCCATCTGTGAGAAAAAAATCGCGGAGCATAAGCTGGATATGAAGCTTGTGGATGTGGAATATACTTTTGACAATAATAAAATCCTTTTTTATTTTACCGCCGAAGGGCGGGTTGATTTCCGAAATCTGGTGAAGGATCTGGCGTCGGTGTTCCGCACCAGGATAGAGCTCAGGCAGATAGGAGTGAGGGACGAGGCGAAGATGCTGGGTGGCCTTGGAGTTTGTGGAAAACCCTTTTGCTGTTCTACCTTTTTGGGGGAATTTCAGCCGGTGTCCATCAAAATGGCGAAGGAACAGGGGTTGTCCCTCAATCCGACTAAAATTTCCGGCACCTGCGGAAGGCTGATGTGCTGCCTGAAATATGAGCAGGAGGCCTATGAGGATCTGTTGAAGAGAACGCCAAAAAACGGCGCTTTAGTGCAGACGCCGGAGGGCAAAGGCGTGGTTGTGGAGCAGAACCTGCTGACCGGTATTTTGAAGGTCAGGCTGGACAAGGAGCCGGAGGTAGCGCCCAAGGTATTTAAGGCCTCCCAGGTCAGGCTGATAAAGGACGCTAAAATCAAGGTGGAAAAGGATGAAATGGAACAGTTGAAAGATTTGGAAGGATAAATTTACAAAATATCTATTGAATTTTTTTGATATCATGTTAGAATGAGAGTGGAAAAACATAAGGAGGTGCAATGACAATGGCTTATGTAATTAGTGACGAATGCATCAGCTGCGGCGCTTGCGCGGCTCAGTGCCCCGTGGAAGCTATCAGCGAAGGCGATGGAAAATATGTAATCGACGCTGAAAAATGCATCGAGTGCGGCGCTTGCGCGGACGTATGTCCAGTTTCTGCTCCCAGCCAGGCATAATTTGTTTGGCCTTTTGCAGGGTATCAAAGCCGGGACGTGTTGAACGTTCCGGCTTTTTTTATTATAATAGAGGGGAAGACGATTCCCGGGCGCTGGAAGATGAGAGCGTTAATTCTCAGTAAGGTGGAGGAGATATGGCGGAAGAATGGAAGGAGCCCCTGGGGGAAGGGGTGCGGCTGACGGTCTCCCCTTTTCACCGTTTTACAACGGATTCAGTGCTGTTGGCGTCCTTTTCCTATCAGATGTCCGGCGCGGGGAGCCGCGCGGCGGATCTGTGCGCCGGCAACGGCGTTATCCCTTTTTTGTGGCTGGCAAGGGAACGCAGGGAGGGAAAAAGAAAGTTTTCCAGGATTGATATGGTGGAGCTTCAGCCGGAGGCGCACCTTCTCTGTGAAAAATCAGTTTTAGAACATGGGGAGGAGGAGCGGATGTTTCCCCATTTGGGGGATCTCAGGCGGCTGGAGGGCGTTCTGCCCGCCGGGCGGTTTGATTTTGTTTCCTGCAACCCTCCCTATAAGGCGTTGGGAGGCGGGATACAGAACGCGGCCCAGGAGAGGCGCGCCGCGAGGCACGAGAGTTTCTGCTCCCTGGAGGAGCTGTCGGCCTCTGCCGCGAGGCTGCTCCGTTTTGGAGGAAAATTCTGCCTTTGTCAGCGGCCGGAACGGCTGTGTGACGTCCTTTGCGCCCTGAGGGAGGCGAAAATAGAACCAAAATACCTCCGTCTGGTTCAGCAAAGAAGGGACAAGGAGCCCAGCCTTTTTCTCCTGTGCGGGATCAGAGGGGGAAAACCGGGGATGCGCTGCCTGCCTACCCTCCAGATTGAGGAGGGCGGCGGTTTTTCAGATGAAATGAGAGAGATCTACGGCCCTGATTTTTTTCGGGAAAGAGAGTAGTAATGAACGGGAAGGAAGAGGAGCATGTCAAAATTGATGGTGGTTGGAACTCCTATCGGCAATCTGGGGGATATGTCGCCCAGGGCTGTTGAGGCGCTGCGTTCCTGCGATTTCATCGCGGCGGAGGATACCAGGGTGACAATGAAGCTCCTCAACCATTTTCAGATAAAAAAGCCCCTGGTCAGTTATTATGAGCATAATAAGCTGGAGCGGGGAGAGATGATATGCGGCAGGATAGAAGCCGGGGAGAGCTGCTGCATCGTCACGGACGCCGGGATGCCCTGTATTTCTGATCCGGGGGAGCTTTTGGTTGCCCAGTGCCATGAGAGGAATATCCCTGTGGAGGTTGTGCCTGGCCCCAGCGCGGTGATTTCCGCTCTGGCGGTTTCAGGAATGTCCACCGGACGGTTTACCTTTGAGGGCTTTCTCAGCATGGCGAAAAAGAGCAGGCGGGAGCATCTGGAAGAGCTGAAAGAGGAAAAGAGAACGATGGTTTTCTATGAAGCGCCCCATAAGCTGCTCTCCACTTTGAAGGATATGGCGGAGGCGTTCGGAAAGGAGCGTCCGGTAGCTCTGGTGAAAGAGCTGACCAAGCTTCATGAGAGAGTGGTGCGGACGACGCTGGGGGAGGCGGCGGAATATTTTGCACAGGAGCCTCCCAAAGGAGAGTTTGTACTTATTCTTGAAGGGAAAAAGGAAGAAAAGCGCGGAGAGCGGTCCTTGGAGGAGGCGGTGTCATTGGCGCGGGAGCTGTCCGGCGGGGGAATGTCACTGTCGGAGGCGGCAAGGACGGCCGCGCGGAGGTCAGGTTTCCGCAAGGGGGAAATATACAAGGCGTTGTTAGAGGATAACGGGGAAGAAAAGCCTTAGACTTGAAATAGGCGGAGGAGGAACGGCAATGTGGGATTTTTTAAAAAGTGATGTCAGCGTGGCGGCCCTTGTGGTGTTGTTTTTGGTAGTGGCGGTGGCGCTGATCCATTCCCTGCGGACTAGGAGAGCGCTGAGAAGCGTCATTGAGCACCGTTACGCGGAGATATCGGCGGATGCTATGATGTCGGAAATTCTGAGGAACCAGGAAAAATACCGCGAATTAAACAGGGAGGAGCTGGAACAGGCGGGCGACAGCCAGTTGATTGAAATGTTTTCTTATCATTTGGCGGCCTTGGCCGAAGGACAGGAAAAGGACAGCAGACAGGTGATTCTGGAAACCCAGGGAGAAAAGGGGATTGTATTTTCTGTTTTGTTCACCAGGCGGCAGATCCTGTCGGGAAGGTTTTTTGATCTTTTTCTTTATGAGAATGCCGACTCCTTCCTTCAAAAGGCAATCTATTCTTATAAGGCCGTCGGGGCGCCCCGGTCGGCAAAGGTTCTTGTCAAGGTGAGAGAATCGGTAAAAAGCAAATATGAAAAAAAGGGGCTGGACGCCCTGTTCCGCGGCAATTTTCTCGTGGCGGCAGAGGATGATTTTAAAATGATGGACCGGTGGGAAAATGTCAGGAAGCTGTGCGCCGCCTATATCAAAAAGAATTTGGACGCGATCTGCGATTAGCTGGGAGGCTGGGAGCTGTTGGGAAAAAAGTATCCTTATGGAAAGAATATTTTAATCACCGGTGCGACCTCTGGACTGGGGAAGGCCGCCGCGTACTATTTTGCCGGGAAGGGCTTCCGGGTATGGGGCGTTTCCCGGAGATGCGCGGAGGAATATCGAAAGGTGGGAAGGGGAGAGATTCGGCTGTCCTCTATGGATGTCACCGTGGAGAGCTCTGTGAAGGAAGGAATTGAAAAAATCTGCGCCCAGGCCGGGGAAATCGGGATCGTGCTCCACTGTGCCGGATACGGAATCGGCGGCGCGGCGGAGGATACCCCCATTGAAATGGTCAGTGGAGAGATGGAAACCAATTATTTCGGTGTTTTGCGGGTCAATCAGGCGCTTCTTCCCCATATGCGCGAACAGGGCCGGGGCCTTGTGCTGGTGGTCAGCTCGGTGGCGGGCTTTTTTTCCATTCCCTTCCAGTCCCACTATTCTTCCACAAAATACGCCCTGGAGGCCTATGTGGAGGCCCTGAGGATAGAAAGCAGGCCCTTTGGAATCCGCGCCTGCCTGATCGAGCCGGGGGATACCAGGACGGAATTCACAGGCGCAAGAAAGGTCTACAGCCCGGAGGAATCGGTTTACCATTCCCAATGTGTCCGTTCCATCAAGAAAATGGAGAAGGACGAACAGAATGGAAAGCCGCCGGACAGCGTCGCCAAGGCGGCCGAACGTCTGGCAAGAAAAAAGAATCCTCCCATCCGGCGGGCGGTGGGCTGGGAGTATAAGCTCTTTGCCTGTCTGAAGCAGATCCTGCCCTCCGGATTGATAGAAAAAATTCTGACGGCCATGTATCTGCCAAAGCCCTAACCTTGCAACTGATCGCGTATGAAAAATTTGACAAGCGAAAAGGAAAATTCCAAGGAACATAAAAAGGCTCCTTGGAATTTTATTGTTTTTTCAAAACCACGGGTTCGGGAAAAGCTTTGGTAAGGCATGGAAATGGTAAATAAAGAAAAATAATGAGGAAGGGGGGAGAGTGGCGCGTGGCGGGCGTGGGATTCTTTGCGCGCCTTTAGGAGTTTGTTTGCCAGTACAAGAATCTTTTTTACCTTACTGTCGGGACGCCCGACGTAAGGAGGGCGTTATTTGGCGGTTGACAGGGCGCGTCGTTGGGAGTATGATGATATGGATAACATAAAAATGAGGTGGGGTACAATGCTGCTGGATACAAATGACAAGCTGCTTTTTATCGGGGACTCCGTTACCGACATGGGCAGGGAGCGTCCTGTAGGGGAAGGCCTTCGGGAGGCCGCGGGGGATTCCTACGTCACCCTGGTGGACGGTCTTTTGCAGGCGACCTGTCCGGAAAAGAACATCCGTGTGGTCAATATGGGCTGCAATGGAAATAATATCCGGGATTTAAAAGCCCGCTGGCAGACCGATGTCTCTGACTTAAAGCCGGACTGGCTTTCAATTATGATAGGGATCAACGACGTATGGCGCCAGTTTGACAGTCCCCACATTGTGGAACAGCATGTCCCGCTGGAGGAGTATGAGCGGACCCTGGACGAGCTGGTGGGAACGACGCTTCCTTCAGTGAAAGGACTTATCCTTATGACGCCTTACTATATCGAGCCCAACCGTAAGGATGCCATGCGGGCGAGGATGGATGAATATGGGGCGGCGGTAAAAAGGACAGCGGAAAAGTATGGGACGGTTTTTGTGGATACCCAGGCTGCCTTTGATGAAAAATGCCGTTTTTACCATCCCAATTATTATACCTGGGACAGGGTGCATCCCAGCCGGGTGGGCCATATGGTTCTAGCGAAATGCGTCATGGAAGCCCTTGGCTTTGCATGGCTGAAAGACTAGGAGATTTTTCCCGACTTTTTGGAAAGGATAGGGAAAGAAAGAGAAAAAGAAAGAAAAAAGAAGCCGGCTTTTGTCAAATGCCGGCTTCTTTTGACAATATTCAAGGGATATCAGGGAGCTGGTCATTTATGATTGACCGGATACTATAAAGCGGAGCGGCATGAAGCAGGGAGTTTCCTCCCGGGCCGTGGGGATACCCAGGCGGCCCGCGCCATATCTGTCTCATGGCATCGGAAAAGTTGAAAAAAATTTGATAATCCGCCTGTAGAATCTATGGGTGTTTAACCGTTAGAACGACAAAAGATACAATGTGAGGAGTTAAAAATGGGCTGTTTAGGAAACGCGATTTGGTTTATCTTCGGAGGACTGGTGCAGGGGATGGGCTGGGGACTGGCCGGCTGCCTTTGGAGCCTGACAATTATCGGGCTTCCAGTGGGAAGGCAATGCTTTAAGTTCGCCCGGCTGTCTTTTTTCCCTTTCGGCAAGGAGATTGTTTATGGAGGAGGGATGGGCTCCGTCCTTCTTAATATTATTTGGCTGCTGGTCAGCGGGATCATCCTGGCGGTCACCTTCGCTCTTCAGGGATTGATTTTCTGCGTTACCATTGTGGGCATTCCCTTTGGATTGCAATGCTTTAAATTTTCAAAGCTGGCTTTGATGCCTTTCGGCGCGTCCGTTCGGGAAAGCTAGGGGGCCGATGAAATTTCGGGAACGGAAGCGGCCTTCCGTTCCAGCCAGAGAAAGAAAAGCCCTACAAGAGAGAGAACGCCCTGTGTGATAGGGACGGACATCCAGACACCGTCCAGGCCGGCGAGACGGGGCATGACAAAGATGGAAAGGATCAGCAGCAAAACAGGTTCCCCGTAAATCAGCGCGTAAGCGAAAGGGTTCTTTTTGATCGCGTACAGATAGGAAATTGTAATCCTCAAAAAGGCGATGAATAAAAATCCCGCGATGAAAATAGGAAGCACCCGGACAACCTCCGTTACGATGGCGGGAGAGGCCCCGAAAAAGTCAGAAAGGGGCCTGCGGAGGAGAAAAATCAAAACCATGCAGACGGCGGACACCGAAAAGGAAAAAATATAGGCCATCTTTCTCAGCTTTTTCAGGGAATCAAGAGAGCCCATGCCAAAGTAACAGCTGATCAGAGGCTGGACGCCATCGCCGATTCCCTGGAGCAGCAGCTGAATGATGCACACTATGTAACTGACAACGGCATAACAGGCCACGGCGGCGTCCCCGCCGAACAGGACGGCCCCTTTGTTTAAAATGATGATGGCGATATTGGGAGACAGGGTCAGGCCAAAGGGGGAAATCCCTACCACCAGAATTTCACGGACGACACGCCCGATAGGACGGTAAACGGCATAACGGGTAAGATATTTTTTCCTGATGAGGAAGAAAAGGCAGGGCAGCAGGGTGACGGCCTGGCCAATAATGGTGGCCAGAGCGGCGCCTGCCATCTCGGATTGGAGGACAGAGACAAAGAGCCAGTCCAACACGATATTGGTGGCAAAGCCGGCAATCATGGAAAACATCGCCAAAAGGGTGGCGTGGAAATTCCGAATCAGAGGGAGAAGGCCGGTGCTGAAAATCTGAAATACCGCGCCGAGAATAATCACTTCAATATAATTGTGGGCATATTCCAAGAGCTCGCCCTGGGCGCCGAAAAGATGAAGAAGGGGACGCGCGGCAAAGAACAGCCCTCCTGTCAGGACAGCGCAGGCGCCGATAAGGAGAAGAAGGGTGTTTCCCAGATGTTCTTTTTGCCCCCGCGGATCCCTCCGTCCTTCACATACGGAAATCTGGATTGCGCCCCCCATGCCGATTCCGGTTCCGACAGCCTGGATAAAGGCGGTGATGGGGTAGGCGATATTGATGGCGGCAAGGCCCATATCTCCCATGTTCTTTCCCAGAAACCAGCCGTCAACGATGGCGTATACCCCGGTAAAGGCGAAGGAAAGCATAGAAGGAAGGACATACTTAAAGAATTGTTTTTGAAGCATACTCTTTTCTCCTTGGTTCTATGGAATATCGGCGGATATAAAAGAAAGGCCCTTTGCGGATACAAAAAGGCCGGTTTTTTTATCATACCTTATTTTATTTCCAATGTAAAGAGATCATAAAGATTTTTTTAAATGCCGGGGAGTGAAATAAATTTCCGGGGAAATTGAAACCTTCCGCCCGCGCGGAGGGGCAAATTGGGGCGTCATCGGACGGGAAGGGCCGTTTGAAAAAACGGGGAAAGCCTCTTATTTTTCAAAATCCCTGAACATGAGGCTTGGCTGAATACCGGTGTTGTTTTGATATTTTCCGCTCTGGTAAGGCTCATATTCCCCGTGAATATCATGGTAGTAAATTTGGCAGATTTCCACGTTAGGATAGATGCGGACGGGCTGGACGCAGAAAATTTCCAGTGTCCAATAGCCGGAAAATCCCACGTCGCCGAATCCCGCCGTCACATGGATAAACAATCCCAGCCTTCCGGTGGAGGAGCGTCCCTCCAGCATGGGGACAAAACACTCGGTTTTTGTATATTCATTGGTGCGTCCCAAGTACAATTTATTGGGTTCCAGCAGCAGCCCCTCCTCCGGGATAATGACACGTACCGCCGGGTTAGGCCGTTTCATATCCAAAACCGGGTTTTTGTATACCAGGAGCTCGTTGGCAAGGGATAAGTTATAGCTGTTGGGATTGAGCCGCCTTTCATCGAAGGGTTTGATGACAATTTCCCTGCCGATATGCTTCTTTATTTCTTTACCCGATAAAATCACTGCAATCACTTCTTTCCGTGTTAAATGGCTTCTCTGATGATTCTTTGTACGCTTTTATTTTTTCCGCTATTTTCCGGTAGACCGGCCGCATATGGGATTCGCTGGTAATAGTTGGAAAATCCTCCAGGGGAATCCAGCCAACGGCGCTGTTTTCCTCTTCCCTTTTTCGCAGGGGACAGGAGGAGCCGCCGGAAAAAAGGAAGGAAGGGGCAATATGGATATGAGGGGAAAGATAGGCGCCGTTTTTATAATGCCCGATCACCGGCAGGAGATCGAGAGAAAAAATGCCGCTGCCTAAAGGGGACGGCGGCAGGCCGGTTTCCTCTTCCGCTTCCCTTCTGGCCGTCAGAAGGAGGTTTTCCTCCCCATCCGCGTGGCCGCCCGGCAGGGACCATTCCTTATAAATATTATGATGCACCATCAGGACATGGGTTCTCTCCTGGTTGAGGACCACCGCTGAGGAAACCCCGTGGACAAGAGGGTTTGTCCGCTCCAGAAGATCGGGAAAGCGTTCCAGATAAAAAAGAATATTTTCCTTGTCCCTTTCTTCCTGGGGAGAGAAAGGATGATAGCGTTTAACCATATCTCGAAGCAGATCCAGCGTGTGATTCATGTCAGCAACCCCGTTTCAAACAGAATGACGGCCGTCCGGCAGCCGGAGAGGGGAATTCTTCCCTTCCTTGTTCCCATTTCTCATGATACCGTCCGGCAAAAAAGAAAGCAAGCCCCAAATTTCTGGGGCTTGCTGCAAATTTCTGATAGAAAAAATTATCTCTTGGAGAACTGGGGAGCGCGGCGGGCGGCCTTCAAACCGTACTTCTTACGTTCCTTCATTCTCGGATCGCGGGTCAGGAAGCCGGCCTTTTTCAAGGTAGCGCGGAGGTTCTCACTGTCATACTGAAGCAGCGCGCGGGAAATGCCGTGACGGATAGCTCCCGCCTGGCCGGTCACACCGCCGCCTGCCACACGGCAGACAATATCAAACTTTTGATCGGTTTCGGTGAGCACCAGGGGCTGACGGACGATCAGCTTCAAGGTCTCGAGGCCGAAATACTCGTCGATATCCCTGTCGTTGATGGTGACCTTACCGGTACCCTGATAGATTCTTACACGGGCGACGGAACTCTTCCTTCTGCCGGTGCCATAGAAATAAGGTGTCTTATCGTACATAGTTTAGTTCCCCCTCTCTTACAGTTCCCAGGCTTCAGGCTTCTGTGCCGCGTGGTTATGCTCAGCGCCGGCATAGAGACGAAGACGGGTAAGAGCCTGACGGCCGATGGTGTTGTCCGGAATCATGCCTTTCACAGCGAGCTCCATTGCCATTTCCGGGCGGGAAGCCATCAGGGTGTCATAACGGACAGCCTTCAAATGGCCGATATAGCCGGTGTGGCGGTAGTAGGTTTTCTGAACCAGCTTATTTCCGGTCAGAACAGCCTTTTCGCAGTTGATGATGATGACGTGATCGCCGCAGTCAACATGGGGAGCGAAGGTTGTCTTGTGCTTTCCGCGGAGAAGAACCGCGGCCTGCGCGGCAACACGGCCGAGAGGCTGTCCCGCGGCGTCCAAAACATACCATTTGCGGGAAACCTGTCCAGCTTTTGGCATATAGGTGGTCATAGCTTGTTACCTCCAATAGATAAAAATCAAATTTAATTCTTGAATTTTATTGCCTGTTTGGTGAATTCCGCGGCAAAACGGGGAATGCGCGCGAAATCGCTTTTTAATAGTATCATAGGGAAAAAGGAATGTCAACACCTTTTTTTGAAATTTTTAATTTGCTTTCTCTAATCTCTCAAATTCTCTTATTTTCTCTTTTATTCTCCCGTTGGCTCCTGTGCCATTTTATTTTTCACGCGAAGAGCTTTCTCTTTCCCATCCGGTTGGGGGGATATCCTATACAAAAGGAAAAAAATATTGTATGATAGGGCAAGGAAGAAAGGCGGTGTCTTTTGATGCAGAAGATCGTTGGCGTAATGCGGGCGGTGATTGAAAAATATGATATGGTCTCTCCCGGCGACGTGATCGGCGTCGGCGTATCGGGGGGGAAAGACTCCCTGATGCTTTTATGCGGCATGGCGGCCCTGCGGGATATCCTGCCCGGTGGATTTGAACTTGCCGCGCTGACGGTGGATCCCTGCTTCGGAGGGGAAAAAACCGATTACAGCCGGATAGAGGAGCTCTGCCGGAGGCTGAAGGTTCCCTTTAAGGCCAGGAGGACGGAATTGGGAAAAATCATCTTTGAGGACAGGAAGGAGAAGAACCCCTGCAGCCTCTGCGCGCGGATGAGAAGGGGGATGCTCCATGATATGGCCAGGGAAGCGGGCTGCAATAAAATCGCCCTGGGGCACCATTATGACGACGCGGTGGAAACCTTCCTCATGAATTTGTTTTACGGAGGGAGAATTGGCTGCTTTTCCCCGGTGTCCTACCTGTCGAGAAAGGAACTTTGGATGATACGCCCCATGCTTTTCTGCGAGGAAAAAGCCATAGCTGCGGCCGCCGCCCGGTTACATCTGCCGGTGACAAAAAGCCAATGCCCGGCGGACGGAAATACCGCCCGGGAGGAAACAAAAAAGTTTGTCGCCGATATGTGCCGGAATATCCCCGATATGAAGGCGAAAATCATCGGCGCCATGGAGCGGGCCAATATTGATGGATGGCGCGGCTGAAAGGGGAATTTACCTCCTGTCCCTTGCTTGGGTATTTCCCGGGAAAGGCGGCGCTGCCGGCGGGAAAGGCCGGGAAGAACGGGCGCGGCGGTTCCGGTCCAGGGGATAGGCGAATAGCCCGCGTCAGGCGGGGAAGGTTCCGGTTGTTTTTCTTAGAGGAGGCATTTTTCAGCCGGTCCCATGCGCCTGTAAAAACGTCCATCCTGAATCTCAGGATGGGCTGTCTGTTTTTTCCGTTTTCCTGGATTGCCGGTACTCCTTGGGGGTCAGGCCAAAAGACTGGCGGAACTGGCGGTAGAAATAGCTGGTGTTGTCATATCCCACGGCGGTGATGATGTCTGAGACGCTGAGATCGGTGGAGAGAAGAAGGGCGGCGGCCTTTTCCAGCCGTTTTTGCCGGAGGAGCTCTTTAAAGGAGGCGCCCGCGGCGGAGGAGATCAACCTGCTGTAATGGGAGACCGACTGGTTGTATTGCTTGGCCAGCCTGGTCAGGCTGGCGGTTTTGTAATTTTCCTCAATTTCCCTCAGGGCGTTCGCGACCAGGGTCTGCTCGAGCCCGGGTGGGGCGCTTTGGACAACGCGCCCGGTATAATTCAGAAGCTGAAGGAATAACAATGCCATGGTGAGCTGGTTGACGCGGTATTGATTGGGCTGACGGTACACGGTGGACCAGACCATATTTTCAATCAGGTTCTGGACAGGAAGGATATCGGCCACCTGAAAATGAAGATAGGACGGCTGACTGGAATCCCGGCGCAGGGTGCTTGCCAGAAAATCGCTGAGGATGTTTCCCTTTGGTAGCATGGTCAGGGCGGTGTCAAAGAATTGGGGAAGGATGATGAAATTGACGGCGATATCGCCCATACCGGCGGGGAGGATTTCATGGAAGGTGTTCAGGTTGAGAAAAAGCAAATCGCCGGAGGACAGGGTTAAACGGGTCTCCTTATTAATGATGTGGGTGGTCTGCCCCGCGCACATGTAGATCACTTCAATATAATTGTGGCGGTGATTGGGAAAAAAGGCAAACCGGGTGTGGGGACGGATGTCCATCAGCCTCCCTTTTGCCAGCATTTTTCCGCTGTCGATGGTAAAACTGACCGAAGGATAGGAACCTTTCGCGTAGATTCGGGGTTCCACAGCGTGATTTCCCTGCAAAAGCTTTTTTTCCTCCTCCGTCACCGAGGAGAGCAGGCGCAGCAGCTCCTGATTCAAAGTTTTCCCTCCCTATGTTGGAAATTGGTTGTGGAAAATGAGAAAAGTAAAAAATGGCGGTTTTTCAAGGGGATAGTTTTATTTTATCATCTAGAAAACGATTTGCAAGGAGAGTTTTCAACATTCCGGTTGTTGAAAGTGTGGAGAAATGTCAGGGAAAAAGAAATTGAAAAAATGATGCTTTTCTTTCGGGGAATGGTATAATAAAAATATTACATGAGTCAAGGAGGCTGCTGTCAAATGAAAGAGGTATGTCGGGAACAGGTGGAGAGGACAATTCAAAACCTGAAAAAGAATCAAATGGAGGCGGTGTTTTTTCCAACCGGGAAAGAGCTTCTCGCCGCCCTGGATACTTATGTGAAGGACGGAGCCGCCGTTTCCTTCGGAGGCTCTATGACGCTGTTGGAAACAGGGGTGATGGAATGGCTCAGGCAAAAGGAAAAGGAGGGGAGAATCCGTCTTCTGGACCGCGACCGGGAGGGAATCGCCCCGGAAGAGGTGCAGAAAATCTATAGGGACAGCTTTTTCAGCGACGTCTACTTTTGCAGCTCCAACGCCATCACGGAGGACGGCTGCCTTTATAACGTGGACGGCAACGGCAACCGGGTGGCCGCGATGATTTTTGGGCCTCGTTCGGTGGTGGTTGTGGCCGGCGTTAACAAGATTGTCAAGGATAAGGAGGAGGCTGTCAGGCGTGTGGAAACAGTGGCGGCCCCAAAAAACGCCCAGCGGCTCCGGAAACAAACCCCCTGCGTCAAAACGGGAACCTGCATGCACTGCATGGCGGAGGATAGAATCTGCGCTTCCTATGTATTTTTAGGGCGGCAAAGGGTGAAAAACCGAATAAAGGTGCTTCTGGTTGGCGAAGACTATGGATATTAAGTGATAAAAAGGACTGCCGGCGCGTATGAGCTGTGAACGCGCTGTATAGTTACCGCATGTACGCGCGGAGAATTTTACGGGGGAAATTCATGAAAAAAGATAGGCGTTCAGCGGCAATCCTGGCATTCTGCCTTGCCATCTGCCTCTTTCTGCAGGGATGCGCGGGCCTTTTGGAAGGGAGCGGGAGGGAGGAACCCGCTGAGGCGGCGCGGACAGTGGAGGAGGGTTCCCTTGGGGAGCAGTCGCCCTACCGGTCTGTGAAAATACGGTATGGCTATGAGTCCCTTTCCAGGGAGGCGTTCAGGGACTGTTACCGGAAGATAGGCGCCGCCGCCTATTCCATATCGGGAGAGAAGGCGGAGAACGGGCTGTATCCCCTGGTGGAAATTTTTATCGGGGAGGAAAGCTTTAGCGAGGATGAGCTGCGGGGAGTCATAGCCGCCTTCCGCGACGATTTTCCCGAGGTGTTTTGGCTGTCGCCCCAGTTTTCCTATCTCAGCGGGAGCGGGGGAACCCGGCTCCAGCTGTATTCCCTGTATTCCCCGGAGGAGTGCGGCAGGATGTCGGAAGCCCTTTCCCGCGCGGTGGGGGAAATCCTGTCCGGAATGAAACAGGGATGGACGCCTTTTGAAAGGGAGCTTTGGCTTCACGACGCCCTTCTCGAAAGATGCGGTTATGACCGGGAAGCGGCGGCGCAGGAGACCATCGGCGGCAGCGCCTTTACGGCCTATGGCGCCCTGGTGGAGGGAAAGGCGGTCTGTCAGGGGTATACCTTGGCGATGGGCCTCCTTCTGAAGCTTTCAGGGGTGGAATCACAGGTGGTCTACGGCCGGGGAAGAGGGGAGGCTCATACCTGGAATTTGGTGAAGCTGGACACCGGCTGGTATCATTTGGACGTTACATGGAATGATGGGGAGGAGCCCCGCTACGATTATTTTAATGTGGATGACGAGGCCATTACTTTTGATCATGAGTATTCCCCTCAGGTTCGGGAATCCCTCCAGCTTGGACTTCCGAGAGAATACCCTGTCTGCGCTTCCCTGGAGGAAAGCTATTACATCCTTTACGGAATTCCCGTTTCTTCCCTGGGGGAAGCGGGAGGCCTGGGGGTGATCGACGGCATCGCCGCGGCCGCGGAGGAAAAAAAGAGAAGCGTGGCACTTGTCATCGGAAATAATTTGGATTATGATATTACGAAACGAATGCTGTTTACACAGTCGCCCTATAAAGCCTTTTATTGGCTTTCCAAGGCCAACGGGAAGCTGGGGGAGGAAGCTCAGGTGGAGACTGGGCAGGTCCATTACCGGGAGGTTTTGCCCCTGCGGGTGATTGTGCTGGAGCTGGAATATAAAGATTAGGGGAGCCGAAGCCGCCGGCGGATGCCGGGGCAAAGGGCCTGACGGCGTCCGCTCCGCGGTTTGGGAGGAATTATTATGGTAGATCAGAAAAGGATAGAAGCGGCGGTCCGGGAGCTGCTCGCCGCCATTGGGGAGGACGCGCGGCGGGAAGGACTTAGGGAAACGCCCCAGCGGGTTGCCAGAATGTATGGAGAGATCTTTTCCGGGCTCCATGAGAACCCGGAAAAATACCTTAAGATTTTTAATGAGCAGGAGCAGAATAATGAGCTGGTCATTGTCAGGGATATCCCCCTATATTCTGTGTGCGAACACCATCTCCTGCCCTTTGTGGGAAAGGCGCACATTGCCTACATCCCGAAGAACGGCCGGATTATCGGCCTTTCCAAGTTCGCCAGGATTGTCGACTGCTTTGCCCGACGTCCACAGGTGCAGGAGCGCCTGACCTCCCAGATAGCGGATTTTTTGTATGAGCATTTGGAGCCCTATGGAGTGGCCGTCCTGATTCAGGCGGAGCATTTGTGCATGACCATGCGGGGCGCCCGGGCGGCCGGGGCCAAGACGCAGACCTCCGCCCTGCGGGGAATTATGCGCACCGACGCCAAGAGCCGCGCCGAGGTAATGGCCCTGCTGACCGGCAGCCAGGGATAACATTTTTCACAGATGAATGTAAAAGTGTGAAATTGGAAAACGAAAAAGAAAAGGAGAAAAAAATGACAGGTATTTTTCAGGCGGGGAAGCACCGCCTTCCCTTTGGAACCCACACCTATGTGATGGGGATATTAAACGTGACGCCCGATTCCTTTTCCGATGGGGGAAAATGGCTGGAGCCGGAAAAAGCGGTTGCCCATGCCCTGGAGATGGAGGAGCAGGGGGCGGAAATCCTGGATGTGGGGGCGCAGTCCACCCGGCCGGGATTCGAGCCAGTCGCGTGGGAAGTGGAATGGGACAGGCTGGCCCCTGTGCTGGAAGCCCTGCGGGGCAGGCTGCGGATTCCCCTGTCGGTGGATACCTTTTATCCCCAGGTGGCCGTGAAGGCCGCCGCGCTGGGGGCGGATATCATCAACGATATCCGCGGGCTGGATATGCCAGGCATGGCGGAGGCCATCGCCGGGACGGGGTGCGGATGCGTTATCATGCACCATGATCCGGGATATCCCCACGGGGTGGCGGCGGATATCCGCGCCTTTTTTGAGGAAAGGATCCGTTTGGCGGAAGAGGCCGGCATTGGGAAAGAAAGAATCTGCCTGGATCCCGGCATCGGTTTTGGAAAGGAATTCGAGGAGAATCTGGAGGCGCTGCGGGATCTGAAAAAAATGGAGGTTCCAGGGTGCGCCATGCTTGTGGGAGCGTCCAGAAAGCGGTTTATCGGCCGGATCTGCAGCCAGGAAATCCCGTCAGAGCGGCTGTCGGGCACGTTGGCGGCCCATACGCTGGCCATCGCCGGCGGGGCGCACATCATCCGTGTCCACGACGTGCCGGAATCGGTGCGGGCTGCCAGGGTCGCCGACGCCATTTTATATGGCGCCGCCAAGGAGGAATGACAAATGGATAAAATACATATCCGCGGGCTGCGGCTGTACGGTTATCACGGGGTTAATGACTATGAAAAAAGAAAAGGGCAGCCCTTTGAGCTGGATATTACCCTGTATGCCGATTTGTCCAGGCCCTGCGCGACGGATAACGTTGAGGATACCCTGAATTATTCCACCGTGTCCAAAGCGGTGCTCCGGGTGATGGAAGGGGAGAATTTCAATCTTCTGGAAAGGGCGGCCCAGCGTGTGGCCGAGGAGCTCCTGGGAGAATTTCCCTCCCTCCAGGGGGTGAATATCCTGCTGAAAAAGCCCCGGGCGCCGGTGGCGGCGGACTTTTCCTATGTGGCCGTGGAAATTTACCGGGAGAGGGAAAGGACAGAGGAGGAACAGGGATGAAAAAGGCGGTTTTGGGACTGGGGGGAAACCTTGGAAACCGGAAGGAAAACCTGAGCGCCGCCCTGGACGCCCTGGGACGGCTTCCAAAAACGAAAGTGTCAAGGGTGTCCCGCTGTTATGAAACAGCCCCTTTCCAGGTGTTTGACGCCCAGCCGGATTATCTTAACTGCTGCGCGGAGATTGAGACGGACCTGTCTCCCCGCGCCCTGCTGGGCGCCTGCCTGGGCATTGAAGCTGCCATGGGAAGGGTGCGTCTGGTTGAGAAGGGCGCGCGGGTTTTGGATATCGATCTGCTGCTGTACGAGGGGGAAGCTTCCGGCGACGGGGAGCTGACCCTCCCCCATCCCCGTATGCTGGAACGGGGGTTTGTGCTGGTCCCCCTTTCGGATTTATATCCCGAGGGCACGGCGCTGGGACTGGATTTTTCCAGGGCCCTGACGCTGGTGGAAAGGGATGGCGTAAGGCTGTGCCCGGAAGCGGAGGAGCCGGAGAAAACGGAACGGAGCTCCGGGGGAGAGGGCTGAAGAAAAAGGGCCGGCGGCGTCCGGCCTGGGGAGGGTGACGGGCAGGAAACATCTGCTCTACCATCCGCCGCGCCCATGTATCAAAAGAAGGGATAGAACAAAAGAAAGGGTTGAATGAGGATGGAACAGGCAAGGGAAAAGCTGTCCTCCCGGCTGGGATTTATTCTGCTCTCAGTCGGGTGCGCCGTGGGACTGGGCAACGTGTGGAGGTTTCCCTACATTACCGGGGAAAACGGCGGCGCGCTGTTTTTGATTATTTATCTGTTTTTCCTGGTGATTTTTGGGCTTCCGGTGATGGTGATGGAATTTTCCGTAGGCCGGGCCAGCCAAAAGAGCGTGGCCAAGGCTTTCCGCGTGTTGGAGCCCAAGGGGACAAAATGGCATTGGTTCAGCTATTTCGCCATGGTGGGCAATTATATCCTGATGATGTTTTATACCGTCATTGCGGGATGGATGATTCAATATTTGATTTTGA
Organism: Clostridiales bacterium; assembly: GCA_019419895.1. Classification (GTDB taxonomy): domain Bacteria; phylum Bacillota; class Clostridia; order Oscillospirales; family Acutalibacteraceae; genus JAHZIE01. The sequence continues at coordinate 5,573 of JAHZIE010000012.1, read as the reverse complement.
TGGTGCGGGGGTCGTTTGAAAATACCACGCCCCAGCAGGTCAAGGAAATTTTTTCCAGCGTCCAGCAGGACCCGGTGGGGGCGGTTGTATTTATGGCCGTGGCGACCCTGCTGGGCTTTGGCGTCTGTGCCATGGGGCTGCAGAGGGGGGTTGAGAAAATCACAAAGGTGATGATGTCAAGCCTGTTTGTGATTATGATCATCCTTGTGGTTCGCTCGGTTACTCTGCCCAACGCCGGGGAGGGCGTTTCCTTTTTTCTCATGCCTAACCTGGAAAGCGTCAGGAAAATCGGTATCTGGAAGGTAATCAGCGACGCCATGGGCCAGGCGTTTTTTACCCTGAGCCTTGGAATCGGCAGCATGGCCATTTTCGGCAGTTATCTCGGAAAGGAGCAGAGGCTGGCGGGAGAGGCGGTTAGTGTAACCCTGTTGGACACGGTGGTGGCGATCATGGCGGGGCTGATCATTTTTCCCGCCTGCGCCAGCTTTGGCGTCGCGGCCGACAGCGGTCCCAGTCTCGTTTTTGTCACCCTTCCCAATATTTTCAACTCCATGCCGGGCGGGCGGGTCTGGGGGGCGCTCTTTTTTGTATTTATGTGCTTTGCCGCCCTTTCCACCATTATCGCCGTCTTTGAGAACATCGTTTCCTTCGGCATCGATCTCTTCGGATGGAAAAGGAAAAAAAGTGTGGGGATCAATCTTGCGGCCATTCTGATTCTGTCGGTGCCCTGCGCCCTGGGCTACAGCCTGCTCAGCGGAATCCAGCCGCTGGGACCGGGCAGCGCCATTCTGGATTTGGAGGATTTCCTGGTCAGCAATAATCTTTTGCCCCTGGGTTCCATGATATTTTTATTTTTCTGCACCTGGAAATGCGGCTGGGGGTATGAGAATATGGTGGAAGAGGCCAACTGCGGCAAGGGGCTGCGTTTTCCAAAAGGAAAGTGGCTGAGGCTTTATATCACCTTTGGGATCCCCCTTTTGGCGCTGGTTGTCTTTGTTCAGGGCTATATTGAGAAGTTTGCGTGAAAGGGATGGGAAAAGATGAAGGCGAAATTTCTTCACACCAATTTTAATGTGTTTGATTTGGACAAAAGCCTGCAATTTTATCGCGAGGCCCTTGGTTTTGAAGAGGCGCGCAGGGTTGCGTCCCCCGACGGCTCGTTTATCATTGTCTTTTTGGGCGATGGGGAAACTGGGTACCAGCTGGAGCTGACCTGGCTGAGAGACAGAAAAGAGCCCTATGATTTGGGAGACAATGAGATTCATCTCGCGGTGCGGGTGGAGGATAAAAAGGCGGCCCATGCCCTTCACGAAAGAATGGGATGTATCTGTTTTGAAAACAAGGAGATGGATCTCTATTTCATCTCCGATCCTGATGGATACTGGATTGAAATTCTTGACAGGTGACCGCCGGGGAAAATGAGAGGATTAAAAATAAAGGCCGGGAAATATTCCCGGCCTTTATTTTTATTTGTTTCCTGAAAGGGCGCTTTATGAGAAAAATCCCCATCCTGTTACAGAAAGGGAATTCCACAATTTTTAAAACATCTGTGGAAAACCTGGCTGTGGCAACCGTACCGGAACCATTCATTTTAGGACACTGAAAGGAGGGAAAGTTCCTTTTCCAGCTCGGCCGCTTTTGCTTTGGCTTCCTCCAGGGGGAGGGCTTTTTCCTGAATATAGTCGGCGTGAAAGCCGCAGAAAGCCCGGTAAGCGCAGGAAAGAAGCCCGTTTTTTTCAGCTGTCAGCCTGGCGGCGGGGGAGGTTTCATAGGTTTCCTCCAAAATCTGGGGAAGAGACTCGCTCCAGACTCTTTGCAAAATAGCGCCGGCGATAACGGCGTGTCCCCCAAGAGCGGGATGAATGCCGTCTCCCTCCACAAAACCGGGATTGGCAATTCTTTTTTCCCTGTAATAGCTCTTCAGGGCGGTATGGATATTGACTACCTTCACATGGGGGAATTTTTCCTCCAGAGACAGATCCCACGCGGCGAATACGGAGAGGGTATTTTCATAAAAGCGGTAGGGGGACATAAAGGAATAAGGAGCCGAGACGCCGTCCGGGTTAAAAATTGTCCCACGCGCCGCGGCGGTGCGGCTGTCAAAATATGGGGTGGTGAGGACAATGACCTGTTTCCCGTTTTCTTCCAAAAGGCGGAGGAGGCGCTCCATGCCGGACTGATGGGCGCGCAGGAGAGAAGCGCTGAAGGGCTGGTAAATACCGTCGTTCATTCCATAGGAAACGATCACGGTGTCGGCGGGAATTTTACTGATGGCGGATGGGACGCGGTTATAAACGCAGGGGCGGAGGCACAGGGGGTGATTGGGTTCAGAAAGACCGGAGGCGGTTTCTCCCGACAAGCCGATATTAATCAGGCTGATATTCCTTCCCTTCCTGCGAAAAGCCAGCTCCAAAAGGTTGACATAGGTTCCGTTATGGGAGATGCTGTCTCCCAGGACAAGGATGTTCCGAATGGAGGATACGTCAAAAGCTTTTTTTGCCAAAGAAATCCCTCTTTTCATTATTATCAAATGGAATTTTGAAATTTTTGATTCTATTTTACTACTTTTTTCCCCGGCTTTCAATGGAGCCTTTAATGAAAAACAGAAGAGGGAAAAGGCAATTTGGGTTATAAATATACAAATATACGCAACTTTATTCTTTATGCGTATGGCCAAGGAGAGAAATATTCCTTGAGAATGAAAAAATAATGGGGGGAATTATGCATAAAATGACTGTATAAATTATCCGCGTATACATTTTTGTCCATTTGTGACGAGGATATGAACTTATAATTATGAATTTTATTGCACCTTTTTGCAGAGAAATGGTTGAAATTTGGCTGTCTTTAGTATATAGTAATTACATTGCAAAAAGCCCTGCGTTATTGCTGGGAAGTATTGACAGGAGATAAAGAGGGATAGTTTATGAAAAAGATGAAATTGTTGAGCGCGGTTATCGCCGCCGCCATGGCTGTGTCCCTGTTCGCGGGCTGCAGCCAGAAAAAAGAGCAGGTGGAAATTAAATCAGGAGACGATCTGTGGAAATTGTCCATCGGCGTGCAGAGCGGCACCACAGGAGACACCTATACCACAAGGCATTTCACCAAGGCCGGCATTGAGGAGTTCAACCGCCTGGCGGAAGAGTCGGGAGAGGAAAAGCTGGAGGTTCCGGCGGATACTTCCAATGACGCCACCATCGCCCGTTACAACAAGGCGACTGACGCCGCGCAGGATTTGAAGAATGGTAGGATTGACTGTGTAGTCGTGGATAAGATGCCCGCCCAGAAGATTGTGGATAAGAACAGTGATTTGCAGATTCTGGGCTTTGACCTGACAGAAGAAGAGTACGCCATCGCTGTTGGCAAAGATAATCAGGAACTGACGGACAGCATTAACGCGACCCTGGAAAAGCTGATGAACGACGGTACTTACGATAAAATGATCGCTTACTTTATTGATGGCGATACTTCTGTGGAGCTGCCCGAGGTCCCGGCGGGAGAAGGCGAGATTGTCATGGGCACCAACGCGGAGTTTGAGCCCTTTGAATATCATGGGGAAAATAATGAAATTGTAGGATTTGACATTTACCTGTCCCAGTGGATCGCTTCCGATTTGGGCAAAAACCTCAAGGTGGAGGATATGGCCTTTGATTCCCTGATCGGCGCTCTGGAGAGCGGAAAGGTTGACTTTGTCGCGGCTGGCATGACAGAGGATCCGGAGAGGGCGAAAAGCGTCAACTTCTCCAACTCCTACTATAACGCTTCCCAGGTTATTATTGTCAGGAAATAATAGCCTCCAATAGAATGACATTTCTGCCGCAGGGAGCCTTCGCGCTCCCTGTGGTGGTTTTGTTTTTCTCCCGAAATCGCGTTTCCGCGTTTTGGGCTTTCCCGCGATTGATAACAATGTAAGGAAGTGACAGTAAAATGACAGGCAGCGCTATGATGCTCCCCCTCAGCTTTTTTGGCGACCTCTGGGCAAGCGTTCAGGAATGGGCGTCCGGGCTGTGGGACAGCATCTACCTCAATTTAATTGAATCCGACCGTTATATGATTATATTAAACGGTTTGCTCGTTACCCTGGAAATTACCTTTTTTGCTGTGATTATTGGAACCGTATTGGGTGTGATTGCAGCTTTGATGAAAATTTCTTCCAATAAGCTGCTCTCGGGAATTTCCTCCGTCTATATCACCGTAATGCGCGGCACCCCCTTGGTGACGCAGCTCCTGATCATTTATTTTGTAATATTCGGGTCGGTGAACATTGACAAAACGCTGGTTGCCGTCATTGCCTTTGGGCTCAACAGCGGCGCCTATGTGGCGGAAATTATCCGCGCCGGCATCCAGGCGGTGGATAAGGGGCAGATGGAGGCCGGCCGCTCCCTGGGGCTTTCCAAAAATCAGACGATGACTCATATTATCCTTCCTCAAGCGGTCAAAAACATCCTTCCCGCCTATGTTAATGAATTTGTTGTCCTGATTAAGGAAACCGCCATCGTCGGCTATATCGCGGTAGAGGATTTGACCAAGGCTGGGGATATCATCCGCAGCCGCACCTTTGACGCTTTTGTGCCGCTGATCACCGTCGCCTTGATCTATCTTGTCATGACAATGCTCCTGACGAAACTCTTCCAATATGTGGAGAGGAGGATGAAAAATGATTAGGGTAGAAGATCTGCATAAGGATTTTGGAAAACTCAAGGTGCTCAACGGGATTACCGAACATATTGACCAAGGGGAAAAAATTGTTATCATTGGGCCCTCCGGTTCGGGGAAAAGCACCTTCCTGCGCTGCCTGAATCTTCTGGAAACTCCCACCCAGGGCAACATTTATATTGATGATGTCTGCATTACCGACAAAAAGGTCGATATCAATAAGATGCGCCAGCGTGTCGGAATGGTGTTCCAGCATTTTAATCTTTTTCCCAACCTCAATATTCTAAATAACCTCACTCTCGCCCCTGTGAAGCTGAAGCTGATGAGTAAGCAGGAGGCGGAAGAAACCGCTATGACCCTTTTGAAAAGGGTTGGGCTGGCTGAAAAAGCCGACGCTTTTCCCGCCCAGCTTTCCGGTGGGCAGAAGCAGCGTATCGCCATTGTCAGAGCTCTGGCCATGAAGCCGGAGGTCATGCTTTTTGACGAGCCCACTTCCGCGCTGGATCCCGAGATGGTCGGGGAGGTTTTGGATGTTATGAAGGAATTGGCCAAGCAGGGGATGACAATGGTGGTGGTAACCCACGAAATGGGCTTTGCCCGCGAGGTGGGAACCCGTGTAATGTTTATGGACGGCGGTGTTATCCTGGAGCAGAATACGCCGAGGGAATTTTTTGCCGCTCCCAAAACAGAACGCGCCAAGGACTTCTTAAGCAAAGTGCTATAGAAAAAGACGCGATTTCACAGGATGTTACAAATTGCCGGAGGTGTTTTTATACTCCGGCAATTTCTATATCCTCTGCTGAAAAATAACCGGGAAATAAAAAAAGTCGAAAAAAGGGGAAGAAAGGGATTGACAGGGAGAGAGAAAGGTGGTATTATAACTAGGCCGCAAAAAACGGGGCGCCTGAGAGAGGGTT
>JAHZIE010000119.1 GCA_019419895.1 Clostridiales bacterium | reverse complement strand
ATGTGTTCTGGTGAACGAATTCCAGTTAAACTATTTTCTTCTTCGTTACTGAATAAACAGGCTAAGGAATTTTATGCGGTTCGTGAAGAAAAACCATTGTCTGATTTACATCAAAAAATTGATAAATTAAATAAATTGCAAAATCGTAAATCCGCAACTTATTCCAAATATCTTACTTCCAGCTTAGCAACTGATTGGATAAATGGTTATTGCGGACCAACGTCAGCATACAATATGCTTAAATATCGGAATTTGATATATGCCAGCGCTTCATTAACGCCAACAGAACAAATTCAAAGAATTGCCAGATATACTGGGACAGGTGTTTCCCTGTCAAGTTTGAAAAATGGAATAAATACTTACTTATATGAATGCGGCTACTCTGCTAGTGTTGGCTCAAGTTCATATAGTTTTAATTTGGTAAAAACGCAAATTGGGAAAAATCGGCCTCTGACTTTAGGAACGAATGGGGGAGGATTGGCAACAGGAGGACATGTTCAAACAATTCATGGGTATAAGCAAGTTTATTATGGTGTGGGTTCTGAACAAACAATTACGTTGTATGTAAATAATTCTTGGGGGAAGAATAATATAGCAATTCCCTATGATATTTTGGTAGAAGGTGACGCCCCCTCTTATTTGAAAGATCATGTCTACTATACAGCTTAGTTTGACACTTCAGGAGGAAAGAGATGAAACGGTTGTGGAAATCCGGTTTATTCCTGTTTGTTTCTGTGATAATATCTATGAGCTTCTTTGCTTGCAGGGAAGGAGCTTCCCCTGATTCTTCGGAAAAAGAAACCAGGATTCCCTACCCCCAGACAGAAGTTTCCCAGAAGGGGAAAGTTCCTGTCTACCAGTTGTATGTCGGGGAAAATCAGGAACTTCAATTGTCGGAAGAAACATCTTATTGGATAGATCGATCTTTTCAGAACATACCAGACGGGCTGTCCCAGACGCAGCAGTCCCGTCTTGCGGGATTGGGAAAAGCTCCTGCTGGAAATGAGTTTGTCTGTATTGTTGAGTGGCAGTCTTTCTATTATGGGCTTTTCCAGGAAAATGGGGAATGGATGGTGTGGTCATCTGAAGAATCTCCTAAGCCATTCGAAGGCTCCCTGCCTTGGGAGAAATTTTACCGTTCCGCGCAGAAATATTGGAAGCAGCATGCTTTGGAGTCTTCCGGAGTATTGTATGGAGGAGACTCTGACCGATTATTTTATTTGGATGGAGACAGCCTTTCGGACTAGGTAAGGAACTTGTTTAAAATGAATTAGATAGTGGGTAAAGAGACAAAACAAATGAAAATCTTTTGTTTTGTCTCTTTTGATTGTGTAACTTTAAGATTGAAACTAATAATTATTTGCAAAAGATGGTAAATGAAATGAGAGGTATGCTTTATGTGGAATCAATCCAAAGATAATATTTATGTTGCCGGACACCGGGGACTTTCCTCCCGTTTCCCAGAAAATACCCTGCCCTCCTTTCAGGCAGCCCTGGAGGCAGGCCTGGATATGATTGAGCTGGATGTGCGCATGACAAAGGATGACGTGTTGGTTGTGATGCATGACGATACGGTAGATCGCACAACAGACGGCAGTGGACTTATACGCAGCATGACGCTGGAACAGGTGAAGGCACTGGACGCCGGAATAAAATTCAGCGAAAAATTTAGAGGGGTTAGGGTGCCTTCCCTACGGGAATTTATGGAATTGGTCAAGGATGCCCCACAGGATTTTTTGATCGATTTTGAACTGAAGGAATATCCGGTAGACGGAAATGAGGAACGTGCTTTCCGTACAGCCGATATGGTAATTGCTATGGCAGAAGAATATGGCTACGGACCGCGATGCGTTTTCAACGCTTTCAGTGCTGAGCTTTTGCAGTATATTTTTGAGAAATACAATGGGAAATATAAAATACACGGATATTTCCCGCTACATCTAATGGGAAATGCAAAAAGGGATCCGTATGATTACATGTACTGTGGATGCGTATTTGAGCTGACAACGGAGGCTTTCTCTGAGTTCCGTGCTCATGGTGTGGATCCTTGGGTAGGTGCTAGCATTAATAATGAAGAGAAAATTTGCCAAGTGCATGCCTTGGGAGCTACATTGATTACTTGTAATAATGGGGATGAGGTTCTGACCATTTTACGGCGTCTGGGACTTCATTTATAACTATTCTTCTTTCTTCCCAGTCTTGTTATAACTAAAAAAGAGAGAAATACAGAATTGAAAAAATTGTTACAACCCCATGATTTTTGGTTGTTAGGAAACAAGTTATAAAGTGATTCTTGTGATTTCCAGGAAATTGCAATCTGAATTATGAATCTGACGAAAGTGAGCGGTTTTAAACAAATTGACAGTTGCCCATGGGATCAATCATCAAGGTGTGTTCGAAAAGTACGCCTCTGAGCATATGGTAAAGAACTTCCGTTTTTGAAAAGTCCATTGCCTTTACATAACAGGACTCCAATTCATTATGAAGCAAATCTGCTTTATTTAAATATAGTGAAGCGGAGCGCAGTAATTCCCTGGCTATTTTCCTTCCAAAACGGAGACGTTGGGTATAAAGAGGATATTCCTGGGATAGGAAACGTTTTGCGTGAATGGTTTTTGCGGACGGAAAGTGATAAGGATGCCAACTGTTCATGGTTAGAAAACCAACATTGGCTTCAGGAATAAGGAGCCCTTCCAGTGAATTGTCCAGAGAAAGGGGGGAGGGCAGGGAGATGACGGAATAACCTTTTTCCAGCGCGTCTTTTCGGATCCCGTCTAAGAATTCCGGTGCGACCGCCCCGTATTCATCCTCCAGAAGGATAATAGTTTCGGCATTTTCAGAAACCGACTCTGGGAATGAGGTCAGCCCATTTGGGGTAATGGCGGATAAGAAACGAAAATTTTCCTTTCCGTATCCCCCTGTGGCGAGTTTTGGAAGCTTTTTTTGATACCGCTGTATGGTATGGTGAAGTTTTTCACGGTTGATACACTGGGAGGCAAGCCTTTTGTTTGTTTGTAAAAGCTGGCCGGCTGTTTGACATAGGCTTTGAGAATATTCATGTGCCTTGCGGCATTGATCCGTGAGAAAGATAATATTTTCAGATTTTTCTCTGAGGAGACGGCTGTTCCAACAGGTTCCAAGATCAATCAGCGTTTCAGAGACACCGGGATATTTG
>JAHZIE010000118.1 GCA_019419895.1 Clostridiales bacterium | reverse complement strand
TATTATGACGCGTTGAAATGGCTGAATACCGCTCAACGTATGGGACTGGTGGATCCGGACTCCACTACTCAGACTTATGCCGTGGCAAACGCGAAAGCCGGAGAAAGCGGCCAGGCATTGTCCTCCATGTGGGGTAGCTATTGTGATGCCTATAATACAACAGACAATGTCAACGGTGAAAATCCCAGAGGTTATATGCCTTTGATTTGGGATGATCAGCATCCCTGTGTTCAGAGCGACACCGTTATTGGTAATGTTGCTGATCCTCTGTTTGTCAGCTCTACTGTAAGCAAGGAGAAGCAGGAGGCTTGTGTTAAATTCATTAACCTCATGTTTGACGAGGATGCTTGCTTGACCATGTACAGCGGACCTCAGGGTGAACTGTGGGATATTGTGGATGGTAAGTATCAGTTGGTTACTGAGAATGTTGAAAAGATGCGTGCAAACGGCGAATATACTTTCTCCACTGGAGAGACCTGCAGCAATTGGTGGATGGCTTGGGGCCTTCGCGATGCGACTGAACACTCCAAGTATGGTGTGCCGCTGGCTTATAGCAGAACAGATGAATATACAGAAGCTCAGCTGACAGATAACAAAATTGTTGACATGTGGCAAGAATTTTATGGCAAGGAGCGTCCCATCCAGGTCTGGAGAGAAAATGACGCATTGTGCTATAACCCCGAGTGGAAGAATTTCATTGAGGTTATGCCTGACGATCTGACCGAAATTCAGAACAATGTGAAGGGTGTCGTCACCACCTTGTCCTGGCAGGCGGTTATGGAAGCCCAAACCGATGAAGAATTCGACGCTCTCTTTGATCAGATGGTTTCCCAGTGCAACGATCTTGGAATTCAGGAAATTGTTGCATGGGGCCAAGAACAGATTACTAAGGCTCGAGAGACGATTGATCAATATGTTGATATGGCAAAATAAAACAGATTTTTGCAGATAGTTTTATCTGGTGGAAAAATCCGATCATAAAAGCCGGAAGCGGGGCTCCCTTATGGGAGCCCCGCTTTTTTCTGTTCGAAACGATTGGCAAGAGAATCATTTTTGTTATACCGGAATTCCAGTATGATAAGAAGATTATAAAAATAGATCGTTTCCAGTATTATGACAGAAAAATAAGACAAATAGCAGAGGCAAGCTACAGCCAAAGAATTTATGGATAAAAATTTTGATTTTTGGAAAAGCTGAGACGAAAATGGATGTTAAATTTGCAGAATACTGTTCAAAAAAGAAATTCTGGGGTTATACTGCGGAGGAAGATGATTTATAATAAAAACAAAAGAGAAGGAAAGGGCAGGAAAATGAAATGAAAATCACCATGCCGCGGCCGGTCCTATGGGCCATTCAGAGATTGGAAGAAAGGGGATATCAGGCGTATGCTGTTGGAGGCTGTGTCAGGGATGCCTTGCTGGGAAGGACGCCAAAGGACTGGGACATTGCAACAAGCGCTTCCCCAGAGGAAATGAAGAGGGTGTTTTCGGGTGAGAAGCTGCTGGAAACAGGAATCCAACATGGTACCTTGACCCTGCTGAGAGAAAATATGCCTCTGGAGATCACCACCTTCCGAATAGAGGGGAACTACTCCGATCGGCGGCATCCTGATTCAGTCGCATTCACAGACAGCCTTAAGGAGGATTTAAGACGCAGGGATTTTACTGTGAATGCGATGGCCTGTCATCCGGATTTGGGTTTGTTCGACGATTGGGGCGGACTGGAGGACTTGAAAAACGGCAGGCTCCGCTGCGTGGGAGAGGCGGAAAAAAGATTTCAGGAGGATGCCTTGAGAATTCTGAGAGGACTGCGTTTTGCATCAGAATTGGGATTTTCCATTGAGGAGGAGACAAAAAAGGCGGTTCACTGCCAAAAGGATTCCCTGCGATACGTTGCCGCGGAACGGCTCGCCGCTGAACTTGATCGGCTGCTGATAGGAAAAAACGCAGTTTCCGTCCTGAGAGAATATGTAGATGTGATCGGGGTGTTCCTCCCTGAGCTCCTCCCTATGGTGGGATTTAATCAAAAAAATCCCCATCATGACAGGGACGTATGGGAGCATACTCTTGGAGCCCTGGAAGAGAGTCCAATGGATCTGACCGTCCGTCTTGCCGTCCTATTTCATGATGTGGGTAAGCCATCTACCTTTACAATGGATGAAAACGGAATCGGCCACTTTTATGGCCATGCCAAAAGAGGGGCGGAAATGACAGCTCCTGCTTTGGAACGGCTCCGGTATGATAAGGCCACAAAGGAGCTGGTAGTAAAGCTGGTTGAGGAGCACAACCTCTTTTTAGAACCCAATTCTCGGGCGGTAAAGCGGGCAATGAACCGGTATGGCGAGCGTTTTCCCCTTCTTTTGCAGATCAAGCGGGCGGACATCTTTGGACAAAGCCCCGCGTATTTTCAAGAAAATATAGTGTGGCTGGAAAGAATCGAAGCGTTGACGACGGAGATTAGACGTCGGGGGGAATGCTTTCAGCAGAAGGATTTGCGGATAAACGGCAATGACCTTCTGGAAATTGGAATTCCAAAAGGAAAAGCCATCGGAGAATCGCTCCAATGGCTTTTAAATCAGGTGATAGAGGATAGAGTGCCTAACAGCAGGGAAAAACTGCTGGAAGAGGCGCGGGCGCATCAATGTGAAAAAACGGAAGGTGGGAAATAGGAAGGCCGGCTGCTTAGTTTCTTTCCTTGATGAGACCGTCACGGTAGGCGTTGGAGAGGGCGGTCAGCTCTTCAATCTGGGACATGATTTCCTTTCCCTCGTCGGTATCCTCCACAGTCACTCGTTTCTTCATGTGCTCCACCACCATAACGGAAGTTTGAATATCGGCCCGGTCTCCTTTGGCGCTATAGGGCTGATGCTGGGCAAGGGCAAGATAATGGGAATTGGAAATAAAGGTATAGCCGCCGATTCCGGTTCGTGCCTGATAGGCCTTAGAGATGCCGCCGTCAATGATAAACAGCTTGCCGTTGGCCTTGATAGGGCTTTCCCCCTGATTTATTTTGACTGGGACATGACCATTGATGATGTAAGAATGCTTTGGATCCAGGCCGAATTCAGCAAGGATTTTTTCACAGGTTTCCTGTTCTTCAATCAGGCTGTAATAATTGTTCATCTCTTCCTTCTGGACAGATTCATCGTTGAGAAAGCACCGCTCAAAGCAAGCCAGCTTGCTTTTGCCGAAAAGGGGAGATTTTGGCCCGCACCAGAGGTACCAAATGAAATCCACCGCGTCTTGCTTTTCTTTTCCCTTGCTGGAAGAAAAATACGCGAAACGGACAAGCCGGTCGATATATTCCAGATAGCTTTTTCCGC